>DRFJ01000017.1 GCA_011050615.1 Bacteroidota bacterium
GAATAGTCAAGGAGAAGTTTTTGTTCTGTAACATTTATATTTCTGCCAGTCGGTTAATTTCATCGTATGACACGGAGCCGGTTATGAACTGACGGTTTAAGTTGTTGGAGTGATTATTACATTGCCGGCAGGAGGTAGCAGGGAAGCATATGAAGAAGCGGAGAGAGATTAAAGATGAGTGGTGAGTTTAATTCGGTGTTCGGTGTTAATTATTCCACATTCATAAACATTTTTTACTAGTAAAAGTTATTTAAAAGTAGAATACCATTTCCCCAATGCTTGTATCAACTCATCCCTAATAACTCATTTCTCAATATTTGGCCTGGCCGCTCTCCATCCTGCCTTTAGCTGCCTGCTTAATTGGGTGATAAGATCCGCATTGCCTGGCTTTCCGAAAATATTATAGTTTTCCTGTGGATCATTTGTATGATCATACAGTTCACAGCTTACCGAATCAAGTGGTCTGTTTTTCTCATCATCCCAGTGATACCATTCTATATAGTGATATTTTTCGGTTCGCATCCCATACCCCATATACCTTTGTCCATCGACAGCAACTCGCGGACGCCTGTGGAACTGGCTGAAGATAGCTGATTTCCATTCCCTTTCGGGGTTTTTAAGCAAGGGAACAATACTTGTCCCCTGCAGATAGTCAGCCACTTCAATCCCGGCCAGCTCGCAAAGCGACGGAAATATATCGACAAGCTCCGTCAGTCGTGTTGTTTTTTTCCCTGCTCCCATTGTACCGGGCGCATAGACTATCATTGGTACCCGTGTATCAATCTCATAATTAGTTTGCTTACACCAGCTGCCGTGTTCACCAAGCTTCCAACCGTGATCTCCTACCAGCAGAATTACAGTATTATCCATCAGGTCCATATTTTCCAGTGCATTAATCAATCTCCCGAAACAAGCATCAACATAACTTACAGAGGCGTAATATCCGTGTTTAAGCATTTTCTGTATGGAGTCCGGCAAAGGTCCGAGGGCTGGATGTTTTTGATATTCCGCGATATCATAGCATGCCCCCAGTTCATAAGTAGAATTCATGGCAAAACCGGGTGCATCAACAGGAAGGAAGGGATTGGGAGCAGGCGTGATGCTGTCAGTATTGTAAAGATCCCAGTATTTCTTTGGTGCAACAAAGGGAAGATGAGGCCTGAAATAACCGAGGGCCAGATAAAATGGTTTATCCATTTCCTTGAGTCTCTTTATTGTTTCAATTGCCAGCTCGGTTTGTGCCCCATCATACAAAACTTCATCCGGCAGATCAGGAGCTTCAACTGATTTACCATATCCCCATCCATCAGCATATAGTTTTTGCCCGGGATTATTGCGTTTACGTTCTGCTCTTAATTCCAACTGCCTAGCAGTAATGGCATCGTCATAGTGAAATGATTCAGCATCCCTGTTTATCTTATCCGGAGTTCTATATTCCTCAGGCCTGAGGTCAGGCTCGTCCCAGGAAATTGAATCATAAACAAAATTATGGAAAATCTTACCTATTGATACTGTATAGTAACCATAGTTATGAAAATATTGTGGCATGGTAACTATATCAGGATGAACACCCCTGTGATGGTCGCCCAGGTGCCATGAGCCAACCGAATCGGGTCTCAATCCTGTCATATAGCTTGCCCGAGAAGGTTGACATACAGCAACCTGGCAGTAAGTGTTAAGGAAGACCATGCCTTTCTCGGCAAACCTGTCAAGATTGGGTGATTTTATTTCCTGATTACCATAGCATCCTAGTTCGGGACGAAGGTCGTCGAAGGAGATGAATATTACATTAGGATGCTTTTTAAGCTCCTTTTTACAGCCGGGAGCTACCAATGCTAAGGCTAAGGCTCCCATGTAACTATAACGTACCAAGAATTTAAAAGCTCGTTTCATTTGATTATAATTATATAACATTCATTTACAAACTTATTCATAATTATCAATTTTTCAATACGTGTTCTCTACTCCATGTTAGTTACCACGGAACTATCGGATGCGGATCTTTGGGCAGGAATTTTGCCATTTCTTCAAGAATATTTTTATATTCAGGATTGCCCGCCAGGTTATACCATTCATGAGGATCGCTTTCCAGGTCATACAGTTCTTCACCCCCATTATTATTATACCACAGGTATCTCCATTTTCCCTTTGTTATTCCGAAATCCATTCTGCGAGATGAGATTATAGCCGGATAATCCCATTCTTTTCCAGGATCCTCAAGTAAGGGTACTATGCTTCTGCCATCCATATCATCCCTTGGGGGCAGATTACATAATTCAATGAGTGTAGGATATATGTCCAGCAAAGATACTGTACGGTCACACATTATTCCAGCCGATGAGCCACCCGGTAATGATTTGATTCCTGGCGGTACTTTAATCATCAAAACAACATTAGCTATGTTTTCCCAAATATGATATTTACGCCAGTGTTCCTTCTCACCCAGTGCCCACCCATGATCTGACCATAATACTATAATTGTATTATCTGCATAAGAACTTGCGGCAAGTCCATCAAGCAATCTTCCAACCATAGCATCTGCATAGGTAATTGATGCAAGATATCCCTGTATGGCATCCTTCCATAAGCCATGCTTTGTTACTGCATTATGATATCTCCTCTGTCCTTCATTAAGTTCCAGGGCTCCGGGTGGCAAATCATCTCTGTCATTTTCTATTATTAATGGCAACTCGATTGAATCAAGAGGAAACATATCAAAATATTTCTGAGGCACATACCATGGCAGGTGAGGCCTGTATATCCCGCAAGCGAGGAAAAAGGGCTTTTCGTGTTCTCTGTTCAACTGTTCAATGACCCAGTCAACCGATCCACAGTCAGCTGTTTCTTCATCACTCAGTGGTATGGGTGACCAGTCAAATGCCGTATACAATCCATCATACACGGGCATACTCACCTGTACACCATTGCCAGGATGATAATATTTCGGCATATGTTGTTTTTTTGAAGGATAATAGTCTTCCCACGATGCAGGATCAGGCTGGCTATTGTGGAAAATTTTACCTGCACCAGCTGACCAATACCCATTGGCAGTAAAATACTGGGGTAAAGTTTGTACATCTCCCAGTACATCTCTCCAGACCTGCATATTAACATACATTCCGGTTTTATACGGTGCTTTACCTGTTAACAAAGCTGTTCTGGATGGATTACAAGCTGTACCCGCGCAATAAGCCTGGCTGAAACATACTCCTTCTTCAGCCAATCGTGAGAGAGAAGGTGTAATAACCTGGGGGTGCCCCCCCAGTGGTTCTATCCAGTCATTAAGATCGTCAACTGCAATGAAAAGTACATTGGGTTTTTCAACCAGTTTTCTGCCTTCATTGCCACAACTAAATAACGCAGCAATAATAAAAAATAAGCCCGATATTCTGAGTAAGATCTTCATTAATTATTGATATTTTAATTTTCATTGGAGTTATCATGCTCAGTCAGCAGGAAAGTTCTCTCAGCCAGGCTATTATCATGTATGATCATCACCTTATATGAACCCGGAGGATATAATTCTGTACCTGTCTTATAGGCAGATTTTGTATATCTTGCCGGTCTTTTTATCAGGTCCCATGAAATTACATTTATTCCACTTTCGGCATTAAAATCAATTGTTTTTACAGTTTCACCTGATTCATTTTCAATTTCTGCTTTGACTTCCGCCCCGCTTTTCATGTAGAATACAAATTCAGGATATTCAGCTGTCTCAAAAAACCAATCTCCTTCATAATCCCTTTGTTGGGGTATTTTTGCTTCTTTTATTTTAAACAAATAAAGATCTTCAGAAATAATTTCATCATTTATTTCTCTTAAAGGAGTTATATCCATTTTATAGATACCTCTTCCATATGTACCTATTACCAATTCGTTTGCTCTTCGATGTACAAGCAGGTCATCAACTGAAACAGCAGGCAGGCCTGTATTAAGAGAGTGCCATTTTTCTCCATCATCCAGAGAAACATATACTCCCAGTTCTGTACCTGCGAATAACAATCCCTTCTTTACCGGATCTTCAATAATACATCTGGTTTTTTCCACAGGCAGGTTACCGTTTATACTCTTCCATGTTTTTCCGTAGTCATTGCTACAGAAAAGATATGGATTACGATCGGCATTTGTCGGTGAAAGTGCAATATATACTGTTTGACTGTCAAAATCAGAGATATCAATAGAATTAACTCTAATATCAGGCAGTGATTCGCTAACATTGGTCCATGTTTTACCTCCATCTCTTGTTACATTAATAATACCTTCATTTGAACCAGTATAAATAATATTAGGGTTACTATCACATATTGCAAATGAGCTTAGTTTATCATCCTTTTTTTTGCCTGGTCCTGCATCGCTGGTAAGGTCCGGGCTTAAAGCTATCCATGTATCACCTCTGTCAATGGATTTGTACAGCCGGTTCGCTCCATAATATATGGTATTTTCTTCTACTGGTGATACGTAGAAAGGTGTTGACCAGTCATGGCGCAGGGCATATTCACAGAATTCTCTCTGAGGCCTTACAAAAACATTTTTATTCTCAGACATTTTTTTCCTGCGCAGAGCACCATTCTGGCTTGAGTAATAAACAGTATTAGGGTCATTGATATCAGGCATAATATGAAGGCCGTCACCTCCTGACCAGCGATCGAGCCATACATATTTCCACCTGTCGGTAATATTATATGCAATATTCTGATCTGAAGGACCATACACATGAGAATCGTCCTGTGTTCCCCCGTAAATATTATATGGTTCCTCCATATCGACAGCAATTTTGTAGAACATCCCTATTGGTATAGTATTATGATGCATCCAGTTCTTACCTCTGTCATATGTTATAAAAGTACCACCGTCATTACCCAATAATATTCTTTCAGGATTTTCAGGATCAATCCATATATCATGCTGATCGAGGTGCAAGTATTTTGAAATATTTGGTTGAATATGCACAAGATTCCCTTCGATATGTTCAAATGTTTTTCCCCCATCATTTGAATGCTGCAGTGTAACTCCCAGGATATAAATATCATTTTCATCAACAGGAGATATCTTTATATCACAGAATGACCATCCGAAGCTTGAAAGCAGGTATAACCTGTCAGTATGAGTTTTATACCAAGTTTCTCCGCCATTATCTGTTCTGTATACCTCTCCTCCGACTTTTGGTCCTGTGTCCCTGTTTTTATCTGTTTCTATCCAGTATTTCTCAATACAATCACAAAGTGTTTCGGGTGTGTGCTCCCCGCTTTTTATAAAATTTCTTATATCATTTAGACTGAATGACCTAAGTATGCCATAATCTCTGAGAAATGTTTCTATTTTAACAGAATCAGTTTCCAGGAATCTTTTACTGTTCATTCTTCGCACTTTATTAAGACTAAGTCCCTGTTGTTTTTTCTCTGCTTTAACCCCTGAATCTGATTCCCCTGCTCCAGACCTGTTATGATTATTCATATATACATATACAACATCAGGATTGGTTGATGAAACATCAACTCCTATCCTGCCTATATTCTTACCATCAGGTAGTCCTTCAGTAAGTTTAATCCAGCTGCTGCCTCCGTCAACAGATTTACACACATGCCCGATTGTTTCTTTTCTGTTCCATATTGTGGCATAAAGGATATCTGTATTCTCAGGGTTAAAAACAACATCTGCACAACCGGTATACCTGTCATCACATAAGACTTTTTCCCAGGTATCACCTCCATCTTTCGTCCTGTAAAGGCCTATTGTTTTTTCTTCAGGATAATACTTATTCCCCATTGTTGCAACGAACACAATATCAGGGTTGTCAGGAGAGATAGCAATCCTCATAATATTCTGCCCTTCTTCAAGACCTTTATGTTCCCATGTTTTACCACCGTCGACTGATTTGAAAACACCCAGTCCGGGGAATGCCGATCCTGATAAATTGGAAGATCCTGTTCCCACCCAAACAAGATCAGGGTCATCCGGGAATACTTCTATGTCTCCTATCATCTGGGTTGGCTGATCATCGAAAACAGGAAACCATGTACTTCCTGCATTTTCTGTCTTCCATACACCTCCAACAGGTGTTCCGGCATAAATAATTGAAGGATTTCCCGGAATCCCAACAATTGATGAAATACGGCCACTGTTCATAAGTGGACCAACCTGTATCCATGGCAGGTTCCTGAAGAGTGACTTTTCTGTCATCTCATTGTGTTTTTTCCATTCCTTTAAGCGCTCTGCACCGGTTACAAAAATGGTGTCCTGAGCGAAAAAGGTAAATGAGAACAGGGAAATGATGATAATAAATAAAAGCTTTTTCATAATTTTTAAATATTCTATTAATCCAGTATTGCCTTCGGCCATCTCTCAGCACTCGTTCCGGGGTCTCGGGACTCGCACTGCGGGGTTCTGTTATTCCATCGCACAAATCCTTCGTTATGCTTAGGATGATAGTAATTTATATTATTTCGTATAATACAAAGAATTAAAAAAGAGCATAAAAGTTCCCTCCGTCTGTGCCCTGTTTTGGGGCCGGAAGGCAAATAATATTATTTTTCCTTTCCCATACCGGGCCTCAATAAGCACGGGTTTTTTCCTCAATATGGTTTCACCTATTAACCGTCCGCTTCTGAAAGGATTCTCACTGGTATAACCGGCTATAACCGTAATATTTTCAAGAGACAATACATCATTGTTTTTTATTTCATTCTCATCCATCAACCTGAATAATGGGCTTCCATACGACATAATATCTGCCTGGTTATTCATGCCATACGCAATTGGATGCTCAAGGTCAATATCAACCCTGAGTATTGCACTCGGACAGAAAAATTCACTTGGCTCATAGTCATCAGCTACATCTATAACAGGAAGCCTGAAATGATCAAGAGCAAAATTGCATGATTTATTAAGGGTAATAAGGGTTCCTCCTTCTCCTACAAATTCCTTAAGTGCCTCTATACCCTTTTCTCCTATTCCACCGGCATATTTACCAGGTATTATCCCTTCAGGATGTCCATTTATGATGCTTTCAGGTTGAATATTGGCAATCACTATAACATCATAATTCTTATTTAAGCTACCTTTTTGTATATCAACATTATACAATGATGAATAAGGAAATTCCCAGTTATCAAATATCCACCTTGTCCACCCTTCATCCATATTTGCTGTAAAAGGTTTGTACAGACCCATACGCAAAGGTTTAATGGTTACTGTTTCAGTACGGGGATTACCTGCATAAACCTGCAGGTTATGCTCTTTTGCCAGTTCCCTGATTATATTACCAGCTTTTTTCCCTGACACAATTACTGATCCTTCGGGGAATATCTTACCACCTAAAGAGATATCTTCTGTTGCCCATCCTATTTTGAATCCCTCCTTTAATAAGTTATTAACAGCTTTGTAGCTATCAAGAATATAATGATCAAAAATATATTTGGGACCTTTACCTGTTACTTTCCCGGCATGGGCTTCCGCCATACTTACAGGAATCATTTCGGCATTAAAAGATCTTTCAGCCTTTACAACTTCAACACCCATCAGATATGGAAGGGTCCAGCCAGTTATATCAAATGTATGCTCCGGCGGACCTCCTGGCCACAGTCGCCTATCAGGATAATACTGGGGACCAAGGATATCCAATACAAATGGTCTATATGCCTGGGATGTAAGAACTATGTATGTACCTGGCCCGTATTCTACATCCCTGGTAGTGAATCCGTTTTCTGACATATGCACTTCAACACCGTTTGCTATTAGTATATTGATCATTTTTGCTACCCTGTTGGGATCTTTTTGGTCAGCAGGTATAATAAAAGCGTACGGTGGTTCATTCAGACCAGATTCGATATTGCTGCTGGCCATCCTGTACATATTCATCAGGTATCGTTCTCTATGCAGTGCTGCTGATTCAAGGAATCCCATACAGGAGAGGCAGGAATACTCCACAATATCTCCCAATCGCCACCATCCACCTTTCCATGGATTCGGATAATTAATAGTCTGTTCATTATCCTGTTTACCCAAACCTCCATGAGATTTAGGCGTAAGTTCACTTTCTTCCTGGTAAACGGGACTTGCCAGATCTGCACTTGCAGCCTCAAACAGGATTGTGCTGACATTATGCCAGAGAGCAGCAGTATGGATTGCCGACATCCTCCAGTGATTCCATTTTGCATAATGTATAACCCCACTCTTTTCATTTTCTTCGAGCAAAGTTCGCATATATGCTCCTGTTAGTTCAATCTCACGTGTCAGCAAAGGGTGCAGGGATTCATGTCTTGGCTCATAAAGGGGAGAAAGAAATAGCCTTGCATCCGATCTTCCCATCTGGTGCATGTCCATGAAGATCTGGGGGAACCAATCATGGTACAGGATATTATTGACATATCCGGTCTCAATAAGATTGTGCATAAAGGCATCGCGGTTATTATCATGTCCTGCATAATAGTGGTATAACCAGGGCATAGGGGACCTTTCAAATTCGGTGTCTACATTTTCCCTGTACCAATCGGTTACCATGATGTTACCATCCGGATTCCAACATGGTACTAGTAGTAGAATTACATTATTAAGAATACTTCTTATTTCCTCAGATTCACCTGTTATAAGATCATAGGCGAGCAGGGGTGACATTTGGGTAGGGCCGCATTCAGTTGCATGCATGCTGCATGTTATGAGTGCAATGGTCTTACCTTCTTCCGCAAGTTTTTCTGATTCAGATTGGCTTATTCGTCCTTCTGCCAGCTTTTTCGAAATATCTCTATATTTATCGAGGTTAGAAAGGTTTTCTGGTGATGATATTATTGCCAGGATAAAAGGATTCCCGAGGGTTGTTTTTCCAAGTTCCCTGACTTCAATCCTGGAATTGTTGTTATCCAGTATTTCAAAATAGGATACTATCTGGTCCCACCTTATAAGTTTTTTATCAGCCCCTGGTTTATGTCCGAAAAATGTTTCCGGGTCCGGAACCTCATCGGCAGTTAAAATAAAGCTGCAGAATAATAATGCTAAAACATATAGTCCTCTTGAAAGGAAGCCATTACTATTATATTTCATCATAATACTGTATAAACATATGAATATCAGAAAAATCTATTTTATTATGAAATTTTCCCCCATGTCTGTATTCTTCCCGGTAATTTTGATCATATATAATCCGGGCTCAGCAAATTCCAATTGTTTATAGAAATATGGATTATCCTCTTCATTTTTATTTATGCCCGTTACCAGGTCCCATCTCCAGGTATTAAGTCCCTCCCTGAATTCCTGCTTTTCAGTAAATACTGTATGACCGTCCGGGTCAATAATATTGATATCGAGGATATCTTTTCTTGGTATAAAGAAACTGAAATGAACATTATAATGAGTTGTAAAATCAGGTTTTTCTCCGGATGCATCCATTTCAGGCAGCTTAGCTTCTGTAATATAAAGTATTTTTGCACTATCCCTGTTTGCTGATAAATAAACATATAATGGTTCGAGATCGATCTTATATATCCCCCGACCATGGGTTGCAGCAATCAGGTCCTTTTCCCTTGTCATTATCGTCATATCAGCAACAAAACTATGTGGCAGGCCTTTACCCATAACATTCCATGACTGACCTCTGTCAATTGACAAGAGAGTACCGTTAAATGTACCAACATAAAGAACACCTTCATATTCAGAGTCTTCCAGGATGACATTAACAGGTGAGTGTGGCATATTCGAGCTTATATTATTCCATGTTGTCCCGTAATCATCAGACACAAATACCATAGGTGTAAAATCATCCTGCTTAATACCACTAAGGGTAACATAGACCCTGGATTCGCTGAAACGCGAAGGAGCAAAACTCTTAATATATTTAGCAGGTAATCCATCGGATATATCTTTCCAGGTAATACCATCATCCCTTGATATCCATGCTGCGCCAGAAGAAGTACCGGCATAAATAAGCCCCTGGCAAACAGGCGACTCTTTAAGCGCTGTTATCCCACCACCCTGGCGATTTTCATCAGCAGGCTTTGCCAGATTGGGGCTGATCACTTTCCATGTATCACCCCTGTTGATTGATTTAAACAGGTAATTTGCACCATAATAAAGGGTTGCATGATTATACTGTGAAACAAAGAATGGAGTAAGCCATTCGGTGAAAAACTCATCATTTATGCTCTCAGGAAATTCAGGTTTTATAACAACAGTTTCACCTGTGGACATATTTTTTCGTCTGATAGCACCATTTTGTGATTCATAATATACTGTATTTGAATCTTCAGGATCGGGGTCGGTAACTATACCGTCACCACCCGTCCATGGATCAATCCACACGTATTTCCATTTATCATTATTTTTTTTAAGTGGTATGGCCGGCCCCATTACCGCTGCATCATCCTGGGTACTACCATAAATCCTGTATGGGTCATCGTTATCAGTCCGAATGAAGTAGAACTCCCCAACCGGGATATTATTATACCTGAACCATGAAGCTGATTTATCATATGATATATACAGACCGCCGTCATTCCCTACGATAATATGATCAGGGTTTTCAGGATTTATCCACATGTCATGATGATCAACGTGGAAGAAATTAGCCGGACCCGGAACAATATTGTTGATTTCGCCTCTGAGCTGTGTAAATGTTTTACCGGCATCAGATGTTTTCAGGATTGATATTCCCAGAAGATATACTTCCTTATCATTTAACGGATTTATATAACAATCGGTAAACACATGGCCGAAGGTGCTGAAAATATTAAGACCTCCTTCATGTGTTTTGCTCCATGAATCACCTCCATTCACTGTTATGTATAGCTCGGCAGTGCCCTCATCGAATTCCCGGTTCAGGTTGTCGGTTAATGCATATACCAGATCAGCGTCCTGGTATGAAACAGCCAGGCCGGTTCTCCCGTTCATCTCACCCCGGGGCAATCCATTACTAATCTCAAACCACGTATCACCACCATCAGTGCTCTTGTAAACACTTCCGCCAGGACCACCTATTGCTTCGCTGCATTGCCAGGTGCTGGCGTATAAGATATCGGGATTACCAGGTGCAAAAATGACATCATTAGCTCCTGTACGCTCATTAATGTACAATACTTTCTTCCATTTTTTCCCCCCGTCAGTACTTTTAAACAAACCTCTTTCAGGATTAGGTGAATAAAAATGACCAAGGGCTGCGACAAAAACAATATCGGGGTTTTCAGGATGAACAGCCACCCTGCCAATATGATATGTATTTTCAAGTCCAAGAGATTCCCATGTCTTGCCCCCATCCTGAGACCGGTATACACCTGCCCCTGCAAAGGTATGCCCTCTCCTTGCCCTAAGGTTTTCTCCGGTTCCAAGATATATTATTTCACTATTGGAGGGGGCAATGCATACATCACCAATACTATATCCGGGATTATTATCAAATATTGGCTCCCAAGAGAATCCATGATTGCATGTTTTCCATAAATTACCAGAACCAAAACCTGCATAAATAATACCCGGTTTACCAGGGACTACATCAATTGATTCTACTCTTCCAGAATTTATTACGGGACCGATAGTCATCCATTCCAAGCCGGAAAATATTGATTGCTTCTTATTTTCAGAAAAGCTCTTCCAGGATTCAGTTACCGGTGTCTTAACATGCTGGGCAAACCCATTCATAATGACAACAATATTGAGAAACCAAACAAGGGCAGACCGTAATACAAGTTTGTTATAATTCATTTTTATGTTTTGTTTTGAAATCGTTTGAAAGAAATATTAATCCTTATTAAAAAATTCTATTACTTCATTTGAAGCCTCAATAAGCGGGTCCAGCGAGACAGGGGAGCCCACTTCTTTCTCTATTTAAATAATAGGTTTCAAACTTCAATACATCCTCATCCAACAAGTTTGTATCTTTTTTATTATAAATCCTAAATGATTTCAAGTTCTTTCAGCAGTATTTTCAGGCTATCCGATTCTTCCATACTCAAAGGTTGTCTCGGGAAACGGCATGGTCCTGCCGGAAGTCCCATAAATTCAAGTGATTTTTTTACTATTTGAATAGCCTTTGGTGAATTCTCCAGCATATCCAGAAGTGGGTAGTATTTTTCAAACAACTCGTTGGCTTCTTCATGCTTATTCTGATTTACCAATTCAAATAAATTGGTTGCGACTTCTGGAACAATATTTCCACACACACAAATCCAACCAGTAGCTCCCAGAAGGAAATTTTGAAAGGCAAGGTCTTCTCCACCACAGAAGATCGTTATGTTTCCATTTGAAAGTCTTTTTATATCCGCTACTCTTCTCAGGTCACCGGATGCATCCTTAATATAATCAACATTTTTAAGTTTGGATAATCTTACAATTAACTCCGGGCTCATATCAACGCCTGAATGTCCCGGGTTATTATATAACATAATCGGAATATCAACAACTTCAGAAATAGCTTTAAAGTGCAGAAAGATATCCTCAAAGGAAGGTTTATAATAATAAGGATTAATAATAAGTACCCCATCCGCTCCTATATCCTGTGCGTGCCTTGTATAAAGAATCGTTTCCTTTGTTGATTCTGATGCTGTACCAACCATGCATGGTATCCGGCCATTCACCTGTGCTACTGATACTTCAGCAATTTCAAGTCGTTCTTCCCTGGTAAGACTTGCAAACTCACCTGTACTACCTGTTACACAGATACCTTTTACTCCGTTCTCAATTTGCCACTCAATATTCTCCTTTAAGCCATCAATATTAATATCCTGATCATCCGTCATTGGCGTTATAAGTACGGAATATGAACCTCTTAGTGTAGTCATTTAATAAATATTTGTTATTCTTTGCTGATTAAATCATAAACCGTGGTCTATATTTCTCCCATTAACTATCTTAATTAACCTCCTCCAGATATTCTCACAATCTTTACTGCATCATTATTCTTTAGAATTACTTTTTCATATTCCCTGATAAGTATATGCTTATCATTGATTATTACTGCAGCTCTTCTGTATCCTTTCAATTTAAGAAGATCTTTAAGGCAATAATCATCCGGAATCTCAATTGTAGTATCATTAAGTAAAATATTCATAAAAATTATTTATCCAGCAACCAGCCAAGCGATAACTTTCTTAATGTGCTTTCAGTCGGGTTCCCTGACTCCATATCCCAGCCAGCAAAAGAATAATAAAGATTTCTGGCTTTATAGAACTCCTCCTTATCTAACTGAACGCCTTCTGACGGGCCATCTAATAATGGTTTAAAAAGTCTTTCCGGCAATATATCTTCTTCCTTGGTAAATCCTTCCCTGGCATTAAAGAATCTCATCATATTAATTCTCCTTTCACCAACTCTCATTAATTCAAATAGTGAAGTTTCCCATCCTAATCCACTTTTACAGAGTTCTATCATATCATCTGGCCCATATAATTCCCATGAAGGGCCCCATACAAACTGACAAAGACACAGAGTATCAAGAACGGAAAAATAACATTGTGAATCGAAAGCAAACCTAACTTTATCATCATCAATAACGAATGGATTATCATATTCAGCAGTCGTACCTATTTGAGCCAGTCTCTTTCGTTCAATGCTATCTTCAGGCATAATCAAAAAGGTATCGTGCTCACTTGACTGGTGATCAGCACCAAAAGGATTCACTGCATAGATAAGCCCGACAGCAGGCTTATACTGGGGCATATGAGCAGGTAATTCCTGACCTTTGACTGAAATACTCAATTCATCAGCTCCTCCACCAATCTTAAAAGCTGCTTTCTTGCTGCCATCAGCAAGCAAGTCTCCTATACCTTCTCTCCTGGCAATCATCCTGATCAATGGTTCAATAATTTCTGTATTCCCAAAACTCAGGTTTAATCCTCCTGTATCTTTGGTATCAATCAAACCCTTTTCATAACACTCCATTGCAAAGGCAATAGTTGCTCCACATGATATTGTATCAATACCAAACATGTTACACAATTGGTTTGCACGACATATTGTTGGCAGATCATTAATACAACAATAAGATCCAAATGTCCCACATGTTTCATATTCAGGTCCTCCATAAAGTGGATCAACAAGGCCCGGTATTTCTACTACTCTCTTACACCTTACTGCACAAGCATAGCATGTATCACGACTTTTCAGGACGGTCTCTGACATTGTAGTTCCGGTAATTGCTTTTGCTCCTTCCGGAAAATATCCGGTATTCCAATTCCTTGTAGGTAAGAAGCCATCATCACTAAACCCTTCAAGATCACCATCGGTTCCAAATTCTCCCAGACCGGCAACACATTCATTCTCTTCAAGTTTTTGTTTTACCGACTTAGCCAGAGGTTTAAATGCCTCGGGGTCAAAAGGCTTAGTATTAATTATTTTTTTCACTACCAGAGCTTTAAGGTTTTTTGATCCCATTACTGCACCTGTACCATTGCGACCATTAGCCCGGTTACAGTGATTTATTATACTGGCATAGCTTACCATATTCTCACCTGCCGGGCCTATCTGTGCTATTTCTACTTTATCATCACCAAGATTTTCCCTTAATAAAGCTTCAGCGTCACCTGTTACCTTTCCCCACATTTTAGAAGCATCCCTGATTTCAACCTGATCTTCATTAACATAGACATAAACCGGTTTTGGAGATTTACCTCTGAAAACAACAGCATCATAGCCATTTCCTTTAAGATATACAGGGAAAAAACCACCACCCTGACTATCACCGATAGTCCCTGTAAGAGGGCTTTTAGTAGTAACTGCCATACGGCTTAAACCACTAATATTTAATCCGGTAAATGGAGCTACGGAGAAAACAAGCATATTTTCAGGAGCAAGCGGATCAACTTTGGCCGGCATATCCTGAAGAATTAAATATAATCCAAGTGCTGAACCACCAGGATAGAGACGGAAAATATTACCCGGAACCGTTTTCTTGATTACCTGCCCACTTGTAAGATCAATATCTAAAATTTTTGCATCTGGGAATAGACTCACATTAATAATTTTTTAATTATGATATTTGCATGATTAAATAAAATACATACAGCATGTAAAATAATCCTTTCTTATTACAGTTCAAATATGAAAAAACCTATTAACTTATTCTAAAAAAATACATATAACAATCAAATTATTCAATTTGTTATTCAATATAATTGCTACAGTAAAATTAAAACCCAATCATGATGGTTAACATTAATATATTATCAAAAATGTATATATTCTTTTCCAATTAGCACTATTTTAATAAGATATGCCGTATCTCACCAGGTTTTCAATGCGTTCGAAAAAATCAAAACATTGCTGATCCAATTAACATAACTTCCGGGTTGTCTTCCATAATGAATGTGCTTAACTTCTTATGGTATACTTCCGAATGATTTCCCATGTTAATAAATTTACTGTCAGTATGAGCTATATTCTATCGTAAGAGCGGTCAGTTTATTCGTATGAATACTTAAAATTATGAATTACAAATATGATAAGATACCATGATATTATCCAATAAGTATACAATCTTAGGTAATAATGGCAGAAATTCTAAGAATATGAGGGAGAGAGTTTAACTTCACTGGCCTTAAGAACATTTTTTCGATACTGGTTTGGTGTCATACCGGTGACATTCAGGAAATGTCTGTGAAAATTAGATATATTGTTATATCCACTTGAATAACAAGCTTGAGCTACATTATAACTACTTTTTGACAGTAATTTACATGCGTTTCCAATCCTTACCTCGGTAAGGAAACCTGAAAAAGTCTTTTGAGTTCTGAGTTTAAAATAGCGGCAGAATGATGTTGGTGTCATATAGACAAGAGCAGCCACATCATCAAGACTTATACGTTCACGGAAGTTCTGCATAATATATTCAAAAACTTTATTTAGTCTCTTATTATCTTCCTCATCCATTATTAAAATCGTCTTTGAAGAAATAAGTTTTAATTCTTTCTTTTTGGCAATCATACCCAGGATATTCAGAAGTTCAAGCACTCTGGCAAAGCCCTCAATATGCGGCATCTTCTTTATATAAGGGGCTATTAACTTTGCATCCTCTCTAGACAACTTGATGCCATAAAAAGAATTTTCAAGCAGTTTTTGAATATTGAAGGATTCAGGGATGTAATTCAATAATTCAGTAATTGAATCATAGCTGAAAAATATAGAAATAGCACGTGCGCGATATACAGAATCCTCTTCAAAATACCTTTCACTATTATGAAAAACATGAGGAAGGTTTTTCCCTATTAAATAGATCTCATCTTTTTTAAACCTGTCAAGCTTATCGCCCACCAGAAGCATTCCTGTACTTTCAATGATATAAGTCAGCTGACACTCTTCATGAAAATGAATAGGGTCATAGAAATATGGCAGGTCCCAGTTTTCAACCCTTACTGTTTCCTCCTTATGTCTAGGTACTTTAAAACATATAGGTTCCATTGCCATGCACTTATTGTAACAAAATCGGATTACATCAAATTTACAATATAAGGCTGCTAATATCTATCACAATATTAGCGAATACATGTATTATTTTATCCTTGAGTAATTCAAATATACACTTTTTCAGCAAATATATTATAATTTAAAAAGTTGTTAATTACACATTTTTTACATGTCTATTGTACGTTTTCGTAAATATCTTAATAAAAATAGGTGAATTGGTTAAATGATATTATAAAAAACCAGCAAAGCTTATAATTCCGCCTGCCATAAAATAGTATAATTTTTATAAACGACAGGATCTATGAGCTACATAATTGTTTATCGTGTATTTATAAACAGGTTAGTCGAATTATTACTTTTTTTCTAATTCATTCAGAGCACTGAGTGCAGCGTTGGCAATTACATTTCTTGTTGAGGTTACCTTTGCAGCTTTCCCGACAAATTCAATATCTTTTTCTGAACCACATTTCCCGATTGATATTATACATTCTGCCTGCACCCTGTAACTGTCATCATTTTCAAACCTCTCTTTTAAGAACCTGATCATCCTTTTATCACCTGTATCACCAAGTATCCTGATAGCAGATACCCTGACCTGTGAGCTTGAGTCAAGCGCCATCTTTTTACAAAGGATATTGATTCTCTCATAACCGGATTTTTCCAGGCTCTCAATGGCAGCTTTCCTGACGTACCAGGAAGCATCATTCTGAGCTGTAGCCATTAAGGCCTTTTTAACCTCATCAGTGATTTCATCTCCTGATAATTCTGCTGCTGCCTCAGCCCTGCCTATGATATCATCATTATCCAGTTTGAATAGCAATTCATCAGTTCCCTGAGCATACCTTAACTCTTTCAACAATAACCCGTCATCATCAAACTTCACCATTTTAGGTTCTTCATCAAGTGAAAATTCAAATACCTCCTCTCTCTCATTAAGCCATAGCTGCTTTACTTTTTTACCATCAGTCAGGTACAGTCCGATTTTTACAGGTATACGGAAAGCATACGGCACACCATGGGTTGTATCCTGAACCTGTGATACTTTAATGCTCAATACATTTTCATTACTGTTCCATGTCTTAATTACCTCAAATACAGGGTGCCCTGGCCTGAAGAAGAATTGCTCAAAAAACCAGTCCAAATTCTGACCGGTAATTTCCTTAATTGCTTTCATAAAATCATGGGTATCAACAGGCTCAAATGCATGTTTATGGAGGAAATAGCTAATTGTCCTGAAATATAAATCATCGCCAAGGATTGACCTTAAAAGATGAAGCATCAGGGCTCCTTTCTGGTATGTATGCCTGTCGAAATTCTGGCCTGGTGATGCCAGCTCATAACGGTCAAAAACAATTGGTCGTATATACTTGGAATGCGCTTCATTCAGATAAGCATTTTTCTTTCCTTCAAGATCAATCATTCCTTCATCTTTGCCTCTCACCCTGTTGGTCCAGATATAGTCACAATAGGTCCCGAAACTCTCATTAAGCCAGGTCTGTGACCATGTTCTCAGTGTAATTAGATCACCCCACCAGTGATGTGCCGTTTCATGCGCTATTATCCTGTCGAAAGAGTAATCCTTCAGCCCTTTTTCGTCCATGTTCACTATCATTCCATTTGAATATAGAGTTGCAGTAGTAGATTCTGCGGCCCCACCCATCGGGGGTATCATAACCTGGTCACATTTGGCCCAGGGATATTCAAAACCGAATAATTCGTTGAAGAATTCAATTATTTCAGGTGTCCGGCCGAAAGCAGTAAAGGCTGAAGCTGAATCCTTTGGGAACACCCAGTAATTAACAGGCAGATCACCCAGGGCATCTTCGTAAACCACATAGGGAGCCACGGCCAGTACAAAAAGGTAGGTGGAATGAGGCAGATCCTGTTTCCAGTGCCAGACAGAACTCCCTGAATCCTCATGAGTCATTCGTTGAAGTTCACCATTCGACACAGCCTTAAATCCCTCCGGTGCATGTATTATCATCTCATGGGTAACTTTATCATTGGGGAAATCATAACAGGGCATCCAGTTCCTCACCCTGTTGGGGAAATTTGGTCCCCATATCATTGCAGGATAGTTCTCAGATGCTTCATAAAAGATCTTCTGATCATTTTCAGGATCAACAGCTGTATATCTTATCAAGAAGCTTATTGTGTCATTATATTTGTATTTATCCTCAAACAGAACCATAACTTTATCTTCCTTATGATTGAATTCAAGCGAATTTCCGCTTTCATCGGTTATTTCATCAATAGAAATATTAAATCCCGCATCAAACAAACATCTGTCGAAATCATTTCTCAGAGCCCTGACAGTCATCTTATTTGAGCCAATTAACTGTTTTGCTTCCATATTAAATGAAAACTCAGCCCGGTAGTGAAGGGCATCATAGTCATGGCTCCTTTCGACCCGGACAGGTCTATTATAAATATCTGTTTTCTGTGCCCTTAGATATACAGCAGTGTTTATCAACAGAAGAATAAACACAATGAGATTTTTTAAACATTTCATAATAAATCTATTAATTGATCAATTCAATAAAATACAGATGATTTTTCCAGTCTCGAAAATATAAATATCATCAAGCGATAATAACATCTTTTCATCTACTTCCTGTGCAACCAGTGATATCGGGGAGGCATGAAAAATTATGAATCCAGGAATAGCAAATATGTTTTCATTATCCCAAGTATTAATTAACCTGCCATATTGTTTCGATCATTTTATAACCAGTAGTATCATATTCACTCAGTTGATCGCGGGTATAGGGATAGAAATCATTCATTCCCCAGTATGCTTCACTCAACTCTGCAAAGTATTCCTTTTCATTTGTAAGTGCATATGCCTCTGCAACAATATGTTTGGTTCCATCTGCCCTGATGTGTTCTACATTCCTGTGCAGACCTGCCGCTTTTGCCTTTTCATATGCCGACCTTATGATACTATTTTCCCAACCGGCAACATGATAATGGTAATAATGAGACAGTTCATGCCACACTATCAGGGGTTGGTTAACTGCAATCCAGTCATTAAAATTAGTTGCATTTGTAATTTCAACACAATGAGTCTTTTCAGGAACATGTCCATTCTCGAGTATCCAGAGTTTATTAGGATGAAAGCAGGCTCCATTACCATTATTATACTCAACCCAGACCGGTCGTTTTCGCATTTCGGTCAGTATCTCAGTATTTAATGAATCTGACATTATTCCCAGTGTTTCAAAAGCCTTTTCAACAGCATTTAGCACCTCTTGATTTTCTGATTCGTCTTTCCTTATCATAATCTCAAAACCATGGCCATTGACCGGAATATAATTTTTTATCTTCCTTACTCCCCATATTGCTACCAGCATGCTGAATCCATCAGGATCATATTCCTTAAGGTCTTCATAAACAAACGGGTAATAGTCTGATATATTAAAGTAGGCTTCGGAGATCTTTGCAAAATAATCCCTCTCACTTTTTGAAGCAGGTGAATTTTCTCCTGCTGTAATACCTTCAGGGGTATAATGATCTACTGAATTATATATACCTTTCTGCAATGCTGTCTGATAAGCCGCAGCGATTTTATTCCTTTCAGTACCATTAAGGCTTTCATAGTATTGTAATGAAAAAGCATATATCAGCAAACCCGGCTCTTTATTTCTTAAATTGTTAATTAGCTCATTAAGATTGCCTATTTCAATACATCCAATTTTGTTTTTATCATCGATGCTGTCTGAGTTACCGGGTTGCCAGAATTTAACGGCAAAATCTTTCGATGGATAAGAAATATATATTGGGATATCCTGCATCATATCCAGATCAGAGTATGGAATATAATTCAGCATGGTATCCAGGCACTTCTCAAGATTTCTCATATCAGCTATCCAGGTCGCATCATTCTCAGGATATCCTGGCTTCATTTTAATTCTGAAACCTGACAGTACTTCTGACCTGTATATGTTATCAATAACAGGTACTTCATCTTCCTTTTCACAAGAAGAAATTATTAATATCCCTAATAACAATATGATTGCTTTCCGGTTTTCCATTCTTGAAAAATATCTAAAATGTTCAATATTTCAAAATTAAAAGAAGACCAACCTTTTTTATCAGGTTGGTCTTCATTAAGTTCAATTACAGTACCCTAACCTAAAACGTAATAAACTATGAACTTCATTTATTTACCAGTATAAATTCCTGTTGCCGGATTCTGGTCTGTTACCAAATCCATATTCTTATTAATCAGGAATTCACTTTCGGGTATTTGAAATATGAATTCCCATGAATTGGAAGGTATACTGAGTTTAAACGGATGATCATCATCACGTTCAAGTGGAAGTTCATTTCTCAGCATATCCCAAAAAATGATACCTTCGCCCCAGAACTCTTTTCTTTTTTCAAGAAGAATCTCATCTATAAGATCCTGGCCTGTATTGATTGATTTCACTGCAGCCGGATCAGCCCTGTGTTGCACCATATATAAAGCATCCTGTGCATCTGAATCAGTATAACTACTGCTTCTGACCATTGCTTCAGCTTCAATCAAATACATTTCCGCAGACCTCATCAGAGGGTAATCGCCTGAATACCGTGGCTCAGCCATTGCATGTTTATAGTTCCAATGAATCCCTTCTCCATCTGTAATTATTAGTTGACCACGAACATCAGTTGCAGAATAAGAGTCCGTTAAAGATGTGGCAGTTGAGATATAATACTCAGCATCGTCGGGATCTAATGTGTTAGTGGCGGAGCCCCAGTCAGGATGTTCTTCAGCATTATTATTCTGACCCCATATCCACTCCTGATTATTTACATCATTAAAACCACCCTGCCATTCCTCACCTGACATAAGAGGATAATTCTGCCTTGCAGCCTGTGCATGCGATATAGCATTGTCCCAATCCTCCATGGTAAGATATACCCTTGCGAGCATTCCATTCACTACATCAATATTGAAATAACCTTTATGGTCTCTATCTGAAGTGATCAAGCCTTTGGCCTGATTCAGATCTGATAGGATTTGACTATACACTTCCGATACAGGTGATCTCGGATTACCAAGCGTTTCAGATGTTGTTGGCTCCGTGTAAATAGGTATACCTGGTTGGTTTGCAGCTATACCATAAGTGTGCTGATACCTTCGAACAAGCTCGAAGTAGCAATACCCGCGCATTGCCAGAGCCTCTCCCTTTACCTTGTCAATTTCTGCCTGACTACCTTCCACATCACCCAGATTTGCAAGAAGGTCGTTAATATTATTTATACTATTGTACAACATTTCCCAGGGGTAACGAACAGTTCCACTAGTCTGGGTAAATGAAGAATAAGCCATTTCGGATGAATACCAGCTTCTCAAGACCCAGAAATCAGGCCCCATGCAGTCTGCTACCAGAGCAAGACAATGAAGACCTGATTGATTCATCGAGTGGAATTGTCTCCACTCCCTGTATATACCTACCAAAACAGCCCTGGCTGTCTCCGGAGTATCATAAACATCTGTTTTAGAAACAGATGTAGATGGTTTGGTTTCAAGGAAGTCTTCACTACATCCTGCCAGTATCCCCAGAGCCAGGAACAAAATTATGAAATATCTTATTTTATATATATTATTCATGATATTACAGTTTTATAATTCTTAAAAAGTTACCTGAATTCCTCCGGAAAATATTTTCGGGGTTGGTATATTCCCTGAGCGTGAGCCACCGTCTAAACCAGCTTCAGGATCCAAACTACGGTCATTCTTCCCATATTTAAATATAGTTATAAAGTTATCCCCCTGGAAAAAGACCCTGACCTTTGAGAGGTCAAACCTGGAAACAATGTTATGAGGTATTGTATAACCCAACGTCAGGTTTCTTAACCTTAAATATGTTCCATCAACAAGGAACCTTGTAGATGTTGCAGAGAACTGATTTCCTATTGCACCATAATCTGTAAGCCTTGGTATATCTGTATCAGTATTTTCAGGAGTCCAGTAATTAACCATTGCTTTTGCAAAAGTTTCTGGCCGGGTACCGGAACGACACATGGACTGATACACTTGATCATAAATCTTGCCACCAAATTTATACATTATATTAAAGCTCAGGTCGAAGCCTTTATAATAGAAAGAATTAACCACATTACCGTACAGATCAGGCAGTGATGAGCCAACATAGTAGAAACTTGCTTCGGACAGTACTTCCGTGGTTTCCTTACCTATTACTATTGGGTCACCATTCTCATCCAATACCGGGTCACCCATTGGGTCTGTTTCATAAATATTTTTAAAATACATAGCGTTACCATTTTCCGGGTTAACTCCTGCATAGTCACGCAAATAGAAATCATATACTGATCTGCCGACAACATACCTATGCCAACCGGCACTTATCTCTTCGCTTGGTAAACTGGTAATTACATTCTTAAAGCTTGTCATGTTAAGTTGTGTTTCCCACCTGAAATCTCCCGAAAGAATATTTACTGAGTTTACCGATAGTTCGATACCTCTGTTTGCCACATCACCTATATTCTCAGCCACTGAACCCAGGCCGGATGAAAGAGGTAACTCCCTGTTGAAAAGAAGGTCTTTTGATTTTCTATTGAAGTATTCAATTGAAAAGTTCCAGCGTCCGAGTATATTGGCTTCGATACCAAAATTAGCCTGGATATTTTTTTCCCAGTGCAGTTTTTCATTAGTAAGAGTGTTCAATTGGAAACCGGATTTTCCAAGGTCCTTGGTAGTATCATACAATCCGAGCCATGCATAATAACCCGAAATTCTCTCATTTCCCTGTGTTCCATAGCTTGCACGTAATGTCAGGTTATCCAGCCAGGTATAATTTTCCATAAAAGACTCTTCAGATATCCTCCAGGATGCTCCTGCAGACCAGAAATTACCCCAGCGGGATCCCGGAGCAAACCTGGATGAGCCATCTCTTCTGAAACTTGCCGAAATATAATACTTATCATTGTAATTATACTCTGCGTTACTCAGGTAACTTTCTATCCTGTGGTTATCTTCCCATGATCCGTTCCCTGTCAGGTTTGATGCTGCACTTACTTCAATTAATGAAAATGTCGGGAAACCTGAACGTGAAGCATCCACACCATGCCAGGTATATGAATATGCCTCATGACCTGCAAGCAGGCTGATATTATGATTACCAAGACTCTTTGAGTAGCGGATAAGGTTAGTTAGAGTGTAAGTTATGCCTCTGTCTCTTCTTCTATATGAGCTACCTCCCTGATTTGTTGTAAAGCTGCTCAGACCACTCCAATGTTGATAAAATGAATGTACTGAATAATCAACACTCAAAGAATTCTCTATACTTAAACCGGGAAGCAGGTAGAAATTAACGAAGCCCCTTGTGCTAAGGTTATCTTGTTCATCAATATCCTGACTGTCTCTCATGGTTGCAAGTGGATTAAGCCACTCCCAGGTTCTTCTGTACCATCCGCCGGGCCACTCACTCTGGAATTGTCCGTTGTGATACAATAATTTATTACCCTCCTCATCTCTTGCCCAGTCTTCAACAGTTATATCATATATCCAAGGAGGGTAGATATCAGGCATGTCCGTCACAAAACGTGTACCCCCAGCACCCCATGGAGCGTCCATAATGCCGTGATTAAAGGAAGTATTCAGTCCAGCTTCAAACCAGTCATTTACTTTCTGAGACAAATTAAGTCGTGCAGAATACCTCTCGAATTTGGAAGTCATTAAAACTCCTTTATCACGAAAGTAACCCACTGAAAAATAGTGGTTCAGTCCCTCATCTGTTTGTCCACTCAAACTCAGGTGATAATCTTGGCGCGGACCAGGCTTAAATAATTCATCTTCCCATATTCCGCTGCCCCACCTTGGCTCAACTGACGTATTGAAACTGCCGTCAGGGTTTAGTGGATATTCCTTGAAAGAATTATATCCTCCAACTGATGGAAGCAGGTTGTCATGAGCATAGGTTTCAGCTTCTGACAAGCCAGCACCTGGATTTCTGTCAAGATATCCCATCTTAATAGCTTCCCAATGCATCTCATAATACTCGGCATTATTAACTCTATAGTGAAGTGGCATTGCAAGTGATGACACACCATAAGTGGTACTAAAGTTTACTTTCGTTTTTCCGGCTTCACCCTTCTTGGTTGTAATCATAATAACACCACCTGAAGCTCTTGCTCCATACAATGCGGTTGCCGATGCATCCTTCAGCACACTGATAGATTCAACATCGTTAGGATCAATACCATTCAAATATCCACCATATGGAGCTCCATCAACAACTATTAAAGGACTCGAATTTCCATTGATTGAACTTATCCCTCTGATACGTATTGTTGGGGTTTCTCCCGGCTGCCCTGTACCTAGCACCTGAATACCGGTTGTTACTCCTTCCAGGTTTTGTGCAACATTGGAAGTCTGAAGTTTTTTAATCTCTTCCGATTCAACCACCGCTGCAGATCCAGTAAAAGATGCTTTCTTGGTCGTACCATACGCCACTACCATTACTTCCTCCAAATCGTAGATGGCGGGTTCCATTTCTACATTTACTGTTGTTTGTCCGTTTAAAGGGACTTCAATTGATGAAAACCCTACAAAAGAAAAAACAAGAGTTTCTTCAAGAGACGGAACATTAATCGAATAATTCCCGTCTGCATCCGTTATAGCCCCTGTTGTAGTACCTTTTACAAGGATAGTAACACCGGGTATTGTTTGACCATCCCTGGCACTTCTAACAGTTCCTGTAACGGTTTGCGCTACCAGGACCTGGAGTCCCGAGCACAATAGTACCAATACATAAAGAACGAGTTTTTTCATAATAAGAATTTAAGATTTAGGATAAAATATTTTTGTGCAGGTAATATATATAGATAGGTATGGATAATCAATCAACTAATTATCCAATCTATATACTATATTGCAAAAAGTTAGTGAACAAGCTAATTTAATAATTGGCAGTCAGAGTAGTTAGCGATAAGTCAGGTAATCCACGACTTGTTTCCGGTATCAGTATTCCAGGTTATTCATTTCAGTAGTGGAACCGGGTCAGTAGAGATCAAGTAGTAAATTACTTCTTATTCCAAAACTCTTTAATAAGGGCCGGATAACTTTTATCATTATCCAACCAGAATTTATACTCTTCCCTGGAGGCAAATGGAGGCGTGTGATGCGGTTGTAGTTCCTGGCTTGTTTTCATTAATGGTGCCGGATCTTCAGGCAAGGTTTTTCTTAACTCATTCAGTATATCTTCATAATCCTTAATACCGGCAAGATTATACCATTCCTCCGGATCATTATCATGATCATAGAGTTCTTCCGACCCGTCAATATATAATGTATATCTCCATCTTTCCGTTCTTACCGAGAATTCATCATAATCATATGATGATATTGCAGGATATTCCCATTCCATATTTGGATCTTTCAGTAATGGAGTCAGGCTCCTGCCATCAATATCCTCGCGGGGTGGAAGACCACACAGATCTATGAGGGTCGGGTATATATCCTGCAATGAAACAATCCTGTTGCAGTCTTTTGTGGCAGAACCATCCGGAAACCCCTCAACATCTTCAGGTACCTTTATTATAAGATTTGTCTTCAGAACATTCTCCCATAATGCGAATTTTCGCCAATGATTTTTCTCTCCTAATTGCCATCCATGATCAGACCATACAATTATAATAGTGTTATCAGCATAAGCACTATTGTCCAAAGCCTCCATCAGCATTCCGAACATTGCATCTGCATAAGCTATAGATGCCAGGTATCCCTGTACTGCATCTTTCCATAGTCCGGCCTCAGTGACATGCTTATGATAATCCCCTGCACGTGAAGCGATATCTTTAGCACGTTCACCCAGATCATTAAGATCATTCTCAAGAACCAGAGGTAATTGCAGCGAATCAAAAGGAAACAGTTCAAAGTATTTACGTGGAACATACCATGGCAGATGTGGTCGGTAAATACCACAGGCAAGGAAAAATGGTTTCTCGTGATCCTCATTCAGTTTGTTTGCTACCCACTTAACACTTTTATAATCACCCATCAGTGAATCAGGAATATCCAAAGGAGCCCAGTCGAACATCATGTACATATTCTCAAATACAGGCATGTTTATGGTGCCTGATTCTCCTCTTTCCGGCATATAGTCATCAGGCATATTTTTCAACTGTGATGGCCAATATTCATCCCAGCAAGCTGAATCGATCATATGATAATGAAAGATCTTACCTGCTCCAGCAGAATAATACCCATGCTCACGGAAGTACTGACCTATTGTAATACGTTCAGGGATAACCTCACGCCAGTCCTGATAATTTGAATATACCCCCGACGTATGTGGAGCATAACCTGTCATTATAGCTGTCCGTGACGGGTTACAGGCAGGATTTGAACAGTATGCGTTTCTGAAGCTTACTGCTTTATCAGCAAACCTATCAAGATTGGGCGTAAAAGCCTGGGGATGTCCTCCCATATAACCAGTCCAGTCATTCAGGTCATCAATAGCTACGAACAGTACATTGGGTTTTTCAATCATCTTATCGATTGATCTACACCCTGCAAGAGATACGAAAATAATTAAAACACACAGATAAAATATTTTTTTCATAACAATGAGAATTCCTTTACCTTCAAAGATAATAAAAATACGCTTTTACGTCAGGCATTAAACTTTATCATAAGTGTGTAATTGGTTTGGTTAGATTAATGGGCATAATTGTATTTATCCAAAGAAGATCCGGATGTTTATTATATGAACTAGTACAAAATGCAGTAGTTAAGAAAACCGGGTTGATTTTATACTTTTAATTACCTTATCAACCATATCTGAGGTTATATCGAGGTGAGTAACCATTCTAATACGGTTATTCCCAATATCCAGTGCCAGGATATCATCGTCTTTCAGTATTTTGACAATTTCAGAAGCATTGAGAGCAGGTATTAATTTAAAAATTATAATGTTCGTTTGCACCGGGGCAATATGATCAATCCATTTGCATCCTTTCAAGGCTTCAGCTATTTTTCTTGCATGTTTATGATCCTCTTCCAGTCTTTCAATGTTATTTTCAAGAGCAAACAAACCGGCTGCAGCCATAAATCCAGCCTGTCTCATACCACCGCCCATTAGTTTCCTCAGTCTCACTCCTCTTGCAATCAAATCCCTGTTGCCGAGCAAAATTGAACCCACGGGTGCACCCAGGCCTTTTGACAAACATATTGAAATTGTATCAAATAGTTCTCCATAATCATGAATGTTTTCATGGTTTTTTACAATAGCATTAAACAACCTGGCTCCATCCAGATGAAAGGCAAGTTTCTTTTCCCTGCATATCGCAGCAATTTTTCTTAATTCTTCAAGATTCCATACCGCGCCACCACCCATATTTACACTATTTTCAGCTGAGACGAGCCTGGTTCTGGGCTTATGAGGGTCATCAGGTTGAATAGAAGCGAGTACATCGTCACCTGTAAATACTCCGCTTTCTGTTTCAATCAATGTCACTGATGCAGCCGAATGAAATGCAATACCTCCGCCTTCGTTCTGGTAAATATGGGATAATTTACTGCATATTACATCATCTCCCGGGTCTGTATGTATCTTGACAGCTATCTGGTTTGTCATTGTCCCTGAAGGACAGAAAAGAGCTGCTTCCATACCGAACATACCGGATGCTTTTGCCTCCAACTCATTCACCATTGGATCATCTCCAAGCACCATATCCCCCACGGGTGCTTGAATCATATATTCAAGCATTTCCTTCCCCGGGCGTGTTACAGTGTCGCTTCTCAGGTCAATTACCATATTGAAATATTGTTTTTAATTAGAATTTTTTAAATGAGAAAACAAAAAAGCTGATTTTCTATGATAACAGCCTTTTAATAGTCTTTCTTAACCACTGGAAGAATGATAGCTGAAGGATACTTCCTTGAATGATGTATCGAGTTAGTTGCTACAATACCTTCCGATTCGTCGTAATTATTACCCCCGGTATTAAGGTTCCTGTCGAAACGCGGGAAATTGCTGCTGGATACCTCAATACGTATCCTGTGCCCTCTCTCAAAATAATTACTTGTACACATAGGTGTAAGTTCTAATTTATATACATTTCCCGGTTCCATAAAAACTTCCCTGTCATAACCTTCCCTGTATCTTGCTCTTTGAATTGTCTCGTCCAGGTTAAAGGCTCGTCCATCGGGGTATACATCAATAAGTTTAATAGTAAAGTCAGTATCCTTAACATCAGAAGAAACATACAATACAGTTTCAATAAATCCGGTTACCTCGATACCCTCTTCCAGGACATCTGAAGTGTAAACAAGGATATCATTCCTCATTTCCATTGCCCGTTGATCAAAGGAGCCAACCTCTATTGCATTACCATAGCAACAGAAATTACCTCCATAAGATGTAACAGGATTATGAGGATCATAGAAATATGTATCAGGATTGTCATTCCCCCCGGGGGGTCGTGTGCTCAGGGAACCATCCCCATTAAGACTGTTTGCGCTGCCGCCACTGTTAAGATAATAAGTGACCATCTCCGTATTTTCCGGTGGCCACTCATCAGCAGCCTGCCACTTATTTGATCCCATAGTATAGTATTGTACATACGGAAGATCACCGGTAATACCGTTATCTTTATCCTTTAGCCAGAAATCAAACCATGCATATATGAGACTGTCATAATTCAGATATGCGTTACCTACATATCTTTCACCGATAATAGTATTTTCCGAGTCTCCCCAGAATCCACAATGTCTCGATGGTGATATAACCATAAACTGGTTATCAGCAACTTCATTGTCCTCTATGTTATTGTGTATATGATTTACCAATGCAATATTTGGACTGGAAGCAATATCATACCATGAGATAAACCAGAAACCGGGTGTGCCAAATGGCATATCATCATGATATAATCCTCCTTCATACCAGATATCATCATCCGGCTTCCGGGTCATCATTTCCTTCCATATATTCCGTGATGCTCCCAGGTAATTGAAAAGATCTATTATAGGCAGGTGCCAGAATGCTTCCGACCAGTCTACTTCCGGCATGTCAGGATCCAGGTCATAAAAGCGCTGTATTCTCAAGAGATCTTCCTGATTCATTCCTGCCGGTGGTCGGGGCCTGTAAATATCATGCTGGGTATAATACAGCCAATTCGAAAAAAGCAGTTGAAGTGCTCCTCCCCTGTACCAGTTACCCTGCTCATAATAATCACCAATCCTTCCCACTCCGGCACCAAAACCCATAGGTACCACAGCAGCATGTGCAGGATGGTCGAGTGATGCAACTGCCATCTGCCATTCAGCGGTAGATGAACAACCCTGTGTGCCAATTTTCCCATTACACCATGGTTGTTCAGCCATCCATGTGAAAGCATCGTAACCATCTGTGAGAGGTGTCCCCAGAATATCCCACTTCCCTTCCGAGTAATACCTGCCTCTCTCATTCTGGACTACGTAAGCATATCCCCTGGAAACAGCTGCATAGGCTCTCCTATATATACTAACATTTGGTTCACCATCCCGGTAGGCGTTAAAGTTGTATGGAGTTCTAGAGAAAATAACGGGAACAGGCTCATCTGTTTCTGGCCTGTAGATATCAGTGCATAAACGCACTCCATCACGCATTGGCATCATCACCTTTTGCTCGATAATCGCTATCTCCTCCAGTTCTTCCAGAGTGATAATCTGGCCTGTTATATTCAGTAAAGCAGTAAACAGGAAAAAGCTGCATAATGAATATTTGATATATCTCATAATATATATTGGTTATTGATTTCTGTTATAAATATTGCTATTCATCCCTCAATTCGTTGACCAGGTATCCTGTTTTTATAATGTGCTTCCATGCTCGATTCGTTCCGGCAGTCATAATCATTAACCAGGTTATAATCCTTCTTTGCATTATTGGTACAATAATAACCAGCCTCCCTGAAGAAAATGGGATATGGCTTGAAGCTCTGCGGTATTGGATGGGCACTTCTGTGATGATAAATCCCCAGGCGAATGCCATACATTCCACTTATCAGGGTCGACCTGGCAGCGCTGCATACGGGGGCATTGGCATAGGCACCAGTATACCTTACCCTGCGTGATGCCAGATCATCAAGGTTTGGCGTATAAGCCAGGGAATCGCCATAGCAGCCGAGACAGGGACTGTTATCCTCACTTACCAGCCAGAGGATATTTGGTTTAAGCTTCTCAAATCTATTAGATTTATTACAGGCATTCAAAGAAAGGAAGATTAATACCAGTGGGTATACCAGAATAATAACTGACATTGATATTTCTTTTTTCATCAGTCTTGAAGTTTGTAAGGATTTACAATGAAAGGAATTATAGTTGGATTATCAAATAAAAACTTACAGTATTATGATACTATTTTATCTCAATAATATTGCATGAGGCAGGGAAGTATGAGACTGAGTGACGGAGTGGCAGGGAGACGAAAGGGCGGGGAGACCAAAGAGTAATTCCATTTAACAATTATACAGCTCAACGATTCAACAAAACCTCTAAACTTCTAAACCTCTCAATCCCTTACCAATATTAAAATAATATCTGGATTATTTAATACAGTAAAAAGTAAAGATACTATAACGGGATATGTTATGTTACTTATAATTTTACATGTATGAAAAGTATTACAAGAACCTGCCTTTGCTTATTGATTGCCAGTGCAACGGTATTGGTATTATGTCATTCACGGGAAGGAATTGAATGATCTAACAAACTGGCAAAAAAAATATTGGAATCATAAATCAGGTTGCTACTTCAGTACTATTTCAAGTGCCCCGTTAGCACCCCGTGAACCATATTTGGAAGATTCTGCATCATTAACATACCGTATTGATTTAACATCATCGGGATCTATAAAAGATATATCCGTAACCACTGACCCGTTAACCACCAGAAGCACTTCCTGGCTTCCCAGGAAAGAAGTAAATTGTTTGGTCGTAATAATGTTGCCATTAACATTAACATTATAAACTTCACTTTTAATAAGTTGATAGATATCACTGTATTTCGTGAAATCCTTCTCTCCTTTCAATGGATAAGTCCTTATGGCCATCTCCAGGTCCTTCCTCTTTATATGACCACCTGAGATTGCCTCTCTAAAACTTGTTTTTGTGTTACTGTAAATCAGATTTAAAGGTTCTCCTGATATCTTCCCGGCCTTTATTCTCCGTGCAACAAAACCATAAGCCCTAAACTCGATTTTTTCTTTTCTATTACAGGTAATCTGATAAAAGCCAAGTGAATCAGTAAGTGTTGTATTTCCTGTCCGGATTGCCTTTATACTTACATTATTCAGTGGAAAACGATTAAATGTAAGCACTTGCCCCTCCAGTACAATATCATCCTGTGCGTGTATACAGTAAACCGGAAATAAGGTAATAATAATAGTGGCTAAGAATATTTTTATCTTTATCATGACTTATCAAGTTTATAGGTATCCCAAGGAGATTCATCCCTGGACCTGGGATCATTGTGCTCCTTTAAATAATTTTCCAGTTTCGTTTTCAGATCCGTCTTTATTTCTTTGTATGCAGGATCATCCGCAAGATTATTTACCATATCAGGATCTTTCTTCTTATTAAATAGCTGTTCACGTGGCACTTTCCCGAATGCAAGTTCCCAGAAGGTAATAAACTCCGGATTTTCCACATTTTGCTTGAAATACTCTTTGAGGCGCCCCGGATCAGTATCGCCGAGTACGTCCCAGCGTGGAATAAACAGATCTGCATTACCCATTGGGTAACGGTCAGGTTCGAAATTTATTATATATGTCCATTTATCTGTATGGATAGCTCTGCGGGGGAATCCCATGCTATCAGGTCGGCAGAATGTATGTTTTTCGAAGGTTGTTACAACAAAATCCCTGTCAGGATCAATATCACCTGATTCAGATGAAAATAACAGGTTGGTAATACTTCTTCCTGTCATCTCTTCAGGAACCTCCACACCTGCCAGTTCGAGAAATGTGGGGGCCATATCGATAAGGCTTACAGGATCTGTAACAACCCTCCCTGTTTTGATTTCATTTCCCCATCTCATTATAAGTGGCATCCTCACACCATGATCATAAAGGGTTGCCTTTGCCCGCGGAAAGGGCATGCCATTATCAGAGGTATATATTATCAGTGTATTGTCAAGCAGATCTTTCGACTCAAGTATATCTATCATTTCACCAACAGCTTGATCAACCCATTCTATTTCAGCCATATAATCGGCTATATCAAGTTTTGACACCGGCACATCAGGGAAAAAGGCCGGTATCCTGATTTTGGAGGTATCAATACCCGTTCCTATGCCACGGCCGATTTCATATTTCCTGTGTGGTTCACCTGTTCCAACCCAGAAAAAGAAAGGTTTTCCTTCAGAGTTATCATCGAGGAATTCTTTGAAATTGGCACTGTAATCCCTTTTTGATATAAAATCCGGGGTTGAATCATGAAGTTGACTGTCATATATTTTAGCTATTGGCTCATCAATGGCACCTTCAACATTTTGTGTGCGCGGCCAGTATCTTTTACCTGTTGCCCCGACATGATAGCCGTTATCTGCCAGCAATCGCGGGAAGACAGAAAACTTCTCCCATAATATACCAGTCAGGACCCCACCTTCTTCCAGTCTGAATATATCCTGACCTGTAAATATCCCGGCTCTTGAAGGTGAACAAGACGGGGCAGCACAGTAAGCATTCTCAAATCTTACTCCTTCATTCGCCAACCTGTCGATTGACGGTGTCCTTAGAGCCTTATCCCCATAGCATCCTGCATGTTCCCATGACTGGTCATCTGTGATGATAAAAAGGATATTTGGTTTTAAGGTTTCATTGCTTTCCCTGACTGTGCAGGCCGAAATAAAGAAGACACAAGAAAAAGTCAAAATCAGATTAAGTAACTTCATAATATTAAGATTTTATTCATGCAACCATATTTAATCCTACTCCTTTCCGGGCCAGCGTATAGCCAGTGGGGCACGTGTTCCCATTTCATATAATGACATTCTGGCCCGCTGGAAAGGCATCACATTATCCCCCGTCATAACAATTAGTGTATTGTCATCAGCATGCAATTCCTTATATTCATCAATTACTTCCGGTTTCAGTTTAACGATCATCCCCACACGCTTAACATCTTTATGCCATTCTTCAGAGATGGCATTTTTATTATCACTACATAAACAGGGTTAAAATAAATAATAAGCTTATTTGTCTCATCGTTTCATTTCAATTATAGTTATCAATAGCTTTTCTTACAGCCCTGAGCATTGGTTCCGAGCTTAAAGATTCCCCGGTTGCTTCCTTCATCCACAGGTCAGGAGTAAGTTTACCTATAGTACATATCCTTACCATTTCTTCTTCAAAATCCTTTCCTTCAAAATATTCTTCAAGTTGCATAAGGATAATATTCCCAAGAGGATAGCTGTGAAGGTATAAGCTGCCATTTATAAAATGGCTGTAAATTGAAAATATTGGTATATCCCTCACTCCGAAAATATCAGCAAAGTACTCATTCCATATATCATTGGCAATATCAATTGTAACTTTTTTAAGTTCTTCTACAGAGGCCTCCGGATGATCATAAAACCAGTGCCACACCCTTATTTCATGAAGAGCATCAGCTCCCATTTCACAAACAAACCAGAATGAGGCCAGTGCATTAAGTTCTTTTTCCTCCCGGCTGTATTCCGGACTTACTCCAAGCCCTACCATATCGCGGTAAGCAATAAGGTCGGCCATACATTCAGTAAAGGGGCTGCCGGGAATGCCTTTCAACAGGCAGTGATCTGTAAAATACATAGCAGAATTTCTTGAATGAATCAGCATCGCCATCCTCACTGAACCATATGGATGCTACATGATTAACTCCTCTGGAAATGCGTTCTTGCCCAGTCTCACCATATTTATCAGTCAGCTCTTTTATAACCTCCCGGGATGCTGCATTTAGATCAATTACAGATTTTTCTGTTTCTTTATTAACACATGAAACTGATAAACCTATTATCAATATCAGAATGCCAAGTTGATTTTTCATGATAATATTTTCTTAGAATATTAAAGACTGATTAAAGTTAAGTTCAGCACAATCATTTTGTATTAACAGGCTTTCACTTGCCCCCATATTTACTTCCCATTCTTCCGGGCTGTCAATAATCCAGTATTCAATACCAGTTTTTTGATTATTACAGCCCGGGAATGAGATTAGAAAAATTGTTAAAGAAGTATAAAATAGTACAATCTTTTTTATGTAGTCTCATTTCTATTTATATCATTTAGTTATGGTATATTTTTCTCCTTTATGTGTATCGAATCTATAAAGACCATTTGAGGTTTTTGTAACCTTTATTTTTCTTGTTCCCTGACGTACATCTATAAGTGATCCTGATTTGATCAGAAATGGCAAACCTTTTTCAGAGAGTATTTCAGCGTTTGTCCAATCATTGTTCTCCCACTTAAGGTCAATCTCAAAAGCTCCCCTTGCCTTCAGTCCCCTGAATGTGCCTTCAGACCAGGAATCCGGCAAAGCGGGAAGAAATTCGATATACCCGTTATGAGATTGAAGTAACATTTCTGCAATTCCTGCCGTTCCTCCGAAATTACCATCTATCTGGAAAGGAGGATGCGAATCCATCATATTGACATATGTGCCGCCAAGACCGGTACCGTGCCATGGTGAATCAACCAGCATTAATTGTCTTCCAAGGAGTTTATGAGCCCTGTTGCCGTCCCTGAGCCTGGCCCATAAATTAACTCGCCAACCCATTGCCCATCCAGTCGATTCATCACCCCTGTGTTGAAGGACAACCTTTGATGCTTCTGCCAGTTCAGGTGTTTTGAACGGATCAATTGACGTTCCAGGGTAAAGTCCCCAGAGATGTGATGTATGCCTGTGTCTGTCCTCTGGGTTATCAACATCCTCAAGCCACTCCTGCAATTGACCGTACCGACCTGTAATGTAAGGCGGAAGGCGTTTCTTCTTCTTTGCCACTGAAATCCTCAGATCTTTGTCCCTGTTAAGGATCTCGGAAGCTTCAATGAAATGTTCAAACAACTCGCCAACAAGAGCATTATCGCAGGTTGACCCTGCACAAATACCTATTGGTCTGTTTCTCGTTCCATCAGGATTACGCGTCCACATGGGGTCACCACCCGGGCCATTCTCAGGTGATCCAGACGGATTAACCACAAGCCAGCCGTATTTTGGATGCTCCACCAGTGTCTGGTCAAAAAACAGAGCAGCATCACGAATCAGGGGATAATAATCTTCAAGGTATGCAGTATCGCATGTAAAAAGGAAATGGTCCCACAGATCATCGCAGAACCATGCTGATGCAGTATGCCAGCTACCCCAGTATGCACCGTATACAGGAGCACTCATAAGCCATATATCAGTATTGCAATTGAAAAGCCAGCCATCAGCATTAAAATTGAGTTTTGCTGTCTCCGTGCCTGTTTCTGACATATCCCTGATCATTGACAACTGAGGTTCACGGCATTCAGAAAGATTTGTCAGATCCGAAGGCCAGTAGTTCATTTCAAAATTAATGTTGGTAGTAAATCCTCCATTCCAGGCAGGATTCATATCCTGGTTCCAGATTCCTTGAAGATTTGCCGGTATTCCGTCCGGTCTTGAACTGCTGATCATCAAATATCGTCCGTATTGGAAAAATAATCCAGCAAAGTCTTTATCCTTCCCGTTGGCAAATAAGTCAAAACGCTTGTCAGTGGTAATGTCGTGAGTATCTTCCCCTGAAAGATCAAGTGATACCCTGTTAAAAAGACTGCTGAAACCGGTTATATGACTTTCAAGAACAGAGTAATAATCCTTTTTATCCAAATTTGCTAAGACTTTATCATTCCGTGTTACGGGATCAGCACTTACATCCCTATAACTGACAAAAGAGGATGAGGCGGTCAAATAAAGGGTTGCCGAATTTGCATCCCTCAGCCTGATCGTTGGCACATTGGCTTTATATATCATTTGCATCTCACCACCATCAGGCACCAAAATAATCCTGCATTCATATTTTGTGCGCTGGTCAGATATTTCAAAACTGCGTGTCACTCCACTTAAGATAATTGTATTCTCCCCTTCATAGCTTAATGCCCATTCCTCATCTCCTGTCCCGAGCGGATTGGTCAGGCCCTCAATACTGAAATATCCTGATATGCTTCCAGGTTCCGATGCATCCATTCTCACTACCATCACCTGGTCAGGATAAGAACAAAAACATGTCCTGCTGAACTCAATATCATCTACCTTATAGTTCACCCTTGCTATTGCAGAATCAAGTAAAAGCTCACGCCTGTAATCTTTTACAAAGGCATGTTCAGGAAATATCATCCTTAGATTACCCAGAGGCTGATAAGGTGCTGAAGACCACTTTCTGGCCATCATGGTTTTCTCGAATAGTTGTTCAGCCTCTTTTCCTTTCCCTTCAAACACGAGAGTACGGATAGAGTCAAGATACGGATACCCTCCGGGGCCGTTGGAATTATACGGACCACCTGCATAGAGTGTATTCTCATTAAGCTTTATTATTTCTTCATGGGTACGGCCGTAAACCATCCCGCCTATCCTTCCATTTCCAATGGGAAGAGCTTCAGTCCATACGCTTGCCGGTTTATCATAGAACAGCAACCTTGTTGAAACCGGTATATCTTTCTCAGCAGTATCGCTCTGACTTTGCAATGATACAGAAGCGAAAAAACTAAATGAAAAGACAAGCAATAATATTCTTAATGTTCTCATTACATAGTATTTTTATCCCAGTTATCTTCAATATTTTCTTTAGTTCCGGAAAAGAATCATCCGTATCCCCAAGTTCCGACCTGAGATCTTCAAGATCATCTTTAAGCCTTGTAATAATATCAGTTTATAATCCCTGGTTCTGATCCCAAAATGAGCAGGAACATCAAGGTGCTCAAGGTACATCAGGAAGAAAGGCTTGTCACTCTTCCTGTTTCTGATCCATTCAATGCTCAGATCGGTTATAAGATCTGTGGAATGTCCTTCGTATTTGGTTCTGTTTTCTGGCCAGGGCTTATTTCCCCTTTTTATAAAATCAGGATTGAAATATCTTCCCTGGCCGGGTAGTACTTCATAGTAATCAAAATTTGGTTCTGTAATTAAATGCCACTTACCTATCATAGCAGTCTCATAACCGGGTTTTTTCATTTCGATTGGCAGGTATTGTTTAGCCATCCCAGGAATATCGTGCCTGGAAGGGTCTTCCCGGTCTTCAAGGTCAAGGATTCCATTAACATGCGAATACTGCCCTGTAATAATACAGGCACGGCTGGGTGTACATATTGAGTTGGTTACAAAACAGTTGGCAAATGTTATACCTGAAGATGCCAGCTCATCAAGCACAGTAGTGGGGTTTAAACTGGCAAGATGGCTTCCATATACTCCAATAGCCTGAGCAGCATGATCATCTGACATTATGAAAATGATATTGGGTTTGTTTATTTTCTCTGAGCAGGAATACAGACAAAGAATAAGAACCAGACTTAGTAAGTCTATTCCGAACTGGGAGAAAGAGGATATTTGTCTCATTACAAAAAATGATTACTTTTTGTCAACTTATAAAATTACTCGATATATTTCCCTAATCCTATTTTCAATTTATCTAATTATTATACTATCTTACTAATAAGAAATAAATTTCCCCGTTAAACTATTCCGCATTCATCATGGCTCAAGCGTGTTTGCTCCTGTTACAAAATTTCTATTATAATAGTACTATTAAACCCGGTAAAAAGTGTTATTGGTTCCCGGGATTGTCAGGGGTAACTCAGTGTTTCGGTCTTCCATTCTACATTCCGGGAATAAACTTACCCCGTCACGCATCGGCATTATCACCTTCTGTTCAATTATTGCGATCTCCTCAATATCTTCAAGAGTTATATATTGTCCTGTTGCATTAAAGAATGCTGAAAACTGAAAAAAAATTAATAGCAAATTTCACTCATTTTGCCGGATCAGGGAGGTTTAAGACTGATTACCTGTATTTATGGAATAAAAGACTATATCATTTTGATTAACACCGAGGTCCTTTGAAATCATTTTGCATTTAGCTTTTAACAAAAAGAAAACAGTCTTTTCTGCATTTGATAAAGCTTCGTAGTTGCCCTGTCCCTTGCTGATGATCATTTCAGCCTTCTCAAATCCTTCAATAAATTCTTCATTGCATAACCGTAATACTGCACCCGGAGCTGTTGAACCTGAAGACATTAACTCAGCCACCTGGTCCAGGCCTGATTCAACAGCGTCTTCCATGGTTACATCATTAATAATCGGTATACCCCTGACAACGTATGTCACGGGTTTGCCTAACTCTTCTATTAACAGCCTGTCAAAAACCGATTCGCCTGCATTATCCCCTATATAGAGTACTGAAGATACATTTTCAAAATTTTCTTTGAATTCATTATAATGAAATATTGCGAATTCCTGCTTCAGTATTCTTTCAATATCCTGTTTCAGATTAAACTTCTTACCGAAAGCAAAATCAATAATATTTCCTGCAATTGCCAGCCTGATAGCAGTCAGCATCCTGTCCTCTGATTTGTCCAGCATTTTTTTCAGATCAGGATACAGGGATAAAGCTTCCCTGATATTTGACTTTTTTATCTCTTTATATGGATCATCTATTCCCGTCATTTCCCTTATCTTGCCATATATGTATTCCCCTGTTTCGGGTGGTGAACTTTCGAGTGATATGTCCTTGAATGATTCGCCAACGTAATCAATCAGTTCTTTTATTAGCTTTTCATCATCTGTCACCAAACGCCCTGCCCTCAATGCCTGGTCCACGAAACAGGGAAAACAATCCAGATAGGTTTTCATAATTTGTTTTTTATTTAATAGCCTTTGATATGAAGGGATAAAAATACTCTGATTTCAAAGAGTGGCAAAATGTAAAAGCCTGTAACAAATTTCCAAACCACTTAAACCCTTTAAGAGAGATATTAAATAACATGGACAACAAAAGTGTTGGTAAGCAATAATCCATTATATTTATCCACTCTGAATAAAACCTTAAATAATGAAACGAGCATGAATAAATTTAATCTCTTACTTCACAATAGAAGATGATTAAATTTTTCATGCGGGAGCGAACCGGGCACAGCGAGTCCACGAACAGTTTTACTGTGAGTAAGCGCTTGCATTCGTTCTCAAATTTTTAATTAAGTTATATTCAGTTTATTATAAAATTTTAAACGAATGAAAAAGATTTTCTTTTTATCATCCCTGGCAATAATATCATTAAATATTCATACCCAGGACATTAAGTCACCTGAGGAATTTCTTGGCTATGAATTGGGTACTCAGTTTACCCTTCATCACCATGTGCTTGATTATTTCAAATATGTTGCCGAAAATTCCGATTATGTCAGGTGCCAGCCATATGGTAAAACATATGAAGGGAGAGAGCTTATTGTTGTTTTTATTTCAACGCCTGAGAACTTGTCTGAAATTGAACAACTGAGGAAAAACAACCTTATTAACACCGGCCTTATTGAAGGTGAAACCGGCAAGAAGCAAATACCATTTATCTGGCTCAGTTATAATGTTCACGGTAACGAGTCAGCAGGTATGGAGGCAGCCCTTAAAACCCTTTATACCCTTGTTAGTAAATCCTATGAAGGTGTAAGTGACTGGCTGGAGGATTGTATTATAATTATCGATCCGTGCCAGAATCCCGACGGCAGGGACCTTTACGCAAACAGGTACAGAAGGTCGCAATCAATTGAGCCCAATCCCCATCCCGATGACTGGCAGCATCACCAGGGTTGGCCCAGTGCAAGATTAAACCATTATCTATTTGACCTTAACCGCGACTGGGTATGGCAGACACAGGTAGAGACAGAGCAACGGTTGAAATTATATAATCAATACATGCCACATGTTCATGCTGATTTTCATGAAATGGGCTCCGGATCTACATTCTTCTTTGCCCCGGGTGCCGATCCATGGCATGAAGTTATCACACCATGGCAGCATGAATTTCATGAACTTACTGGTAAAGCAAATGCAGAATTGTTTGATAAGGCCTGTAAACTCTATTTCACCAAGGAAAGCTTCGATCTTTTCTGCCCCAGCTTTGGCGATACCTGGCCATTATTTAACGGTGCAATGGGATTTACTTTTGAGCAAGGGGGTGGAGGTTATGCCGGACTGGCTATTGATAATAAAGCAGGTGATACGCTCACCCTGGCCGAAAGGATTGAAGGTCATTTCCTGGCTTCAATGGCCACCATCAAAGTCAGCTATGAAAACAGGGAAAAGCTGATAACTGAATTCAATAAATTCTTCAGGTCAGGTCTTGATAAACCCATATTCGAGTACGAATCTATAATAATAAAAGGTGATAATGACAAAGCAACTATCGCCAGCCTCTTAAAATTGCTTGAGAAGAACCAGGTAAGGTACAACCTTGCCGGTAATAATGGTAAAATTTATAAAGCATTTGATTACCTGGCAAACAAGCAAGGACAGGTTAAGATCACTGAAGGTGATATACTGGTAAGTGCCAGGCAGCCCCAATCGCACCTTGTGAAAGTATTATTTGAACCCGATTCAAAATATGTTGATTCACTAAGCTATGACCTTACAGCATGGGCACTTCCCTATGTATACAATATCAAAGCCTATGCAGTAAAAGAAAGAATCCAGCAATCTGACAAGGAACTTGATTTAGTACCTGAAAAAAACCAGGTGCCGGAAAATAGGCCATATGCATATATAACAAATTGCCAGGGGTTTAGTCAAATAAAGTTTATGGCCGCCCTTCTGAAAGACAAAATAAGGGTGAGGAGTATGCTTAAGCCATTCACAGCATCGGACAAGGATTTCAGAAGGGGCAGCCTTATAATTTCCAGGGGTGATAACCTGAACATTAAAGGTGACTTTGACAGTAAGGTAGTTGAATCAGCAAATAATGCCGGCATTAAATTATATCCTGTCACAACGGGTATGGTGCAGAAAGGCAAGGATCTTGGATCAAACTATTCGAATCTGAAATACAAACCAAAAATAGCACTCATAGGAGGTGAAGGAGTATCGACAGGTGGATTTGGTGAGCTATGGTATTTTCTTGAAAGAGAAGTAGAATATCCATTTACGATTATCGGACTGGATTACCTTTCTTCTGTAAACCTGACTGAATATGATGTAATGTTGTTACCATCAGGTTCATATTCTAAACAGAAAGAACAACTGACAGAATTTGTTAAGCAGGGTGGCCGTCTAATAGCCTTTGAGGAAGCCATTAAATTATTTGCATCAGATGAATCAACAAACCTATATAAGGCAGTGGAGGCAAGAAAGAAAGAAAAAGAAAAAGATGAAGACAAACTGGTTGGCAGTGACACCACACACTTGAAAAAATACGAGGATCAGAGAAGGGAAAGGCTTAAAGAAAGATCTGCAGGAAGTATATACAGGATAGGACTGGATGATACCCACCCCTATGCTTTCGGACTGGGTAAAGAATGGTTTATGATGAAAACATCCCCGGCTCATTATCCCTTCCTCGCCAAAGGTAACAATATAGCATATATCCTGAACAATGAGCCGGTAGCAGGGTTTGCAGGAAATGAATTCAAGGATGATGTGAAAAACACGATTGCCGTAGCAAGTGAAAATATAGGGAGAGGAGAAGTGATATATATTACTGATTCGCCATATTACCGTGCTTACTGGAAAAGTGGCAGGATACTTCTGGGAAATATTTTATTCAGGTAAAAATGGAGAAAGTTGTTGAACGATTTATTTCATATGCCAGGATAGATACACAGTCAGGCGAAAATTCAGGGACCTGCCCAAGCACAAGTAAACAACTGGACCTGGCAAAAGTCCTGAAGGAAGAAATGGAAGAAATGGGTTTGACTGAAGTAAGCCTGGATGATAACGGATACCTGATGGCAACCCTGCCTTCCAATTCGCAAAAACAGTTACCGGTACTCGGCCTTATTGCACATATGGATACGAGTCCGGATATGAGCAGTAAAAATGTCAATCCTCAAATGGTTCATAACTACGATGGTAAAGATATTGTTCTTAATAAGAGCAAAAATATAGTGTTAAGTCCGGAGGATTTCCCCGATTTAAAGAAATATTCAGGCCTCGACCTGATTACGACAGATGGAACTACACTGCTTGGCGCGGACGATAAAGCCGGTATCGCAGAAATACTTACTGCTCTGGAGTATTTTATTAATAATCCGGGCATAGAACATGGCAGAATAAGAATCGGATTCACTCCTGATGAAGAAATTGGCAGGGGAGCAGATAAGTTTGATGTTGATACTTTCGGGGCAGATTTTGCATATACTGTCGATGGCGGAGAAGAAGGAGAACTGGAGTATGAGAATTTCAACGCTGCAATGGCTGTAATAGAAATAGAGGGAAGGAACGTTCATCCCGGAACCGCCAAAGATAAGATGATAAATTCAATTCACCTGGCCTGTGAATTCAATTCAATGTTGCCGCCCCAGGCACGACCGGAACACACTGAAGGCTACGAAGGTTTTTTTCACCTGACAGATATCAAAGGTGATGTGGAAAAATCCACTGTAAGATACCTGATACGAGATCACGACAGCAAGAAATTTGAAGAAAAGAAAATTCTGTTAAGAAATATTACCGGTTTCATTAATAAAAAATACGGTAAAAAGAGAATTAAGTTGAAAATAAAAGACCAGTACCTAAACATGAGGGATAAAATTACGGATCATTTTCATATTGTCGAATTAGCCGAAAAAGCAATGAAACAGGCCGGGATCATACCACTGGTAAGGCCTGTCAGGGGAGGAACAGACGGGGCGAGATTGTCGTATATAGGACTGCCATGCCCCAATATATTTACAGGAGGACATAATTACCATGGAAGATTTGAGTTCATCCCTGTCAGATCAATGATTAATGCAGTAAATACCATAATAAATATCATTAAGCTTATTCCCGAATCATATTAAAAATTAACCTATGCGAAGGATAACATTTTTTTTCAGTTTATTATTACTTATATCCTGTTCAAGGGATTCCGGCTTCGAGAAAGCATATAATAATATAAGCACAGATGAAATGATGAGGCATGTAAGCGTGCTCGCTTCTGATGAATTCATGGGAAGAGCCCCGTTTACCAGAGGTGAAGAACTTACTGTTGAATATCTTAAGAATGAACTTATTAGCCTGGGTTTTGAACCGGCATTCGGCAGCAGCTATTTCCAGGATGTGCCCATGGTGGAAATAAGTTCTGAAGTGGTTAATCCTGTCATTATCAATACAGGAATAAATAATCATAAACTGCTTGCACCAGATGATATTGCGGTAATAAGCCCCAGGATTATGGAAAATATTGAAATCAAGGATTCGGAACTGGTATTTGCCGGTTTTGGCATAAGCGCTCCCGAATATGAATGGGATGATTTCAACGGACTTGATGTAAAGGGAAAAACCATTGTTGTTTTTGTTAATGATCCCGGCCTGTATACGGGCAATAATGACCTTTTCAAAGGGAAAGAAATGACTTATTACGGAAGATGGACATACAAGTATGAACAGGCAGCAAGAATGGGTGCCACAGGTATACTCATCATACATGAGACTGAAGGAGCCGGATATCCTTATAATATACCCAGGAATAGCTCCATAACCCCTAATCTTTACCTGCAGACAGGAAACAAGAACGCCGACAGGTGCATGTTCACCGGGTGGCTCAGCGCCAACTCAGCAGAGGCTATCTTCAGTGATGCGGGTTATGATGTCAACACACTCAGGACTGAAGCATGCAAACCGGGTTTCAAGGGTTTTAACATGAAGGCAACCATAAGTTTATCAATCAATAATTCGTTTTCAGAAAACGTATCCAGGAACGTTGCAGGGGTATTGAAAGGGAAAGAATCACCTGACGAAGTAATAATATATTCAGGTCACTGGGATCATTTTGGAGTGGGTGAGAAAGAAAAAGGTGATTCAATATTCAATGGTGCAGTGGACAATGGCACAACAATGGCCATGGTATTCGAAATAGGAAGGGCTTTCACTAACTGCAGTGACAGACCTGACCGATCAGTAATGCTTTTCTTCCCCACTTCTGAGGAACAGGGTCTCCTTGGTTCATTATATTATACTGATCACCCTGTATTTGATATGGACAAGACAGTTACCTGCATAAACAATGACCTTGTTTTGCCAATTGGCAGGATGAAAGATGTTATGGTTACAGGCTACGGACAGTCAGATCTGGATGACATGCTGGAAGAAGCTGCAGCAAAACAGGACAGATACCTGCTTCCCGACCCCAATGCACATACCGGAATGTATTTCAGGTCCGATCACTTTGCATTTGCAAAAAAAGGTGTTCCCTCACTTTACGCAAGGGGTAACTGCGATTCACGTGAACATGGTAAGGAATGGTCAGTAATGCAGGAAAGAGACTATATAAACAACCGTTACCACAGGCCTGCTGATAATTATGAACCTGAAACCTGGAATTTTGAAGGTATAAGGGAAGATGCACAGCTTGCCTTTAAGCTTGGCTATTACCTTGCAAACTCATCCGAATGGCCACATTGGAAGGAAGGATCAGAATTCAAAGAACTGCGATGATTTACGCTGATTTCAGCAGATTACACAGATAGGATACGAAAGATGCCCAAGTGCAAGCATATCATAATTAATCCGGTTTTGAACCTATCCTAAACCTGATTTTCCCCGGGTAAAACCAATTATAATAATTCACAGATAAATTTATCTGTTATTTTTTTAACATTGTTATTTTATTAACATTAAAATTCATATATTTGTCCCAAAATTAACAGCCGGTTAATAACCGGAATTTGTGTATTGAAAAACAGTTAAAATATGAAAAGATTGGAATCCTACGATGACCTTAGAAAATTAAGGAATGAGACAAGGGAAAAAATATCGTCTTATTCCGATCCCAAAAATGCGGCCAACAGGGTAATCATAAGGGTTGGTATGGGCACCTCGGGAATAGCATCCGGGGCTACTCAGGTGCTCGAATTTTTCAGGGAGGCCCTCAGAAAAAGAAATATTGATGCTGAGGTCTTAATGAGCGGCGATATGGGTTACAGCTACGCTGAACCAACGGTACAGGTTACCAGACCCGGAACCCCTCCCCTCGTATTCGGCGACGTTGACACACACAGAGCCGATGAAATAATTGAAAAATACATCCGGCAGGGTGAACCGGTCGATGGTGTTATACCGGTTGATTACCTGACAATAGAAGAAATATAGAAATTCGACATGGATAAAAAAATTAAGCAATTAAGATTAGTTTTACGCAATTGCGGATTTATTGATCCCGAAAACATAGATGAGGCAATTGCCCGTGACGCCTACCTTTCCATGGGCAAAGTTATTACAGAAATGCACCCTGCCGAAGCGATAAAAATTGTAAAGGAATCAGGTCTGAGGGGCCGGGGTGGCGGAGGCTTCCCGACGGGACTCAAATGGGAGTTTGCCTGTAATAACAAAGCCGACCGCAAGTATGTGGTATGCAATGCTGATGAAGGTGACCCGGGAGCTTTTATGGACCGCTCGGTTTTGGAAGGTGATCCGCATTCGGTTATTGAAGCTATGGCCATTTGTGCTTATTGCATTGGAGCAGGGGAAGGATTAATCTATATCAGGGCCGAGTATCCTCTTGCTATCAAGCGACTGAAAACGGCAATAGCGCAGGCCAGGGAATACGGTTTGCTGGGAAAAAACATTCTGGGAACCGGTTTCAGTTTTGATATTGAACTGCGTTACGGGGCTGGTGCCTTTGTTTGTGGTGAGGAAACAGCCCTGATACACTCTATGGAGGGATTAAGGGGAGAACCGACCGTAAAACCCCCCTTCCCGGCAGAGTCGGGCTACCATGGCAAACCAACAAACGTAAATAATGTGGAAACACTTGCCTGTATCCCCGTGATATTCAGCAAGGGTGCTGACTGGTTCAGTAAAATAGGAACGGAAAGGTCAAAGGGAACAAAGGTTTTTGCCCTTGCAGGCAAGGTAAACAATGTCGGGCTCGTGGAAGTTCCGATGGGAACAAGCCTCAGGGAAGTCATATTTGAAATAGGGGGAGGCATAAATAACGACAGGAAGTTCAAGGCTGTTCAGACAGGAGGCCCTTCGGGAGGATGCCTTACCGAAGAGCATCTTGACACGCCCATTGATTTTGACAATCTTATTGAAGCTGGATCAATGATGGGTTCAGGAGGGATGATAGTTATGGATGAAGACGACTGCATGGTTTCAGTGGCTAAATTCTATCTCGATTTTACTGTCGAGGAGTCATGTGGGAAATGTGCTCCCTGCCGCATAGGTAACAAAAGATTATACGAACTTCTGGATCATATATGCAAGGGCAAGGGTGATATGGCTGACCTTGATCGCCTCCGCAACATGAGTGAAGTAATAAAAGACACAGCTCTCTGTGGCCTGGGCCAGACCTCTCCAAACCCCGTGCTTTCAACCCTTGATAATTTTTACGATGAATACCTTGCCCATGTCATGGATAAGAAATGCCCCGCAGGTCAGTGTCGCGGCCTTATGGAATTTTTTATCATTGAAGAGAATTGTGTCGGATGCACTGCCTGTGCAAGGGTATGTCCCGTTAATGCCATAGCAGGAGAAAGAAAAGAACCGCACAAGATAAACAAGGGCATATGCATTAAGTGCGGGGCATGCATGGAAAAATGCAAATTTGATGCTATAATCATTCAATAAAGAAAACAACAAAATGGATACAGTCAAACTCACCATAGATAATAAGCAAGTTGAAGTTAAGGCAGGGACAACCATATACCAGGCTGCAAAAGATGCAGGGATTGACATTCCCGTTCTGTGTTACATGAACCTGCACGACATGGGGATAGAAAATAAGCCTGCAGGCTGCAGGATATGCGTAGTTGAGGTGGAGGGACGCAAAAACCTGGCCCCCTCCTGCTCCACCCCCTGCCAGGACGGCATGGAGGTTAAAACCAATACCGTCAGGGTGCTTAATGCACGTAAAACCGTGCTTGAATTTATATTGTCAGATCACCCGAAAGATTGCCTTATATGCCCTAAATCGGGCGACTGTGAGTTGCAGGATCTCGCAATAAAACTGGGTATACGAAACATCCCCGGTGAGGACATTGCCGAGGTGTCAACATACAGGCTCGACACTTCTCCATCAATAATAAGGGACCTTGACAAGTGTATTATGTGTCGCAGGTGCGAGACCATGTGCAATGATATACAGACCGTTGGCGCCCTGTCGGCAATCAACAGGGGCTTCCGTGCGGTGGTTGCTCCCGCTTTCGAGCAAAATCTTGAACATTCAAGCTGCACATACTGCGGGCAATGCGTGGCTGTGTGCCCTACAGGCGCCCTGACTGAAGCAGATCACACCAACGAGGTACTTCGTCACCTTGCCAACCCGGCGAAAACTGTGGTTGTTCAGACTGCTCCTGCTGTAAGGGCAGCCCTGGGTGAGGAGTTCAGTATGAGGCCGGGAACCCTTGTAACGGGAAAAATGGTAGCAGCTCTCAGACAGCTGGGATTTGATTATGTTTTTGATACAGATTTTGCAGCCGACCTGACAATAATGGAAGAAGGCACTGAGTTACTCAGGAGGTTATCAGCTCACATCGACGGCGACAAAAACGTAAAACTCCCTATACTTACCTCTTGCTGTCCGGGCTGGGTGAACTTTTTCGAAACTTATTTCCCGGACCTTAAAGACATACCATCAAGCGCCAGATCACCGCAACAAATGTTCGGTACGATTGCCAAAACATATTTCGCTGGAAAGAAAAACATTAAAAGGGAGGACATGGTAGTGGTATCAGTAATGCCCTGCCTTGCAAAGAAATATGAATGCCAGAGGGAAGAGTTCAGTAGCAACGGAAATCCCGATGTTGACCTTTCAATCTCAACAAGGGAGCTGGCCGCCTTTATCAGGCAGGCTAACATTGATTTCCGCAGTCTCGGGGAGGAAAGCTTCGATAATCCCCTGGGTGAATCAAGTGGCGCAGGGGTTATTTTTGGTACAACGGGTGGAGTTATAGAAGCAGCTGTCAGAACAGCCTACGAAATGTACACCGGCAAAACACTTGAAAGAGTCGATTTTGAAGAACTGAGAGGCATGGAAGGTGTACGTGAAGCGAGTATCGACTTTGACGGGCTGGAACTGAATATTGGTATTGCCCACGGTCTGGGAAATGCACGAAAACTTCTTGATGATATCAGGTCAGGTAAATCAAAATACCATGCCATAGAAATAATGGCCTGCCCCGGCGGCTGCATCGGTGGCGGCGGACAACCACGGCATCACGGTAAATCCGAAATACTAAAGGCAAGGGCCTCGGCACTTTACCTTGAAGACCGCAATAAGGCAATCAGGAAATCGCACGAAAATCCCTTTATCAGGGAATTGTATTCCTCCTTCCTTGGCAGGCCGAACAGCGGAAAAGCCCACAACTTACTGCATACAGGCTATTTTGATAAAAAGAAGAAAATTATAGTAAAACAATAATTGAGAAATTATTATGTCAAGCATAAAGATTGAGCTGAGAAAGCAGGATATTGAAAAAATCAGGGAAATTGCAGCCTCATTTGGCAATGATGAGCAGGAGCTTATTAATGTGCTGCACAAATGTCAGGAACATTTCGGCTACCTTCCTGCAGAAGTACAGGAAGTAATTTCGGAAGCACTTCAGGTACCCCTTGCAAAAATATACGGCGTTGTAACATTTTACTCTTTCTTTACCATGACGCCAAAGGGACAGAACCCGGTCAGTATATGCATGGGCACAGCCTGCTATGTCCGCGGGGCTGAAAAGGTACTGGAGGAGTTTAAGAAAGAACTTGAAATTGAAGTGGGGCAAACAACTGATGACGGCAGGTTCTCACTGTCAAGCCTCAGATGTGTCGGAGCATGCGGGCTGGCACCTGTTGTTATGGTTGGTGATAAAACTTATGGAAGGGTAGCTCCGGATGATGTAAAGGATATCCTGAAGGAATATTCATGACAAACTGTCATTCGGCCTGATTATTGATTATATTGAAAGGGCACGGAATTACCATCCATGCTGTCATTATATATCAATAATATGGATTCAAATAAAATCATAAAGAAGCATAATCACATTACTGACCTGATCTCGCGCAAGCAGGTGAGGCAGAGCATTAATCTGATAAAAGAACTTATTGAAATCTCGAAAAACGGTGACCACAGGCAGCAACTTGAAAATATCGAGAATACCTATAAGAACATGGTTAAGTATACCATTGAAGGAGTTCACGATCCCGAGAGACATAAGGTTTTAACCCGCATGTTGCAGTCACTTCTTGAACTTGCAGACAGGGTAAAGCAGGAAATACTTGCCCGCTATTCCGGATGGCACACTTACTGGCTGAAAGAGAATAGCCTGAAAGAGCAGAGTCTCGCCGGGATAAGTATAATAGAGACAATTGATGATCTTGCCTTCAAGGAAGAGCTTGATGCGTGGTTAAGGCAGGCAGGCACCGTTTCACCCGATCCTGAATCAGAACACGCCAGGAAACACCGTCAACTGGTTGACAATATATTCAATCATTTATGGCTGACCGACAAATACGGCGAGGCTGAAACTGAACTAATAAAGCTGATAATACGCAGTGGCAAGTTTGAATGGCATGAACAGAGTCTTTTTGTTAGTGCTATCACCCTCAGCAGCTTAAGATTCTGGGAATCAGAAAAAATACAGATTCTTGCATCCCTGTACAGGGATAAAACCGAACAGATAAGTGAAAGAGCACTGGCCGGTCTGCTGCTGGTATTATATTATTATGACAAAAGGATACAAATATACCCGGAGGTGAAGGAACTATTGGTGGAACTGTCAGAAGACAGCAATTTCAGGGAACACCTGAAGATCACAATTCTTCAGATAATCAGGTCAGGGGAAACCGAAAAAATAAGCAAAAAGCTTCATGACGAAATATTGCCCCGCGTTGCTGAATTAAGACCCAGGCTTGAAGACAAGCTTGATCTTGACAATCTTCTGCCTGAAGACCTCATGGAAGGGAAGAACCCCGACTGGTCGGATATGTTCAAGGAATCGGAGGATCTTTACAAAACGATGGAAGAGTTTTCCAGGCTGCAGATGGAAGGTGCAGATGTGTATATGTCGGCTTTCGCCAATCTTAAGAATTTTGATTTTTTCCGGAAAATATTGAACTGGTTTATGCCTTTTTACCCTGATCACGAAGCCATTGATGTGCTTTACAGGGATGAAGTACTGGCAGCAGGGACCAACGAACTGGCAGAAGCCCTTTATAAAACACCATTTATATGCAATTCTGACAAGTACAGCCTGGTGCTCAACCTGCAGCATTTACCGGCCAGCCAGAAGGAAATGATGTTAAAAGTATTCCGCCTGGAGCTTGAAGGGCTCGAACAAATGAGGGATGAAGAGATTGATATTGACCCAACGAAAGGATTTAAAACCAATGTAACACAATATCTCCAGGACCTTTACAGGTTTTTTAAGCTATCGCCATATAAAAAGGAATTCGATGATGTATTCAGGGGAACGCTTGATTTTCACAGAACCACTCTTTTCAGGACGGTACTCAGGGACAATGAGTCTATAACAACCTTTGCAGATTACTATTTCGGTAAGGATTTTTATAATGAAGCCCTGGATTTATATACTGAGATGTTAAAGGATAATCCTGATGAAGCCCAGTTATATGAAAAGACGGGGTATTGTTACCAACAACTTGCTGAATATGAGAAAGCTCTTGAAATGTACAGCAGGGCAGAAATGCTTGATCGCAAGATATGGACGCTGAAGAAAATAGGTTTCTGTAACAGGAGGCTTGGAAAACACGGAGAGGCCCTCAAGAATTACCTGGCAGCAGAGAAGATGGATCCCGGGAATATGCATACCCTTGCCATGATAGGCCATTGTTACCTGGATATGGAAGATTTTGACTCAGCCCTCAAATTCTATTTCAAAGTCGAGTATAATGACCCTGATAATACCAGGATACTCAAGCCTATAGCCTGGTGTTACCTGGTCCAGGGTAAGTATGGACAGTCAAAAAAATACTTTGACAAGATCAGCAAAGGTAAAATGAACGGTCATGATTATATCAATGCGGGTCATCTGGCCTTATGCATGGGTGATCGCATGAGGGCTATTGACTATTATCGCAGAAGCATAATAGAAGGGAAGATGGATAAGAGCGATTTCCTTGAGATTTTTAATGATGATGCTGCTATGCTTATCACAAACAATATTGACCCTGACGATCTGCCAATAATTACAGACTATTTGTTTTTTGATCTTGAGGATTAGGGAAGAGACCTGTAGTCCCCGGCGGTCTCCGTCCGGGACCCTGCCTTCTGTCATGGTCGGGTCGGCCATCAAACCGGGTGCTGTCGCCACGGTTGTTCCGCTGCCTGAACTCTTTCATCATTTCGCGCCTTTGACGTTCAAATTCCTCAAGCTTTTCTATCTGGTCCCTGCTGAGAACAGGTTTTATTTCACTCCATTGCTTATCCATCAGGGATTCAAAATCCTTCCAGAATCCTGTATTCAGGTCCCTGAAATATTCTCCATAGCGGTCAATTATATCGTCCAGTTCTGCTTTCTGAGCTGAATCAGGTTCCACCACCTTATACAGGTGCTCCCTGAAATAATGCTCTGAAGCATATGTCCGGACAGGTCTCATTCTTTTATGTCGGAGCTGGGCTGATGTCAGCATTCCTATAGCAAAACCCAGAATCAGGGTAAGTATTATTAATAATGTAATTCTCAGTTTCATATTATATCAGTTCTTTTACTCAGCAAGGAGACTTATAAGCACCCCATCAACCTCGTTGTCAATACCAAGCAGGGTATCATAGGACAATGAACCCTGGCTGAGGAGTATACTGATTACAAGTATAACAACAGCAGCAGCAGCAGGTATGGCAACCCTCATAAAAATACTGTCGAAGGATCTTGCCAGGTCATGTTTACCGTTAATCAGGACTTTTGCTGAAGTAATTTTTTTCATGAGCTTTTCACCAAAGCCCTCACTGAAACGGTGATCTGTAAAAAGTTCTCTTTCAAGAACTTCTCGTTCATTACCATCAATATCAGAGGACAGGGATCGTAAAAAAAGATCTTTGATTTTTTCAGGTTCCATAATTTTTATTCTAAGTCCTTTAATAATTCCTTTAAATGGTCTTTAGCCCTTGAAAGGCGCGACAAAACCGTTCCCACCGGGAGTTCAAGGATTTCTGCTGTTTCTTTTGTGCTGTATCCATGTATAGCCCGCAGCACTACGACTGTTCTGAAATCAGGGTCAAGTTTTGATATTGCCATGTTAACATAGTCTTTTATATCTTTTGCCCTTTCTTCTTCACCTGATGATAATTCTGTCTCCCTGATATCTTCTTTATCATCGGATCGGTAAAACAGTGACAGGAATCTTCTGCTACGCCTGATTTCGTTGAGTGATTGATTAATAGCAATTCGTTGTAAATAAGTACTCAATTTCGCATCACCCCTGAAATCCTTAAGATTCTTATACAGGCGGATAAAGGTATCCTGACCAACATCCTCAGCCTGCTGCACATCTCCCAGCATGCTTTTAACTGTTCTGGCTACCATATTCTTATACCTTCTGATTATCTCATTGAATGCCCTGTTGTCGCCATCCAGGGTTTGTAGTACAAGATCCTGATCATCAGAGTTGGTATAATCATATTTCACCATACACAATAGTAAGACAATTACAATAAACGATTTATTCCCAGCCTAGTTGGCTTTATTGATAAATTCGATATTCAGGTCAGGTGTATAACGTATCAGGTAAAGCCGGTTATTTTCAAAGCCGTTCATCAGACCCGTTCGTTTGAAGCTAAAATCAACCTGCAATAAATCAGGCTTATGCATTGAAGGACGGTACATAAATTCAGTTCCGTGTAAAGCCAGTCCGCTTAAGAAGTAATACATAATGTCATAGCTCTGCCATGCATAGCTTCTCACAGGCGGTTCCATCTTGAAAAAAGCACGGTATTTTTCCAGGAAATTCCGGATATCCTCCTGCTGATAATCCACCCAGTTCGGGGTAAACAACATAATGCCCAGTTCGTAAAAATACATTGGATCGAGGTTATCAAGCCATCTTATTCTAGGGTATCCTATAAGCTTTATATCATATTTTCTAAGCAGGTTATGTACATTAACTATTACTTCGCTCATTACTGCTTCATCATCAGAGGCCAGTATAATAAGGTTCGGCTTATCCCCTCTAAGGGCGTGGTCAATGATGTTTATGGTATCATTATAAGCTGAGCGGCTGGTGAAGTATACCTCGCGTAGACTTATGTCACTGAAGGGCACTTTCAGCCTCAGTCTCCTGTAAATCTTATCCTTAAATTTCCCTGACAGGTCAGCACTCCAGGCTGTATCGGAATGTACCAGCACCAGGTTATGATCATAATAATTGCTGATTTCCTCTGCCATTGCATCCTCGATTACGTCAATCGATGGCTGCACCTTGAAAAGATAGGGGTTGATCCTCAGTACTTCGGAATTCTGTGAAGCCAGCGGAGAAACAAGGGGTATCCTGTACTTTCTTGCATATCTAGCTACCTGTTCAAGGTTATCAGCATAAACGGGACCAACAATAAGATCTGCATCGTTCAAACGACCAGCTTCAATGAAACGGGCCACCCTGGAAGAATCGCGCATGGTATCAAAAACCTGCAATTCAAGATCCAGTCCCTTTTGTTTCAGTTCGTCAATTGCCAGCAGGGCACCTTCATAAAATTCAATAAAAACTTTGCTGCGCGGGTAAATCCATTCTTCAGGTCTCTTAACCAGCTTATATTTTTTTCGTCCCCTGTCATCATATCCGGAAGAATCTATGTATGATCTTTTACTGTTCTCATCAAGCATAAGGGGAAGCATCAGGGTCACCTTAATTTTACCGTCGAGGTTCTCAACGGGTGTATAATCAACAGGTGTACCGTCAAACAGGTATGTCAGTTTTTCGTCACTCAGGATACCCGGACCAGCTTCATATAATATTTCTTCTTCCTTCATGTCTGAGGGGATTCTTATCATCTCTCCCACTCTTGGAAACAGTATCCCGCGATTTACCCTCCTGATATCCCTTACACTGACATTATACTTTCGCGAAAGAGTGGAATAGTTCTCTCCTTCTTCCACCCTGTGCAGGATAATGCCCGGTTCATCTGTCTTAAAATACTGTGGTTGTTCCAGGAATTGTTTTCTTGGTATAGCCAGTTCAGCCCCTACTGGCAGATCATAGATATCAATGCCGGGGTTGGCTTCTGTTATCTGATCTTCAGGAACATCATATTTCCTTGAAAGAGAATATATTGACTCCCCCTTCTGTAACTTATGGTAGTTATATCTCTCAGTATCCCTGCCTTCCTGCAATCCCTCTTCCTCTCCGGAGACAGGGATTTTCAATGCCTGGCCAATACGCAGTCCGTATAAAGCAGAGGGGTTTTCCCTGCTTATTAATTCGGTTGATACATTGTATGCTTTAGATATTGAATACAGTGTCTGGGACGTGTCCACTATGTGTATATAGTATGCTGTTCCTCCGATAATTACTTTATCTTTTGATTTTTCCACTCTGACCTGTGCTAACAGGGATGGCGACAGGAGGACAACTGCAAGGACAGATATACATAATCTCCGAAGCTTATTTTTCATTTATTGCAAATTAGTCAAAACGCAACAAAGTTAAAAAAATATCCCACAAATATTTTGCCGGAATTATTATGTAATCTGAAGCAACTTACTTGATTTCACTGAAATATTTCATGAATTGTATACGCTCATAGGCTGAGGGATTCTCGTTTTTATCCTGGCTGAGTTTCCCCCTGAACTGCTCAATTGTATTATAGCCTTTTTCATTCATCCACCGGTGCAGACCGCCAAGCATTTCCTGTATGTGTTCTTTACCATTTTTGTAGATAGCTGACACTACCTGGACAGCCCTGGCTCCTGCAAGCAATTGCTTTATCATATCTTCTGAACTGTGAACACCCGTTGATGCTGCAAGGTCACAGTCTACCCTTGAAGACATAATACCAATCCATCTTCTTACGTTTCCTGATTCAGAAGGTGCACTGAAGGTATTTGAGGATTTCTCGGAAAAATTATTAATGTCGAAGTCAGGCGTATAGAACCTGTTAAACATTACAATGCCATTAATGCCTGTCGCTGACAATCTTTTCACCATTTGTGCAAGATTTGTAAAACAGGGACTCATTTTCACTGCAACCGGTATTTTAACTTTTGAAAGAATTTTTTCAATTATATCGAAATATACTTTTTCGATCTTGTCCGCTCCTGTATTTTCATCCGTAGGGAGAATTGCAATATTGAGTTCAAGGGCATCGGCACCTGCCTCTTCAAGGCGATTTGCATAATTTGTCCACTCAGCCGACGACACACAGTTGATACTTGCTATAAGCGGGATCATAAGCCTCTTTTTTGCTTCCTTTATCAATTCAATGTAAGCCGAAAGGGTTCTTTCCCTTATATGCAAATCAATATAATCAAGTGATTCTGATTTTGCAGAATATATCATATCATTCCGGTATGCTTCCCTGAGGCTTGCATCGACTTCCATCATTATCTGCTCCTCGAAAAGGGACTTAAGTATCACGGCACCGGCACCTGCTTTTTCAAGGTCCAGGATATTGTCAACTGAAGCGCACAGTCCGGAACTGCCGATAATAATGGGGTTGCTTAATGATAAACCGAGATATTTAGTAGTTAGATCTGCCATTTTTAATTGTATTTTGTTTTTTTACAATTTACTAATATTATTTTTTACCAACCTTTGACTTAAGGTACTCATGCATTCCCTTAGCTGCTTTCCTTCCATCACCCATGGCCAGTATTACCGTGGCTCCGCCCCTTACTATATCGCCTCCGGCAAAAATACCTTCAACAGATGACTGCATGGTATCTTTATCAACTTTTATTGTTCCCCAGTCAGTAACTTCCAGTTCAGGCATGCTTGCAGGTATAAGGGGATTGGGTGAGACCCCTATGGCAACCACTACTGTATCCACCTTCACCTCATATTCCGAGCCTTCCAGAGGAACCGGTCTTCTCCTTCCGGAGCTGTCAGGTTCTCCCAGCTCCATTTTCTGCACAAGCATTTTATTCACATTTCCCTTTTCGTCAGCAAAATATTCCACGGGACTGTTAAGATTCATAAACTCGACTCCTTCTTCCTGTGCATGCTTCACTTCCTCAACACGTGCGGGCATTTCTTCAATCGATCTCCTGTATATAATCATCGACCTGTCGGCTCCCAGTCTCTTTGATGTTCGTACCGAGTCCATTGCCGTATTGCCACCACCGATTACCGCAACATTCTTTCCGCTGAAGACCGGGGTATCGTAATCAGGATTTGCGGCATTCATCAGGTTCACTCTTGTCAGGTACTCATTTGAAGAAAATATCCTTCGGTAATTTTCACCCGGGATATTCATAAATTTAGGCAGTCCTGCCCCCGATCCCACGAAGAAGGCTTCAAAGCCTTCTTTCCTCAGATCATCCACCGTGGCTGTTGTTCCTACAATGAAATTGGTTTCAAACTTAACACCCATCTGTTTCAGGTTATCTATCTCCACATCCACTATTTCATTCGGGAGCCTGAATTCCGGAATTCCGTATTTAAGCACGCCACCGATTTCATGCAAGGCTTCGAATACAGTAACATCATATCCCCATTTAATCATATCTCCCGCAACTGCCAGCCCCGCCGGTCCCGAGCCTATTACAGCAACCTTAATACCGTTTTTATTATCCACTCCGGGAACAGATATGTTTCCGCTATTCCTCTCATAATCTGCTGCAAACCGTTCAAGAAAGCCAATCGCCACCGGGTCCTTCTTCAGCTTTTGGACATAGAAGCAGTTTGCTTCGCACTGGACTTCCTGGGGACAAACACGCCCGCAAACCGCGGGCAATGCATTTGTCTCCTTAAGTGTTTTGGCAGATTCAAGGAATTCACCCTGTTCAATTCGTTTTATGAATTTTGGTATGTTAATTCCGACCGGGCAACCTGTAATACATGTCGGGTCGACGCAATCGAGACACCTCTGTGCTTCTTTTATTGCCATTTCATCTGTCAGGCCGAGATTAACTTCGCTGTGGTTTTTATTTCTCACATGTGGGTCCTGTTCAGGCATTTTCACCCTTGGTATAGAGGTGCGTTCTTTAGCCTTCATGCTCTTACGAAGTTCATCCCTCCAGGCCTGCTGGCGTTCTGATTTTAATATATCACTTATGGTTTCCATTTTAAATTCTTTGTTTTTCGGATAATGACAAATTGCAGGGGATTATTTACTCACTGTTTCAAGGTACTTCTCATAGGCCTCTCTTTCCATGTCTTCATATGCCCCCAGCCGCATAATCATCTCATCATAGTCTATTTTATGTGCATCGAATTCAGGTCCGTCAACACATACAAATCTTGTTTTACCGTCAACGCTTACCCGGCATGCTCCACACATACCTGTTCCATCAACCATAATGGTATTAAGGCTGGCAATTGTGGGAACATTATATTTCTTAGTTGTCATAGAAGCGAACTTCATCATTATGGCAGGACCTATGGTAACTGCCAGGTTAACCTTCACCATATCGAGTATCTCTTCCATGCCGTGAGTAACCAGTCCCTGTTTTCCATAGGACCCGTCGTCGGTCATAATAATAAGCTCATCGGAGCATTCCCTCATTTCATCTTCAAGAATAATAAGATCGCGGTTTCTTGCTGCAATTACTGAAAGGACCCTGTTGCCCGCTTTCTTGAAGGCCCTGGCAATAGGCAATAAAGGAGCTACCCCCACTCCTCCTCCCGCACACAATACGGTCCCGGCCTTATATATTTCAGTGGCATGACCCAGTGGCCCGACAACATCAGCAAGGCTATCGCCTTCCTCCATCAGTGATAACTTATGTGATGTAACACCAACTTTTTGGATGACAAGTGTTATTGTTCCCTTCGCGGCATCGGCATCAGCAATGGTAAGGGGAATTCGCTCCCCTTTCTTGTTAATTTTTACTATAACAAAATGCCCTGCCTTACGCTTCCGGGCAATGCGAGGTGCATGTATTACCAGCTTAACAACATTATTGTTCAACTGCTCTTTCTCAACAATTTTATTCATTCCTTGAAATTTATTTAGAATGTCCCAAAAAAATAATTTCCAAGGTTGAAATTTTTTTCAATGATACCAACCAAAAGGATCACTTTCTGAAACATGTTATAGAGCAGATGAATATTTTACCGGTATATACATTTGCAGAAGCCTTTAGCCGTTTAAGAATTTCTTCACATTCTTCTCAATTCTGGCTTCAATGTCAGAAATATCTGCCCGTTCAAATTTATCCCCGGTAATTTTCTCAAAAAGTTCTATATATCGCTCCGACACTTCGGTAACGAATTCATCGGTCATTTCCGGGATCTCCTGTCCCGGCTGTCCCCGGAAACCGTGAGACATAAGCCATTCCCTCACGAACTCCTTTGAAAGCTGTTTCTGGGATTCTCCCTTATCAAATCTTTCCCTGTAGTCATCTGCGTAAAAATATCTTGAGGAGTCAGGTGTATGTATTTCATCAATCAGGTAAATCTCACCGTCCTTTTTCCCGAATTCATATTTTGTATCTACAAGTATAAGCCCGTGCTCAGCTGCTATCTCGGATCCTCTCATAAACAAATCCATACTGTATTTTTCAAGCAAATCGTATTCTTCTTCAGGCACGATGCCTTTTTGTAATATATCTTCTTTTGATATATCCTCATCATGTAAACCCTGTTCGGCTTTGGTTGTAGGGGTTATGATTGGTTTGCCAAACTTTTCGTGTTCCCTCATTCCATCACGTACGGGGATCCCGCATATACTCCGGGCACCTGATTTATAGGTACGCCAGGAACTGCCGGTAAGGTAGGCTCTGACAATCATCTCCACAGGATATGATTCACATTTATGACCGAAAGTAACATTGGGGTCGGGTGATGCAATTTTCCAGTTCGGTACTATATCGGAGGTAGCATCCAGGAATTTGGAAGCAATCTGGTTCAATACCTGTCCCTTATAGGGGATTCCCCTTGGAAGGACCACATCAAAGGCTGATATGCGATCTGTTACAACCATCAGGAGGTATTTGTTATCAATATTGTATACTTCCCTCACTTTTCCGTGATAAACATCTTTCTGCCCGGGAAAACTGAAATTGGTCTTAGTAAGAGTCTGTGACATCTCAAGTATAAATTTATAGATTAATATTTTTTTTTTACAAGTTTGTCTTCAGCAATCCCGGCTTCACCTCAGTTCATATTTCAGGCTTGCCTGATGACTATGCCCGCCCCGATTACCCGGGGCCTTTTCTGTTAGTCTCTTCGTCTCTCAGTCTCATCGTCCGTTACACCGTTTTCATCCTGGCCATAGGCTCTCACTATATCTTTCACAAGCTTGTGCCTGACGATATCCCTTTCATCAAACTCTATGATGGAAATACCTTCAATACCTTTCAATATCCTCATTGCCTGAAGCAAACCCGACTTTTTTTTATATGGAAGGTCTATCTGGGTAATATCGCCTGTCATAATAAATTTGGAGCTGACGCCCATTCTTGTAAGGAACATTTTAAGCTGGCTAATAGTTGTATTCTGTGCCTCATCGAGTATTACAAATGACTGTTCCAGTGTTCTTCCCCTCATATATGCCAGGGGAGCTATCTGTATCGTACCGTCTTCCAGCCAGGCTTCCAGCTTACGGAAGTGTATCATGTCTTTCAGTGCATCGTAGAGGGGTTGCAGGTAAGGATCCAGTTTCTCCTTCATATCGCCGGGAAGAAAGCCAAGCCTCTCTCCTGCTTCCACCGCAGGCCTGGTAAGAACAATTCTTTTTACCTGTTTATTCTTAAGGGCCCTTACTGCCAGGGCAATGGCTGTATAGGTTTTGCCGGTGCCGGCAGGTCCCACGGCTATCAGGAGATCATTAATCCTGTAATCCTCCACAAGGTGAAACTGGTGCACAGTTCGCGCCCTTATTGGTCTTCCGCTTATATTGAACACCAGGGTCTCCTCCATACCCCCGTTGCCGGCAGCCTTTGACATTTCAGGATCCGAAAAAAGCCTCTCTATGTCATCCTGTTGCAGCTTGTTATGCTTCTCAAAAAAATCGATAAGCTCATTAATTTTAACTTCAAATTTTTCAACTTCTTCTTCTTCGCCTATAGCCTTTATTTCATTACCCCTGGCAATAATCTTAAGTTTTGGAAAGTGATTACGGATGCTGTCGAACAGAATATTATTTGTTCCGAAAAATATTTTTGGATCTATGTCTTCTAATTCAATTATCTTCTCAACCATACATTCTAATAACCTTTTTACGTAAAAATACCTGTGTATTCTCAAAAAAAAACCTTAGGTTTGAGTATTACAAAGTAACCTATTTTTTTTACAAGAATATCATCTTAAGCATAAGTTTTTAAGGATGCCAGTAATTACTCTTACTACTGAATGGCAAGCATTTGATTATTATAATGGCATGCTGAAAGGTAAGCTGGCCAGCATGTGCCCTGGCACCACTGTAATAGACAATGCCAGTGGATTGAATCCTTTTAACATACAGAAAAGCGCATTTGTCATCAGGAATACCTTTGAGCATTATCCTGAGGGTTCTGTTCATATAATCTGTGTACAGTCAGAATACAGTGATCAGAGTCCCCATGTTATTGTTGAAGCAAAGGGTCATTTTTTCATTGGTGCAGATAATGGAATATTTCATTTACTGCTGAACTCAGAACCTGACAGGATCGTGCAGATCAGCCCGGACAAAAATAAAGGCAGGATAAATGAAATAGAGGTATTTGCTGAAGGAGCAGCTGCAATAATAAAGGGGAAAGGCATTTCCGGCATAGGTGAAGAAAAACTGGCCATAAGGGAAATGCATCCGTTCAGGGCTACCATCGAGGAAGATGCCATTTCAGGAAGTATTATTTACATTGACACCTATGGTAATGCCATTTCAAATATCACAAATGACTTGTTCAACAGGGTTTTTGACAATAAGAGCTTTCAAATTGCCATCCGCTCAAATACAAATGTTATTGACCATATAAGCGACTCGTATAATAGTGAGTCAATCGGTGAATTGCTGGCTGTTTTTAATTCCCTGGACCTTCTCGAGATTGGCATTAACGGAACCAATGCCTCAGAATTACTTAGCCTGCAGGTTGGGGATATAGTCAGAATTTCTTCTCCCGGAAGCAATAAGAAACCCGGTATGCTTTTTTAGATAAATATAGTATGGAACCAGACAGAAGACTTACAGCGTTTAAAGAATTACTTGATATCATGGACAGGCTGAGAACCAGCTGCCCGTGGGATATGGAACAGACAAATGAAACATTAAGGAAATTAACCATTGAAGAGACTTATGAACTTGCCGATGCCATACTCGATAATGATGACGATGCAATATGCAAGGAGCTTGGTGACCTGATGCTTCACATTGTTTTTTATGCCAGGATCGGCTCAGAAAAGAAAAGCTTTGATATTACCAGGGTCATTGAGGGTATTAACAGGAAACTTGTTTACAGGCATCCTCATGTTTTTGGTGACACCGAAGTCATTAATGCCACCGAGGTGGCCGATAACTGGGAAAAGCTCAAATTGAACGAATCGGATACATACAAAGCTGTGCTGTCGGGAGTGCCAAAATCACTACCAGCCCTGGTAAAGTCAAACAGGATCCAGGAAAAAGTAAGAGGTGTGGGTTTTGACTGGGAAGACCGGACACAGGTGTGGGATAAGATAGAAGAAGAGTTGCAGGAATTAAAAGAAGAAGTTAAAAAGGAAAATAAAAAAAATATTGAGACAGAGTTCGGAGATGTGTTTTTCTCCCTGATAAATGCAGCCAGGCTGTACGAGGTTGATCCTGAAGCAGCCCTGGAGAGAACAAACAGGAAATTTATATCCAGGTTTAATTACCTGGAAAAGAAAACTATACAACAAGGAAAATCCCTCCGTGATATGTCACTCGAAGAAATGGACGAGATATGGAATGAAGCCAAGAACCTTGAATAATTCAATTATTTATCAAAGGTCCTTACCAGTCTGAAACCTATATTATCATATCCCTTATTAAGGTCGAAACTTTTTATCCGTGTATAAACCGTACAAGCATTATCGTTGTCGACCCAACTGCCTCCCCTGATTACCCTGGATGTTCCTTTTTCCGGTCCCATAGGATTTTCTGCAGGGGATACTGAATAATAGTCGGTTCCATAAATATCGTAACACAATTCGCTGACATTACCAGACATATCATAAATTCCCAGGCGGTTGGGTTTAAGCAGGCCTACCTTGTTAAGGCCCCTGTTGCCCCCCGGCATCAACTGGCACGATGCATCCCTGCTGTTCCTGTAGTACCAGCCCAGCTCATCAAGGTCGTTTCCACCGGCATAGGTATTTGAGGTATTAATCCCTCCCTTTGCAGCAAATTCCCATTCTGCTTCAGTGGGAAGTCTCCCGCCGGCCCATTCGCAATACATCCGGGCTCCTTCCCAGCTTACCAGTATAGCCGGATAATCTCCGCAATCATCCCTTACACCGAATTTTCCGTCAGTGTAAGTAACAGGCACCTTAAAGCCTGTTTTTTCATAATCTTCTCCATATACTTTAAGGAAGTATACCGGGTACCCCTTAAGTAAAACAACATCGCCGCCACCTTCAAACTTTATCTCATCAATATGATAATTTAGAAATTTAACGAATTCTGCATTGGTCACTTCATACTTGCCTATCATAAAAGAGTCAACCTTAACCTGGTGAACAGGCCGGGCTGTCCTGTCGGCGTCTTCACTTCCCATTGAAAAGAAATTCCCCTTCACCAGTACCATTTCAGTTTTGATATAGGGGACAAATTCAACTGGTTCGGAATACACATAGCCCTTTTCATTCCTGGCATAGGCCCTGGCAAAGTATTTTATACCCGGTTCCAGCCCTGTTATCCTGTACTCATATTTACCGGCAGCGCCTTCAACAACAGCATAGTTATTATTCTTTGTCGGGCGGCTGATAGTATCCCATACTATTCCCCTCTCTATTACATCAAGGCCCCCGTCATCAACCACATTTCCAATTACTGTGACAGATGAATAATCAATATCAGTCACTCCGTCCGTTGCAACTTCGGGAATACCCAGTTTTGTTGACAGCATTATTTCCTCGCCGTAAGAAACACCTTCACTGTTTATTGCATAAGCTCTCAGATGATACTTTGTTCCAGGATCAAGGTCTTCAACAAAAGCTTCAAATTTGCCGGTTCCTTTTCCAAAACTTGACACGTTGGTATCTATAGTTGGTTCTTTAAGCATTGAATAGCAGATGCCGGCATCAGTAACCTTATGACCGCCATCGTCAACTACTTCTATATTTATCCTTATTGAGCTCACCATAATCCGACCGGGTTCACCTGTTTTAACACTGGGCGGCCCGGTTGTTTTAAATTCTTTAATTTCACCATACCTGGCAGCAAACCTGTTCCTGGCGAAAGCCCTGAAATAATATTTTGTAAAGGGTTGCAGTCCATCCAGCTCTACCTTGAAAGAAGCCCTGCCGGAGGCGAAACTGACATTATCTTCCAGCTGTGGCTGGGGATTTTCCGAATATACAATACCATATCCCAGCAGTTTCTCACCTCCGTTAGTGATGAGGGTACCAGAAGCATCAACGGTTTTTGAGTGAATGTTGCTGACAGTCCCGGTCCGGATAACAGGAATTCCATTTTTTGTTTTAATGGTTATATATTCACTGTAGCTTGTTCCTGCTGCATTTATTGCATAAGCCCTGAGCCGAAGATCCGCATCCCTGGGAAAACCATCCACCATGCTTTCAGTTATAAGCCCGGTATCATCAATTATTAATTTCTGCTCTTCAGCCCCGGCATCTGCCACCGGGGTAAATAAAATTCCTTTTTCACTGATATCCAGCCCCCCTGAACTTGTAATGTCAAAGTTTGCCTTAACACAGGTAGCACCAATATCAGAAATTGACAGATTTGCCAGTGACGGATTAACTCCATTGATATTTATCGTCAGGACTTTTTCTGACAGCAGGCTGTCCTCATCCAGAGCATTAATTTTAATATAGTATTTTCCTGCATTTAGTTCGGATGTCTCCAGGGAATATCTGAACAGACTGTCTATACCTGAGTAAATTTCTTCATCATTGAATGATACTTTTGCTGAAATCAGTTCTTCCCTGTCATCGGCAAAGCTTATTTCCAGGTCAAGTATATCACCATGAGATATACTTATTGTATCTGACTTATGGTTGTGAGAGATTGCCGGCGGATTATTTTTACACCCCCCGATGATAACAGCAAGCGTAACCATAAGGAGAAGGAGCCTGAGATAATCTTTGGAATGGTACATTTCAGTTAGTTTATAAGTTTATTAGGTTAAGGTCAGTACTAATATTATTACATAACTCTAACAAAAATATGAAAAAGAAACCAATTAATCCATTATCTTATAATATTGATTCTTCAATGATTCAAACACAGACAATAGTTCTTCATATCTTTCCCAGGCATCTTTACCAGGTTTCTGATCCGAACGGCTTATCATTGAATAGAGATACATTACCTGGTCAGACAGCATGGGCTGAGGGTATCTGATATCTTCCACTGTAACAAGTTGTTTTTTAATTTCAAGCAGTTTTTTTCTCTTTGAGCCTTCCCTTCCCGTGATGGTTGTCCGGGTATTTCTTTCATTATCATCAGGCCCCAGTACATTATTGATATCAGCTATCAGGGCTGAAGTTGCACTAAAGAGGTCCGCCACCCTCACAGACAGGTCAAATTGCTCCTTATAATCTTTATAAGTCATTCCTTCTTCTATAAGCCCTGGGTCTGGAAGCACATCAAAACTATTACTGATTTGTTCATCGTTTACTATCAGGCTTGCACTATATCTGGCAGGTATTACCTGTGGACCCCTGAACCACCTCGCAGGAGCATTTGGGGGAAGATCAACATCAGTCCTCAAGTCCCATATATACCGGTGGAAACCTGCCGAACCATCTTCATTGATTGTTTTTACAAGTTCGCCTTCATTATTTCTGATCTCAATAACAGCAGAGGACACCTCTGAAGGAAGGTAAAAATCAAAATACACCCCCCTCCTTCCTGGTGACCTGAAAGCATCCTGTGTCTTAAAAAAGTAATTACCCTCATTTATTGTTCCGGGATCAAGTTCATGCAGAGGACTTATATTATCCATTATCCAGAATGACCGTCCCATAGTTGAAAGAATAAGATCCTTCCTGTAGACTTTTATATCGGTCACCGGTACATCAGGCAGGTTTTGCCGGTAACTATACCAGCGTATCCCATCATCAAAAGAAATCAAAATACCATGTTCGGTACCGGCATAGAGTAATCCCTCCCTGTCAGGGTCTTCCCTTATGACCCTTACAGGGCAATCTGCTGGAATACCATTTGACCCGTCTGTAAGCAGCGTCCATGTATCACCATAGTTTTCTGTCCGGTATATATAAGGTTTCCAGTCGTTCAGAAGGTATCTGCAAACGGCTACATAGGCCTTTGCGGGATTATGAGGTGAAGCTTCTATTGTCTGCACTCTCCCTCCGGGAGGCAGGCCCTGGGGGGTAACATTGTTCCATTTCAGGCCTCCGTCTTTTGTTACATGAATGGGGCCGTCATTCGCGCCGGTCCATATCACACCTTTTTCCAGGGGTGATTCTGCAATTGCATAAAGAGTACTGTAAAACTCCTCACCTGTAATATCCCTGGTTATTGGTGATCCTGAAATCACCTGTTTATCCTGTTCGAAGGCTGTGAGATCAGGTGAAATTGTCTCCCATGTTACACCATCATCTTTCGTAACATGCACATATTGAGAGCAATGATATACCAGATCCGGGTCATGTGGCGACACCATTATCGGGGATACCCTCTGGAACCTGTATTTCAAGTCAGCAGGATTATGCCCGTACATATTAGCCGCACCCACATAATATTGTTTTTCCTGCCCGGTCTTTTTATTAAAAACACCAAAGCGGCCTTTACAGTTTGAATAGACTATATTATGATTACCGGGTTTTGGTACGGCGGGCCCTGTTTCGCAACCTCCAACAGCCATTATATGGTTATCCCTGTTTAACCATGCAGCCTTACCCGGCATAGCCACTGTGCTGTTATCCTGTTGTCCGGCATAGAGCCAGTAAGAAAACTGATCATCGACATTTACCTGGTAGAGTTCAGCTGTTGGCTGATTATCCTGTGCAGACCATGAATCACCGCCGTCGAGAGTTACATTGGCCCCGCCATCATTAGATTGAATAAATATATCAGGATTTGAAGGATTTATCCACATATCATGATTATCCCCGTGCGGAGTTGATTTGCGGGTCCATGACTCACCCCTGTCTTCAGACTTGTAAAAGCCGGTTGAATTAACGTAAATAATATCCGGCTCAGTTGGATCCACATCAATATTGGTATAATAGAAGGGACGGTCCAGGAGGAAGTTTTCCTTGCTCAGCAGTTCAAAGCTGTCGCCCCTGTTCCCGGAAAAATACACTCCTCCCTGATCATTTTCTGCCTCCATCAATACATAGAGATTATCAGGCTCAGCCGGACAAACAGCAAGGTCACTTTTACCAACAATGCCCGAAGGCAGATCTTGTTCAAGTTTCTTCCATGTTTTACCGGCATCGGATGAACGGTAAACCCCGCCTTCTTCAGATCCGGAAATAATAGTCCATGGTTTTCTTTCAACTGTCCATGCTGAAGCATATAATATATCCGGGTTTCCCGGATGCATTTCTATATCACATATACCGGTCTTATCAGAGATATACAGCACCTTCTCCCATGTTTTTCCCCCATCGCCTGTCCTGAACACTCCTCTTTCCCTGTTAGGCCCGAAAGGATTCCCAATTGCTGCAGCATAGCATATATCCGGATTCTCAGGATTTATGACAATTGCGCCAATCTGGCCTGCATTTTCCAAACCTGTAAATTTCCAGGTTTTGCCGGCATTGTCAGAACGATACATACCCTTACCAATAATAACATTACTTCTTATCCCGTCTGATCCCGTTCCGACATACACAATATCCGGATTGGACTGGGAAACACTTATTGCACCAACTGAACCTGTTTTAAAGAACCCGTCAGACACATTTTCCCAGCTTATGCCATAGTTCGTGGTTTTCCATACTCCTCCGCCGGTAGCACCCATATAGAAAACAGAAGTCTGTGATTCAATTCCTGCAACAGCTGTCACTCTCCCGCCCCGGCAGGGACCAACCATCCTGTATTGCATATCATCGAACACAGAACCGAAGGAGAAATCCTGAGCGGGCAAAAGCACTGTCAGAGAGAGGGTAAATAATATAACTGCAATGTTTTTCATACTGGTCTGTATTAATTTCATTTAATCAATCCAAGATAATCATTTCCGTGTACGCTTATTATATTTTATAACAGTATGTCGGGATCATAGCTGGCCGGCAATTGTATCAGGCTGCCCCACAAGCTTATTGAACCATTTCTTACAAAAGCAGGACCTCGCATAAGCCTGGTATGTTTTTCTGGAAAATTAACTTACTTTTGCAATTAATATTGAGGATCACATAATTGTTTATAAACAGAAAAATGTCTTTTACTGATTGGTGGTCAAAATCGAAGAAGAGTATCTGCCTGGGTATCTTATTCGGGCTGTCCATTGCCATTGTAACTTACTTATTACCCCGTGAGGGTAAATTCAGGTATGAGTACCAGAAAGGAAGGCCCTGGATGCACGACGTATTGATTGCACCGATGGATTTTCCCGTTTACAAGACAGAGGCAGAGCTCAACAGGGAAAGGGATAGTGCCCTTGTATCATTCATTCCATATTTTGATTATGACACATCACTTATCAACTACCAGTTGGACAATTTCAATTCATATTTCAATGAAATGCGGCTCGGTAATGCCGGCACCGAAGATGAACTATCGCCATCTGATTATGAAATGATTCGTATGGAACTGGCATCAACTATTAACGAGGTGTACGAAACCGGGATTTATGAGCGCAATGAATTCACTGAAAACCTGCACAGCAAGGATGAAAGCATAATGCTTGTCAAGGGCAATGTTGCTGAAAAGGTTCGCCTGAATGACCTCTTTACCCACAAGGAAGCATATGAGTTTGTAAGAAATAAACGTCTTGAAATCCAGAATGAGATATCCGATAATGTTAACATGAACATTTTCGGCTTTTTGAGTGCCTTAAGTCTTGGCGATTTTATTCAGCCTAATATCAGCTATAATGAAGCCAGGTCGAATGCTGAAAGAAATAATATATTAAAGGATATCAGCCTCACCAGGGGAATGATACAGGAAGGAGAGCTTATCATTTCAAAGGGTGAACTGGTTAACAACTACCGTTTCCGGGTCCTGGAATCGTTCAGGCAGGAATACGGTGAGAGGATAGGTGTTTATAATTCATGGTTATTTATCTTTGGGCAGATTTTGATTGTGAGTGCATGTTTCCTTATTCTTTTTCTATTTCTTTACAATTTCAGGAGGGAGGTCCTTGACTCATTTCTGAAAACTCTTTTCATACTGATTCTCCTGCTGGTATTTGTAGCACTGGCCAGGATTGTGATTGTTCTGCAGGGAATCAGTGTTTACCTGGTACCCTTTGCCCTGATACCAATTATTATAAGGACATTTTATGATCCCCGTCTTGCATTATTTATACTGATGGTTACCCTGATGATTACCGGTTTTATTGTACCCAATTCCTTTGAGTTTATTTTTCTGAATTTCCTTGGTTCAGTAGTGGTCATATTCACTTTGACAAATACATACAGACGGGGAAAACTTTTCTTCTCGGCGTCAATGGTATTTCTCACTTTTTCGCTTGTATATTTTGGCATAGGTATCATACAGGAAGGTGACGTAAGTGAGATTGACTGGTCAAATTACGCATGGTTTGCCGGTAATTCAGTTCTTCTGCTATTAAGTTACCCCCTTATATATATTTTCGAAAAAACCTTTGGTTTCCTTTCTGAAGCCACCATCTTTGAGTTATGTGACACCAACCAGCCATTGTTGAGACAGCTCGCAGAGGAAGCTCCCGGATCATTTCAACACTCCATGCAGGTGGCAAATCTTGCAGAGGAAGCAGCCAGGGCTGTGGGTGCCAACCCCCTGCTTGTCAGGGCCGGAGCCCTGTATCATGATATCGGCAAAGTATCGGGCTCTGAATATTTTACTGAAAATCAGCCGGAGCAGTTTAATCCTCATGACAAGCTGGAACCTGAGAAAAGTGCGGAAATAATCATCGGTCATATTAAGAAGGGCCTTGACCTGGCAAAAAAATTCAATCTTCCACAACAGATCATAGATTTTATAAGGACACACCAGGGCACTACCAAGGCTTACTATTTCTACCGGCAGTATAAGAGCATGTATCCGGCCCGTGATATTGACCTGAGCGAATTTACTTACCCCGGCCCCAAACCCTTCACTAAAGAACAGGCCATTCTGATGATGGCTGATGCTGTTGAAGCATCATCAAGAAGCCTTAAAGAATACAGTGAAGAAAAAATAAGAAGCCTGGTTGACAGCATTATTGATAATCAGATGGAAGAAGGACAGTTTACACTGGCTCCAATAACATTCAGGGATATATCACAGATAAAGGCTTCCTTCGTAAGCCGGCTCAATACCATTTATCATGCCAGAATTGCGTATCCTGAAAAAGAGAAGGAATGATTATCTCATATCAATTATATCAACATCAGGGTAACCGGAAGGATCAAAGCTGAAAAAACTGTCAGGATATGATTTGCTGAGCTTGTATTCATGAACATTAATAAAAATATCAATAGCATCCTTCCTCCTGTACTCTGCCGATACCAGCCTGTTTTGTTTATCTATCAGCAGTCGTATTATACTGAAATCCGTAGCAGAAGGGTTCTCAGGGTAAAGATCTATAAGGCTTCCTTCCGGCAACACTTCAAGTAACCTGTATTTAAAATCATCCTTATACATATTGAAAAGTCTTGAAGGCGATGTAATAAAAATATCATCTCCCGGGTCAGGCAATGTTACTGTTACTTCCTTTACCCCGGGTGAAAGTGTCCACATCGATGATCCGTCATACCATATGATATTTTCAGGTAACTGGAGCATATACATATTTTCTTTAATGACAAGCTGTCCGTCAGACACCTGTTCTGTACCTTCGATTTTATCCTGTATTCTGAGTGTGAAATTCATGCCTACCGCAGGAGCTGAAAGTGCGGCATCCGAGAATTTATCAAGTATGTCTTTAGCCACAGGGTCGGTCTGGGCACTGAGCAAACATCCGATCGACAATAGTATCAGGGTAATTATGCTTTTCATCATATTTTTAATCCAATCCCCGCAAAATATGTTCCAAACTTGCCATATCGCTTATAAGCACCTCCCGGGCCTTACTTCCCTCGTATGGTCCCAGTATACCCGCTGCCTCAAGCTGGTCGACTATTCTTCCTGCACGGTTATAGCCCAGTGACATTTTTCTCTGTATAAGGGAAGTTGATCCCTGCTGTGTCTGCACCACCAGGCGGGCTGCTTCATCAAAGAGGCTGTCTCTTTTCCTGAGGTCCACTTCCTGGAAATTATCATCATTCTCACTTATGTATTCCGGGAGTATGTAAGCATCGGTATATCCACGCTGCGATGCTATATATTCAGTAAGCCTGTTAAGTTCAGGTGTATCAATGAAGGCACATTGTGCCCTTATCAGTTCAGTACCGTTATAAATGAGCATGTCGCCCCGCCCGATCAGTTTTTCGGCTCCTGTGCTGTCAAGAATTGTACGCGAATCAATTGATGATGAAACCCTGAAAGCCAGTCTTGCCGGGAAGTTGGTTTTTATTGTTCCCGTGATAATATTTGTAGATGGGCGCTGGGTGGCTACAATAAGGTGAATTCCTACGGCCCTCGCCAGTTGGGACAACCTCTGGATGGGGCCTTCAATCTCTTTTCCTGCTGTCATTATAAGATCAGCAAATTCATCTATCACGAGGATAAGATACGGCATATATTTATGGCCGTTCTCCGGATTCAGCCTACGTTTTGTAAATACATCATTATATTCCCTGATAGACTTAACATTTGCCTTGCGCAGCAGCCTGTACCTGATATCCATTTCAATACAGAGTGAATTAAGTGTATAAACAACCTTTTGTGTTTCAGTAATAATTGGATCATTGGTAGCAGGCAATTTGGCCAGGTAATGTTTTTCAATTTTATTATATAATGTTAATTCAACCATTTTGGGATCGACCATGATAAACTTGATCTCTGCGGGATGCTTGCGGTAAAGAAGGCTGGCAATAATAACGTTGAGACCAACTGATTTACCCTGCCCTGTTGCCCCTGCAACCAGGAGATGGGGCATAGTCTGAAGGTCAAGCATCAGGAGTTCATTGGTTATCGTACGACCCAGGGCGATAGCCAGTTCATATTTACTGTCCTGAAAAGCTTTTGTGGCTATCAGGGATTTCATCGAGACTATTTCCGGATTTTTATTGGGAACCTCAATACCTACTGTGCCTCTTCCTGGGATTGGTGCAATAATACGGATGCCAAAGGCTGAAAGGCTGAGGGCAATATCATTGTCAAGCGATTTTATTTTAGCTGTCCTGACACCCCTTTCGGGGACCACTTCATATAAGGTAACAGTGGGCCCTACTGTTGCTGAAATATGTTTAACCTCGATATTATAATCACGAAGTGTTTTAACAATTGTTTCTTTTTTCTCAATTATTTCTGAATCATCAAACCTCGTCTCCGATTTATGGTCATCGAGCAAATTGATTGGAGGCATTTTAAAAGCAGAAAGATCAAGGCGCGGATCATAACTCTCTTTCAGCCTTTCCAATTCTTCATCAGTAAGCAGATCGTCTGCTCTCGCCTTCGTAATTGATATTGAGACCCCGTTATTGTCTTCTTCCGGTTGCAATTCCTTTATTATTGGACCTTCGGCTATATCGTCATCAGTTGTTTCATCCTGCACAACACCTTCATCATCAGCAATATATTCATCATCACCTGGACGGTGTATGGTAAATCCGGAATCAGTTTCTTCAGTACCGGCCTGTTTAAGACCCTCCTTAGCCAACCATGGTATTCGTCTTCTTAATTTTGTAAAAGATGGTTTTATGTTGAAAACAAGGACAAGGTATGACAGGAATACTACCAGCAATAAGATACCTGTTCCGAGTTTGCCCATGAAAGCGTTTAACCACTGGCTTACAAAGTAGCCGTGTGCACCTCCGGGGCCGCTGCCAAACATACCCTTGGCATGACCGAAAACATAGGAAAGTATTATGGAAAGGATTATGGTACCGAGTACCAGATCCCTGCTGATCCTGAAAGCTTTAACCCTTTTTATGTGCAGGAGCCTCAACCCGATTGCTGCCACAATGACGGGTATAAAAAAAGCTGCCAGTCCAAAACCCTTATTTATAAAAATATCGGCAAACCATGCACCGCTTTTACCTGACCAGTTTTTGACCTGTTCCTCCGCTCCCGAGATTACAGGTGCGGCAAAGCTCTGATCGGCTTTCCACCAGAACAGGTAAGCTGTAAAGGCAAAGAAAAGATATACCGCAAAACCTGTTATTATAAGACCGGCGACAAACCTGACCCTCTCATCCTTAAATACGGAATATACCTTTTTCTTTTCCGCTTTATCTTTCTTTCTTGATCTACCTGTTTTTTTTTCTTTCGTTTTCATCCTTGAATATCAGTATAAACAGAAACAACCCACAGTTTACAAAGTATAAACATTCAGCTCCCGTTTTTAGTGTCATAAAGGTAGTAAATTTATGTTGATGAAAATGAAACAATCCAACTGTTAAAGGTTCATCATGCTTGCTATAAGATCATCCATGGACTTACGGTCAATCCTTCTGAAATCTTCTCCCTTTTCAAAAACCTTGTCCGGTATCGGTCGCTGGTATATACCTTCAGCTTCGAATTCAATCATGGCATCTCCCATCAGGAAAAAGAAGTTAATCAATACTCCGTCAATATCCCTGAAGGGATTGGAAAAATTAGGTTTTTTAATTCCCAGATCTTCAGTATACCAGATATCATAGCTAAAATCCATTTCCGGGATTCTTACAATGGCCTTGCGGCATTTGAGATTAAGTATGTTGGATACATACAAGGTGTTTTCGATATCCATGCCTTCCATCGGGTTTATGCCGGGGGGAATTTCATCAGCAGGTCCTTCATAATAATATTTCATATTCAATACCCTCAGAAAGGTCTGAATCTGGTTTTTGTCAGGCTCAGTAATGATAAAAACACCATTATTGCCTATGGGGGAGGTTATTTCCATGATTGTTTTATCATCCTTGAACTTAACAACCATAGTATTGGGCATAAGCTCATCAGGAAGTATGGCCTTCCTGTCATGAAAAGTTATTTTATAATGTATTTCTCCTTCATCAATAGATTTCAGGGATAACTCTTTGCAGCTGGACAGTCCAGGAAGGATTATTAAAATTAAGCAGAAGGCAATAAATGTATATCTCACCCGGAAAATGAATTATATGCTTTATTTGAATGCAAAAATAATATTTTTTTTATATTAACTGCCTTTTGACTTTTTAATGAGCGGGGATAACAGATTTATTTTCCCGGGCTGTTTCTTTTTCGTTCATCCGGCTGGGTTTTATGACTAAATGTTATAGATTTGTGTTTTTCTTTTTTTTTAGAAATCCGTAACGAATTAACAGGTTTATAATTTATATATAATGAAAAAGCTTGCGGTAATTGCGTTGGGCGGGAATGCGCTGCTCAGAGGTGATCAGCTTGGTACCATTGAGGAACAGGAACAGAACACAACAGACACACTTGAAAACCTTGTGCACCTTATCAGGCAGGATTATGATCTTGTAATAACACATGGGAACGGACCCCAGGTGGGAAATGTACTGATGCGAAATGATGCAGGGGAACAATTGTATAACATAGCCAGGATGCCATTGGATGTATGTGTTGCTGACACACAGGGAGGGATAGGCTACATGATTGAACGGGTGCTTCTTAATGTTCTTAATAAATACGGAATTGACAAGAATGTAGCCTGTCTCGTGACACAGGTTGTGGTTGACAAAAACGATCCTGCTTTTTCTGACCCTCAAAAAAGAGTGGGAAAAATTTATGATAAGTCAGCAGCTGATGAGCTCCACAAAACCAAGGGATGGATCTTCAAGGAAGAAGTTAAAGTGAAGGACGGTTACCGTAGAGTTGTACCCTCTCCCAGGCCTATCAGGGTAATGAATGAAAAAATAATTGAAGATATGGCAAGGCAGGGTAATATTGTTATAGCTGCAGGGGGTGGCGGAGTACCTGTATATATTGATGAAAATAATGATGTAAGACCTTCTGAAGCCGTAATTGATAAAGACATGGCTTCATCGCTTCTTGCTTCGGCAATAGGTGCTGATGAGTTCTATATACTTACTGATGTCCCCTATGTATATTTGAATTATAAAAAACCCGGGGAGGAAGCCCTGGAATTTATTGATTACAAGGATACACTCAGGTATCTCACGGAAGGACAATTTTCAAAAGGAAGTATGGCACCAAAGATTGAGGCATGCCTTAACTTCATTAAGTCAGGGGGACAGAAGAGTGTGATTACGGAGGCATTTAAGCTCGAGGATAAGAAGTATGGAACGAAAATAACAATGAAATACGAAGACTGATGAACGCGGCCCCCGGGACCAGTCCTTATAAGCCCCGGACAACTAAACAACTTAAAAATTAAACATTTAAACATTAATAAGATATGGCTTACAATTTACGAAACAGGAATTTTCTTAAATTATTGGATTTTGAACCCGGTGAGATAAAATTCTTGCTTGATCTGTCAACTGACCTTAAGAAGGCCAAGTATGCCGGTGTTGAGCAACACAGGCTCAAAGGGAAAAATATAGCCCTTATTTTTGAGAAAGCATCCACCAGGACAAGATGTGCTTTTGAAGTGGCTGCCCTGGACCAGGGCGCCCATGTTTCCTATATAGGACCCACCGGGTCCCAGATAGGGAATAAGGAATCTATGAAAGATACCGCCAGGGTACTGGGACGCATGTATGACGGGATTCAATACAGGGGATTTGGCCAGGAGATTGTCGAAGAGCTCGGAAAATACGCAGGTGTACCTGTGTGGAACGGCCTTACAAATGAATTTCACCCCACGCAGATCCTGGCTGATTTTATGACCATGGCAGAACATTCAAATAAAGCTCTGAACGAAATAAGTTTCTGCTATCTTGGTGATGCCAGGAACAATATGGGCAATTCACTCCTCGTGGGTGCTGCCAAGATGGGAATGGATTTCAGGGCAGCGGCACCACCCGAAGTACAGCCATCTGAAGAACTGATTGCCACCTGCAGGGAAATAGCATCCGGGACAGGGGCTAAAATAAATATTACGGACAATATTGACGAGGCCATTAAAGGTGTAGACTTTTTATATACCGATGTATGGGTGTCAATGGGCGAAGCTGAAGAGGTATGGGAACAAAGAATTGCCATGCTTAAACCATACCAGGTCAATAAGAAACTTATTGAAAGGACAGGTAATCCGGGTGTGAAATTCCTCCATTGCCTCCCGTCTTTTCATAACCGTGAAACAAAAATTGGTGAGGAAATTTTCCGGAAATATGGCCTTGACGGAATGGAAGTAACTGATGATGTGTTTGAATCAGAAAATTCCATAGTTTTCGATGAAGCCGAAAACAGGATGCATACAATAAAGGCGGTTATGGTAGCTACCCTTGGAAGCTAAAAAATTCAAAACAGCCCCCTGATAAAGTAGAAGGTAATTATAAGCGAGGCGGCCAGTTTAAGGCCTATGCCGGTCATGAAACCTATAAGGCTTCCAAAACCTGCCTTTACTGCATAGCCGAAATCAGATTTGTACATAAGTTCACCGATAACTGCTCCCAGGAACGGCCCTATAATAATTCCGGGGGGACCGAAAAAAAGACCCACCAGCAATCCAACCGTTGCCCCCCTCACACCATATTTAGTGCCTCCGAATTTCTTCGTACCCCAGATGGGAACCACATAATCAAATACTGCAACAATAACGGCAATCAGGCCCAGTATAATAAGGGTATTGGTTCTGAACCCTGCAAATCTGGTAAAATGCAGTACCAGTAATCCTGCAAAACTCAGAGGCGGTCCGGGTAATACCGGCACAAAACATCCGACAATACCAACTAAAAGCAAAGTGACAGCAAGTGCCAGCAGAATATAATCAAGCATGCTTTACTAAAAATAACTGCCTGGTAAGCAGAGGATAAGATCACGTAAGATGACTATTTTTCGCCCAGATCCTCAAATTCAACATTTATGAATTCATCTGTTGTCTTTGCGTCATCTTCCTTTTCCGTAATATCTGACTCCTTATTAACGGCTTTAACTTCCTTGTGACTCTCTACTTCCTTTGATTCAGATAACGCACCATTGTCCGAATTTCTTATAAAGGCGAATACATCCTCCAGTCCGTCACTGAACTTCTCAAAATCTTCCTGATAAAGAAAAAGCTTGTGCTTTTCATAAAAAAATTTCCCATCCTTGTTAAACTTCTTTTTGCTTTCTGTAATCGTCAGGTAAAGGTCATTCTTGCGTGTTGATTTTACATCCAGGAAATAAGTTCTGTTTCCTGCTCTAACAACTTTAGTGTAAACTTCTTCACGCCCGCTTGCATCATTCTTATTATTGCTGCTAAACTCACTCGCGTTGGCTTCGTTCTCTTCCTTCATAAAGCTGAATTTAATTTGGAAATATTATAACGCTGTCAAATGTAACAATTATTTTCATATATCAAAATACTAAACCCTTGGTCTTATGTCATTCACAGTTTTCTCTTTCCACGGTTTTGTGTAAATAAGAAAAAGAGTATTTTTGCACTCAAATAATTCTAGTGTTCTTTTGATGATAAGCAGGAGATTATTACGTATTAAAGCGTTGCTTGTTTTGTATGCCTTTAACAGGAAAAAGGGTGACAGTCTTGAAGCAGCAGAAAAAGAGTTGCTCTTAAGCCTGACAAAGAGCTACGACCTGTATCACCTCCTCCTCCTGCTTATCGTGGAAATTGTGGATGTAGCCGAAGAAAAAATTGAAATAGCAAGGCAAAAGAAAATACCCACCCGGGAGGACCTGAATCCAAACACAAAATTAATTGAAAACCGGCTGGTTAAACAGATATCTCTTAACAGACAACTGAAAAATTATTCCGGAAAAGCAAATCTGACATGGAGGGATGATAGTGAAATACCCAAAAGGTATTATAACATACTAAAAGACTCAGCAATTTATAAAGACTATATGGGCAGTGGCAAGAAGAGCTTTTCAGAAGATAAAAGATTCATCTCCAGGCTGCTGAATCTTATCCTGACAGAGCCTGAAGAACTTGAATCGGTACTTGAAGAAAAAAGTATATACTGGAACGACGACCTGGACTTTATTGCAGTGATGGTTGATAAAACATTGAGGCAATTCAAGGAAAACAGCACTGCTGATCACCGGCTCATGCCCTTGTACAGATCGCCCGAAGATGAGGTGTTCGTAAAAAAACTGCTGAGAAAAACAATACTGAACAGCGCAAAACTGGAGGAACTTATAGGCAGTAATACCACGAACTGGGAAATAGAGCGTATTGCACTTATGGACACCCTTGTTATGCAACTGGCAATTACTGAAATAATGGAATTCCCTGAAATTCCGGTTAAAGTCAGCCTTAACGAATATATTGAAATAGCAAAGTTTTACTGCACATCAAAAAGCAGTACCTTTGTAAACGGAATCCTGGATAAGATTGTTAAAGAAATGCGAGCAAAACAATTGTTCAGGAAGACCGGCCGGGGACTTGTAGGAGAACCCGGCTTTGACGAAAAGAAGAACATAGAGAAAAAGTAAGATATGAAACTGCTACCATTAACTCTTGTATTAGTCCTTACCCTGTGCACCTGCAAAAAAAAGGTGCCGGATAATACTCAAGCGGATAAGGATAATGGAGGAAGCCCGGTTATTGAATTTTCTCATATGGAACACGATTTTGGCAGGATAGAAGAGGGAGAAATAGTAGCCTGTGTATTCACCTTCCAGAACACAGGTGAAGCAGACCTGTTGATTACCTCTGCAACCACCAGCTGTGGATGTACAGTACCCGAATACGATGACAAACCCGTGCCTCCAGGAGGAAACGGCAAAGTGGAGGTTGTATTCGACAGCTCTTTCAGAAACGGACTACAGAACAAAACGATTGCCATAAGGTCAAATGCGAAACAACCAGTGGTGATCCTGAAAATAAAAGCAGACGTGATAACTAAAAAATAATATTTGACGATGAGTAATTTAGCTTTTTTGTATTTGATGGGACCAACACCGGAGGGTCAGAATCCCCTGGTAACATTCTTGCCTTTAATTTTGGTTTTTGTCATATTCTATTTTTTTATGATAAGACCCCAGGTAAGAAAACAAAAAGAACTTAGTAATTACAGGAACACTCTGAAAAAAGGTGACAAGATAATTACTACAGGAGGCATTTACGGCAGGGTAACTGACGTTAAAGACAATACAGTGACTGTAGATGTCGGAGATAATGTGCTTTTAAAAATTGATAAAAGCGCTGTCCTGAAAGATGCAAGTGATATCGAACAAAAAAGATAAGCCTGCAACATTTTTAAACCTACAGCCTCATGGATCAGGAAGAAAGCTCCGGGAAAGATATAAAAAGCGTACTAAGCTTACTTAAAGCAAAGCTTTTAAACCGCGATGTTGCTGTTTTCTCTTTCTTCCTGCTGCTGTCATTCATTTTCTGGTATATAAATGCTCTGAGTAAGAATATATCAGATTCGGTCGATTTTCCGGTAAGGTATATTAATCTTCCTGAAAACCTTGCCCTTGTAAATGAATTACCTGATAAGTTAAGCCTTGAACTGGAGGGGCCCGGTTATTCAGTGCTCAGAGCCAGGATCAGTGGCAACAAAACTCCCCTGGTAATCGACGTCGATAATGCAGGCCTGTCAGAAAAAAACAATGAAGCAGAACTGGAATTTTTTATCCGCTCAAATAATCTCAGGGAAGTCTTTATCAAACAGCTCAGGAATAATTATGAAATTAATTCTGTTGAGCCTGATTCAATTGATTTTGTTTTCGATAAAATAACAGTAAAGAAAGTACCTGTCATACCGGATGTAAAAATTAATCTGCAGAAGCAGTTTATGATTAACGGTAAGATAATTACCGATCCTGATTCGGTTGAAATCTCAGGACCCGCGACTATCATTGACACGATAATGTCTATTAAGACTGAATTCCGCGAATTTAATCACGTTAATGAAAAAATTACCCGAAACCTCGAATTGGAATCCCTTCGTAAAGTTAGTATCTCGCATAAAAGAACAGAAATAAGAGTCCCGGTCGAACAATATACCGAGGAAGTAATAAACCTTGGAATACGGATAATAAATAAGCCCGATACTGCAGACGTAAGATTGTTTCCTGATATGGTAAGCATTCATTTTAATATTGCACTGAGTGACTATACCAGGATAGAGGATCTGCCTGTTGATGCAGTGGTGGATATGAAAAATCTTGATGTCAGGAAAGTTGAAAGGCTGGATGTTGAACTGGTTAATCTGCCTGCTTTCATAAGTAATGTCAGATATTATCCCAGACAGGTTGAATATATTATAGAAAAGAAATGATTTTCAGGCTAGGAGTAACAGGCGGTATAGGAAGTGGTAAATCAACGGTGTGCAAGATTTTCGATGTTCTCGGGATACCGGTTTTTTCCGCTGATGACGAAGGACGTATTATTATGGATACAAACCGGGAGCTTATAAATGACCTGAATAAGCTTATCGGCGAAAACCTCTATGCCTCGGGTAAACTCGACCGTAATAAACTGGCTTCTGTTATTTTTAACGATAACTTAATGCTCAAAAGGGTTAATTCGCTGGTACACCCGCTTATTTTTTCAAGATACCAGGAATGGTGTAAACAACAAGATGCAGATTATGTAATATTAGAGGCTGCCATCCTTTTTGGAGCTGGAGCTGAAAAGCATGTTGATAAAATACTGACCGTTACGGCACCATTGGAAGAAAGAATAAACAGGGTTATGGAAAGAAACCTTATGAGCAGGGAACAGGTGATGGAAAGGGTAAAAAACCAGATGCCTGAGGACGAAATGGTCAAACGGTCTGATTTTATTATAAATAATTCAGAAAATGTAATGATTATTCCTGAAGTAATTAATATTCATACCAGTATATTAGAATATCTTAAAAAATGAGGATATGGGGAAATATGCCAAATGGATAGGTGGTGGTCTGGGCTGGTTCCTCGGAGGCCCCCTGGGAGCACTCCTGGGATTTGCTGCAGGGTCATTATTCGACGGGCAAAGCAGAAGTGAAACAACAACATATTACAGGGGCCGTAATTATAACACTACCCCGGGCGATTTTGGTCTTAGCCTTATAGTACTCGTGGCAGCTGTTATGAAAGCTGATGGGAAAGTGGTAAAATCAGAACTCGATTTTGTCAGGAATTTCTTCAGAAAGCAATTTGGCGAAGAAACGGCAGGTGAAGCCCTGCTGATGCTCAGGGACCTGCTTAAACAAAACATCCCCATTGCCGATGTATGCAGGCAGATAAGCAGGAATATGGAATACACATCACGCTTACAGCTTATGCATATGCTTTACGGTATATCCCTGTCAGACAAGTATGCTGATAAAAAAGAACTCGATGCTATCGAAGCAATTGCAGGATATCTTAATATTTCCCGGAAGGACAGGGAATCAATAAAAAATATGTTCCTGCCTTCCGATGATGCTTATTATAAAATACTCGAGATCGACCCCTCTGCCAGTAACGAAGAAGTAAAAAAAGCCTACAGGACAATGGCAAGGAAATATCATCCCGATATGGTAAGCCATCTGGGAGAAGATTTCAGGAAGGTGGCAAACGAAAAATTCAGGAAGGTCAATGAAGCATATGAGAAAATAAAGAAAAGCAGAAATATGCCGTGAAAAATTATTTTATTAATCTGAAAAACAATAACAATGGTTCTTAAAGACTTAATGGCAATTGCCGGCTCCCCGGGCTTGTATAAATTTATTGCACAGGGAAAGAATGCGGTAATAGTTGAAAACCTTGAAACCGGTAAACGAACATCAGCCCACGGTGCGGCTAAGATAAGTTCACTGGAAGATATTGCAGTATTTACTGAAACGGAAGAAATACCTCTCTCAGAAGTGTTTGATAAGATATTTGAAAAAGAAAAAGGCGCTGCATCAATAAACCATAAGTCATCACCCGAAGAGCTTAAAAACTATTTCGGTGAACTCCTTCCCGGATACGACAGAGAAAGGGTTTATGTATCTGATATAAAAAAAATAGTGCAATGGTATAATATCCTCCATTCACTCGAAATGCTTATAAAAGAAGATACAGACTCTTCCGGAGATGAAGATTCACAAGCTGCCGGACCTGATGAGGAAGATAAAGATTCCGGCAAGTCGGAGACTATAGAAGAGAAAGAAAATAATACTGATTAATAAGGCTTTATGGATAAGTTGATCTGTGCCAATGTTTTTGTCCCCCTCAGAACAGGCCCTTCACACAGGAGTGAACAGGGAAGCCAGCTCCTTTTTGGTGAGAAATATATTCTCCTGGACAGATCAGCTGGCTGGATAAAGGTAAGAAACGAATTTGACGGCTACGAAGGCTGGCTCGATACCGACCATCACCTTTACCTTGAAAACCGGGAAGGTGACAGGAGCGAAATACTTGCAATCAGAACTGTTTTTTATGATAGCAAAGGAGACTCACTTGTCATTGAAGCCGGATCTGAAATATATAATTATAACAAAGCCGGGAATTCATTTAAAATATCTGACAGTAAATTCACTGCCCGGTCTGAAGTTATCCTGGGTCCCGTAAATGAATCTGTTGGACGCACGGCACTGCGATTCCTGAACTGCCCCTACCTCTGGGGAGGCAGGACAAGCAGCGGGATGGATTGCTCAGGCCTGACACAGACAGTCTATAAGATACATGGATATAAGCTGCCCCGTGACAGCTTCATGCAGGCAGAGGCCGGTAACACTGTCAGCTTCATTGATGAAGCACAGGAGGGAGACCTTCTTTTCTTTGATAATGACCAGGGAAATATTACTCATGTGGGACTTGTCCTTGGTAAAGGTTATGTAATTCATTGCTCCGGCAAAGTCAGGATTGACAGGATTGACCACCAGGGAATCTATAATGAAAGTTTAAACAGGTACACACACAGGCTCAGAACGATTAAAAGACTGAAGACTGAAGATTAGTTTAAGATTTAAGATTTAAAGATGAAAGAAGAATTGCTCCCGATTCTGATAATTATAGCTATCCTTATAATGATATACCTTATTATGAAGTATATCAATAAGAGATTAAGGAAGCGTGTAAACAGGTCCAGTTACCGCAGAAAACGAAGATTATAGGCAGGCCAGGACTTTATCAACAATCTGTTTTTCTGTTTTTTCAGACCGGGCATTTAGCTCGGCTGCCCTGGCTTTTATTTCCTCTCCGAATTCTTTATCCTCCAATCCCTTTGTATTGACACAAACATTCAGGTAAGCACCTTTTATGCATGAGCGGACGGCCAGTGCCCCGACACCGGCATCAGTGACCGAGTTCGGGTTACCTTCTTTAACCATCTCCTCTATAAGCTCATATGCCTGAAAAGCAATCTCCATAACTTTGAAGGGAACGAGAATTGCATTTTTTGTTGCTTCCTCAATGGCGTCTTTTCTCTCTTTTTTTTCTTCCTCGGTCTGCCTGGGCATCTTGAATGCTTTCATAATCATGTTAAAGGCCCTGGTATCTTCATCTACCAGCTTTATCAACTCATTCTGTATCAGTTTCCCTCTTTCGGCCCAATTTGAAAACTCCTCCCATCTGTCGTCCCATCCCCTCTTGTGTGACGAAATATTGGCTACCATTGAACCAAGTGCAGTACCCATCGCACCAAGATAGGCCGACACCGAACCTCCTCCCGGTGCAACCGATTCTGAAGCTGTCTCATTCATAAAGGATTCAAGGCTGAGAGAAACCAGTCTTTTCCCCTCTTTGTCCCTTATTTTGTATTCTATTATTTTTTCTTCAGCCTTAAATTCCCCCAGCTCATCCAGTCCCATTGATTTAACAGCTATCCTGATTAGTTCACTGTCGGGCACTCCGGTAGATCTTTTCTGTTTTCTGAGAAAATACCTTCCGGCATCGAGCATGGCTGACAGAGGTATCAGTCCAACAAGTTCGGAACCCGTGACCCTCAAACCTCTTGAATCAGCTCTACGGCATACCTCGTCAAAAGCTACGTGAACAGGGGTGACAGATATGTTTGTAAGGTTCATTGATATTTGTGCTATGCCGTATTCTTCAATATACCAGCCTATAGCCTTCACTTCCTTAAGGCTGCCAGGTATCATTACAGGATTTCCGTCTTTGTCTTTAACTATCTTGCCGGTCAGCGGATTACCTTCTCTTTTCACGCGTCCCCTTTCCCTTACATCGAAGGCAACAGCGTTGGCACGTCTTGTTGATGTTGTATTCAGGTTAACATTGTATGCTACGAGAAAATCCCTGGCTCCCACGGCTGTAGCACCACTCTGCGGGTTAAAAACTGAGGGTCCGTGATCAGCCTTCCATTCCGGGTCAGCAAGCTTCTTCTTCAATCCCTCATACTCTCCTGCCCTGCAACTTGCAAGGTTCCTTCTTTTTTCAGTATATGCGGCATTCTCATAACAATACACCGGTATCGATAATTCAGATCCTATCCTCTCCGCCAGTTTTCTTGCATACCCAACTGTTTCTTCCATAGATATACCTGCAACCGGTACCAGCGGACATACATCTGTGGCTCCCATCCTCGGATGTGCCCCCTTGTGTTTGGACATATCGATCAGCCCGGCAGCTGTTTTTACAGCATTGAACGCTGCTTCAACAACCTGAAGAGGAGGCCCGACAAAGGTAACAACCGTCCTGTTGGTATCCTTCCCGGGATCCACGTCGAGAAGGCTGATACCATCGACTGATTCAATAACATCAGTGATCTTCCTAATAACTGACATGTCTCTTCCTTCGCTGAAATTTGGTACACATTCGATAATTTGTTCTGACACCATATTATTGTTGAATTGTTGAATAGTTATATTTCATTTTCAATTATTCCATCCACTATATACCCATTAAGTATTACCCGGTCCACAAGTTTACTCCCGTAGGCATAGGGTAAAAATTCAAAGGAAGGTATCTTCTTTGTAATGTATACATTTGCCACCTTCCCCTTACATATTGATCCATGAGTATCCGAAATATCCATTGCATATGCTCCGTTGATAGTAGCTGCATTTATTGCTTCCTCAGGCAGCAGCCTGAGTTTAATACAGGCCAGTGACATCACAAGTTTCATATCACCTGAAGGAGATGAACCCGGGTTGTAATCAGAGGCAAGGGCCAGGGGTAATCCGCTGTCTATCATTCTCCTGGCAGGCGGATCAGCCATTCCAAGAAAAAATGAGGCACCGGGCAGGAGGGTCGGCATTGTTTTGCTGTTCTTCAGTGCCTCAATTTCATCCTTCCCGGTGAATTCGAGGTGATCAACCGAGAGGGCTTCATACCTGGTTCCTGTTTGAATCCCTCCAGAATATGCCAGTTCGTTGGCATGTATTTTAGGCCGCATACCGTGCTTTATCCCGGCCATAAGAATACGTTCTGTTTCTTCAACGGTAAAAAATCCCTTGTCACAGAACACATCAATAAAATCAGCAAGGTTCTCTGCCGCCACTGCAGGTATCATTTCGTTTATTACCAGGTCAACATATTCCGATTGGTCTTTCCTGTACTCTGCAGGCACTGCATGGGCACCCAGAAAAGTTGCTTTAACCGTAAGCGGTGTACTTTCTTTTATGCGCTTAATCACTCTCAGCATTTTAAGCTCCGGTTCCCTTGCCAGACCATAACCACTTTTAATCTCAACAGCACCCGTTCCCAGCGAGATAATTTCATTTATCCTTACCATTGATTGTTCGAAAAGCTCATCTTCCGTTATCTTCTGCAGCAGTTTGGATGAATTAAGTATGCCTCCTCCCCTTTTCGCAATCTCCTCGTATGAAAGGCCCCTTATCTTATCTTTATATTCCATCTCCCTGCTCCCTGCATAAACAATATGAGTATGAGAATCACAGTATGAAGGCAGGACAAACCGGCCTTCGGCATCAATGATCTCTGCTCCCTCTAAATCCCCGGGATAATTATCCATCTCCCCGAATGAAAAAATGATGCCATCCTTTAAATGCAACCATGCATTACTGATTGTGCGAAGCTCAGACATTGCCGCACCTGCCTTATACTTAAGAGCCTCATCCTCAACCTGCACAAGCCCTTTAATATTTCTTATGAGAATGTCCATGTAAGATGGTTTAGGGACCAGCTAAGGTAACAATATTTTTTCTTATTTTTGGACATTACTAATTAACGAAGCCCTACCCACATGAAAAGAATCTCTACCTCAATCCTGGTTTTGACGATCAGCCTGGCTGCCTTCTCCCAGGAAGAAAAAATTAAAACAGGCTGGAATTTCGGAGCCCTTCCTGCTATTACCTACAGCACCGACCTGGGCTTCCAGTACGGGGCCGTAGTAAATCTTTTTGATTATGGAGACGGATCAAAATATCCTGTCTATAATCAGAAATTTTACATTGAAGTTTCAAGGTTCACAAAAGGAAGCAGTATTTACCGTTTAATGTACGAAACCAAAACACTGATACCCGGCCTAAGCATTACTTCTGATCTTGCTTACCTGACCGACCAGGCTTATGACTTTTATGGATTTAACGGCTACGATGCTGTCTATAATGCCGACTGGACTGACAGTGACCTTGATGCCGATATTTATAAATCAAGATTGTTTTACAATACTGACCGTAAACTTTTCAGGTTCAAAAACGATGTTAAAGGTAAACTTGCCGGTGAATATTTTCAGTGGAATGCCGGACTGGAACTAAAAAATTTTGAGTTTGCACCGGTTAACATAGAAAAATTAAATGAAGGCAGGGATGAAGAAGACCGCCTGCCAGATATTCCCGGCCTCTACCAGAATTATATTAACTGGGGACTGATAGGTCCTGATGAAGCACAGGGTGGATTTATTACCACCCTGAAGGCAGGGATCACCTACGACAGCCGCGATTTTGAAGCAAATGCGATGAAAGGCATATGGTTTGAAACCGGGGTGGAAGCATCACCCTCATTCCTGAGTGATGCAGGATTTGCAAAGTTTTTTGCAATTTACCGTCAATATTTCACCCTGATTCCCAAAGACCTCTCCTTTGCATACAGGCTCGGTTACCAGACTACAATTGGTGGAAATGTGCCCTGGTACCGCCAGAACCAGATCATTACATCTGTCCTCGCCGGGACTACCTCAGAAGGTCTTGGCGGCAGCAAAAACGTCAGAGGTGTACTCAGAAACAGGATAGTCGGGGATGGACTGTTTTATGCCAATGCCGAATTCAGGTGGAAAGCAGTAAGGTTCAGCCTGATTAACCAGAATTTTTATATCGGTTTTGTTGGATTCAGTGATTTTGGTATGGTTACCAAAAAAACAGATATTGAGATCCCTGACCAGGCTTCAATGCCCGAAGGAGACCAGGTTGGAGACTATTTCAACCCTGACAATGAGAAAATGCATATCAGCGCAGGTGGAGGATTACGGGTTGCCATGAATGAAAATTTCATTATCTCAGCCGACCTGGGGAAAACCCTGAATAAACAGGACGGAAATATCGGCTTCTACATAGGACTGAATTACCTGTTTTAATATCAGGGTAAAAGTCCGCCCAGACTTATACCAATATAGTTACCTATTGCATAGCCTATTACACCTACAGTAAGGCCTGTTATAATTATTTCCTTATTCTTTAAGGCACCGGCCACAACCGGCACGAAAGGAGGCGAATATACAAGGGCCGTGGTGGTTATCAGGAAATCATCTACATTAACCCTGAATATGGCAGAGAGGATAAGATGTAAGATCAGGGAACCAAATACTACAAAGGCCACAAACAGGATAATATTAACATACTCGATGGTAAAGAACCTGCTCAGATCAGCCATCGATGAAACAACAAAGGAAAATATGAGTATCAGGTACATCCCTGTCTGAAATGAGTTGTCTATCCTGTTAACTGCCGGGATGAGTGAGGCCAGTATCCCCAGTGTGGTCACTACAAGTATCACTATCATCATTTGAGATTCAGATGAACCCAGAAGGCTTATACCTCCGGCTATAGCAAAGATTATAAATCCTGCACCAATAGATTTCATTATATTTTTGAATGCCCCCCTGGATGTCAGCCTGCCGTAATCTTCCACACTCTCTGCCTCCCTTGCAAGCTCATCAGTATCCAGGCGGGTGCCCTTATGCCGGAATGCCGGCAGGAAGTAACTGAAGAGACGTGGTGCCAGCGTAATCAGGAAGATAATTACCACTGCCCCTATGACCAGATCACTGGTATGAGTCATCAGGAATAATTCATTATCAACATTAAGTGCGGCCTTTATGGAGGCAACATTGGGAGTTCCCCCCGTGTATATACCTACCAGCATGCCGGCTACTTTGCCACTGTCATGCACCGAACCACGGAATATATAATAGCCTGCTATTACAACTATTACAACCGACACAAGTGCAAGTATCATTGACAGGAAACCGGTACCGGCATACCTGAACCACTTCCGTATATTCAGGGAAAACAACAACATAGGCAAGGCAAGGGGAATAACAACCGTCATTATCAAATCCTGGGTGCGCGCTATCTGGTTGGCAAAACTATCATCTTCAGAGATAGTACCCTGTTCTACAAGGATGTTAAACTCTGCCGGAGGGATTGCCGCCCTGCCCTCCTTATACCTGATATAATCCTCACTGCCATGGGGTAATATACCAATATTGCCAAATAAAAGCCCGAAGGCATACGCTATAACAATTGTCCCGATCCTCGAAAAGAAGGACCATCTGCGACAAATGAAAATAACTGCAACGGGAAAAACAAGGTAGATAAAAACGAGAAGAATTATCTTGATCATACCGGAGGCCTGTTGGTTAAGAAACCAAATATAAAAATTCAGCCCGGATTGAAATGCAGCCTATTTCAAATTAGGTATTAATACTTACTCTTATTTGCAGTCTTCGAAACTTTTCTGGTATTGCTCTATCGCCCTCTGGCTCATACCCATGCTTGAGAAGCCACCATCATGATAAAGATTCTGCATGGTCACCTTCCTGGTGAGGTCAGAAAAAAGAAGTATTATATAATCAGCCGCTTCTTCTGCAGTGGCGTTGCCCAGAGGAGACATTCTTTCGGAGAAATCCATAAGGGCATCAATGCCACTTACCCCGCTTCCGGCTGTGGTAGGTGTGGGTGATTGTGATACCGTGTTAACCCTCACCTTCCTGTCACGTCCGTACACATATCCAAAGCTCCTGGCAATGGATTCAAGCAAGGCTTTTGCATCACCCATATCATTATATCCCGCAAGAGTGCGCTGTGCAGCAACATAAGTAAGAGCAACCACGGAACCCCATTCATTTATGGCATCCATATGGTAGGCTGTCTGTAATATTTTATGAAAACTCAGTGAGGAAATATCAAGGGTTTTACTGAAATTAGGGTAATTAATGTCAGTATAGGGTATCTCTTTTCTAACATTGGGTGACATTCCTATTGAGTGCAGGACAAAATCAATTTTACCGTCAAAATGCTGTAATGTTTTTTCAAACAAGCTTCTAAGGTCTTCTGTACTGGTAGCATCGGCTTCAATTACCATACTGCCTGTTTTCCCGGCCAGCTCATTGATAGTCCCCATCCTTATTGCCACGCCGGTATTTGACAGAATGAACCAGGCTCCCTGCTCATGAGCCTTTTCAGCTACCTTCCATGCAATTGATTTATCATTCAGGGCACCGAAAATTATACCTTTCTTACCTTTTAACAGATTTTCTGCCATTGTCTTGATTTTATGCTTTTATTATTGCCAGACTATTATTCCGCCTGTTCCTGTCAGGCACCTTCAATAAGTTCCCTCGCGTTCTCCAGTGAGGCTTTTGTTATTTCATTCCCGCTTAATAATCGCGCTACCTCCCTTAGTTTTTCTTTATCATCTAACAATTTTATATGTGTAATGGTTGAATCAGCCTCATCCTCCTTGTAAACATGGTAATGCATTGTGCCGTGTGCAGCCACCTGGGGAAGATGTGTGATATTTATCACCTGCATCTTTTTCCCCATCTCCTCCAGGATATTCCCGACGCGGGTAGCAACATCCCCCGACACACCTGCATCTATCTCATCAAAAAAGATAGTTGGCAGGCTCTTATTATCGGTCAATAATGATTTTAGGCTCAGCATGACTCTCGAAAGCTCACCGCCCGATGCCACTTTACCAATATTTTCAGGCAGTGTCTGCTTATTGGCCGAGAAAAGAAATTCAGCATGGTCCCTGCCATTTTCTGAGAAACTGTCCTTCTGGACAAGTTTAATTTCAAAACGTCCATTTGGTATACCAAGCTGAACAAGAAGGTTCTTCATTTTTTCTTCAATGAAAGGAAGGTGGTAATTCCTGTTTTCACTTATTTTATTTGCCAGTTCATTCAGCCTTCCCAGCCTTTTATCAAGCATTTGCTCCAGTTCAGACAGTCTCTCATCACTGGTCTCAATGCCTGATATGGCATTTCGTAATTCCTCCCTGATTTCTATCAGTGATTTAGTATCCTCTACCCTGTGTTTTTGCATTAACGAATTGAGATTATCAAGGCGTTCCGTTACATGTTCCAGCCTGGCCGGATCGCCTTCAACAGAAAAAGCCTTGTTGTTCAATTCATTACCCAGGTCATTAAGCTCAATTACAGTACTCTCAATTCTTTTAATGAGGTTTTCGGCATCAGGATAAAAGGGCACTATTCTTTCAAGTAATTTTCTTACTTCATTTAAATGATTGAGTGCTGAGATATCGTCTCCGCTTATCAATATTGAAGAATTGGCAAGTGCTTCATTAATTTCCCCGGCATGGGTCAGCAATTCCTGCTCCTCTTCAAGATCCTTTTCTTCTCCCTCACGTAATTTTGCTTCATCAAGTTGTTTAAGCTGGAAAGAATAATAGTCAAGGTCTGCTATTCTTTTGTCCCTGTCATTTGCAAAGGTACGGTATTCCCACTCAAGCCTTTTATATTCATTATATACCGTCCTGTACTCATCAAGCAAAGTATTATGATCGGCAAAGGAATCTATCACGCTCAGCTGAAACTGGTTGGAGTTGAGCAGAAGGTTCTGATGCTGCGAGTGGATATCAATAAGGCTGTTACCCAACTCCTTCATAACATCCAGGGTAACAGGTGTATCATTTATGAAGGCCCTGGATCTGCCATTTTGCGAAACTTCGCGGCGTAAAATCACGGGGTGCATCTCATCAATATCGTTTTTTCTGAAAAACTCTCTGATTGTTTCGCCTTTTATATCAAAGTAACCTTCAACCAGGCATTTTCCGGATTTATCAAGCAAGCTTGATGAATCAGCCCTGACACCCAGTATAAGAGATAATGCACCAAGTATTATTGACTTCCCCGCACCTGTTTCACCGGTTAATACCGTAAAGCCTTTATCGAAATTCATTTCGAGTTCTCTTATCAGGGCATAATTACGGACAAGCAGTTTTTTCAGCATATTAAGAAATGTTTATTGCTGTATTTTTTCATAGTCTGACTTATTCGCGGGGTCTATTTCAGCAAGTATTTCCACTACCCTGCTTTTCTCTTCGGGGAAGGCCTCCCTGAATATATTTATAAGTTCATCTTTTTTTGCCTCCATTACAATCGTCAAATAGTACATGAAAGGGTCAGGCCTTCTCCTGTAAACATCCTGCAATAATCTGAGTGTTTCAACCATTCCGGTCCTGGCTTCCGTCACGCTTGATTCAAGGCGGTCAAGCCCTTCCAGATGATACCTGTAAATAAAATCCCTGACATTCGAATATTCCCTGTTCAGTATATTATTTACAAGCCAGTATCTGTTCCTGTTACGTGAACCGTCATAGGGTTTCCAACCCGGTTCCGGCGCATTCTGGGCGTTGTTTACTATACGTTCACATACCTCAAACATTTCAGTTCCGCCTCTTGGCGAAAATGAATCATAATCGAAACCAAGTATAAGATAGGCATAATAGCTTAATATTGCCGTAAGGTTAGACCGGTGCATCGTAGGATCAAATTCAAGAGGCTGATACTCAACATACTGAAATTGTATGTTATTATCTACAAAATTTAGCATTGTTGAATTATAGGTAGCGTTAAATACCGGCCGGCGCGAAATAACCTGCAGGGTACCCCTGAACTCATCTGCTGAAAGCTGCTCTGTCAGGTTGATCATTATGTTGCAGTCTATCCTTTCACTGTAACTGTAGACATGGTTAGTCCAGACAGTATTATTCATGAACTCATAAATAGTTCGCTGCATTGTCTGGAAAACCTGCCGGTTTGATCCCTGTATTCTCTGGGAAGATATCTGGACGGTGCAGTTCAGTTCCTGGGCACTTATTTGCACACGAGACATCAGCAGGAAGGCAGTTGCAATAATTATTATTTTTTTTACCAGGCTCATAATTATAACAAAATTATATCATTGTCTCAATCTTATCCAATATATCTGCAGCAACTCCGGTCTTTGATTTTAACTCAAATTTTTCGATAATATTGCTCTTGTCAATAAGTGATACCTTATTAGTGTCGAAGCGGAAACCGGCACCCTTATCCCTCAATGAATTAAGAACTATAAGATCAAAATTTTTCCTTCTGAGCTTATTTATGGCATTAAACTGTTCATTGTCTGTTTCGAGGGCAAAGCCGGCCAGTAACTGGCCGCTTTTTTTTATTTTTCCCAGTTCTGCCGCGATATCAACAGTGGGTTTGAGACGAATGAGCAAGGATTCATCTTTTTTCTTAATCTTTGATCCGGAAACAAATTCGGGTGTATAATCAGCCACTGCAGCAGCCAGGACAGCTATGTCGCAATCGTAGAAATACTTGCGTGTTGCCTTTGCCATATCTTCGGCTGAAACAACATTAACAGTTTTTATTCCTTCTTTCTTAGGCTTATAATCTACCGGGCCAAGCACCAATATTACACTGGCACCTCTTTCGAATGCTTCCTCGGCAATGGCAATTCCCATTTTACCGGATGAATAGTTGCCGATAAATCTTACCGGATCAATTCTTTCGTGTGTGGGCCCCGCATTAACCAGTACCGTCTTACCTCTCAGGCCGGACTTTTTTTTTTAAAGAAATTTTTTATTGTGTCTGCAATTTCCTCAGGTTCAGCCATACGACCCTTTCCCTCCAGTCCGCTAGCCAGTTCACCTGTACCGGGCCGGATGCTTATGAC
>DRFJ01000015.1 GCA_011050615.1 Bacteroidota bacterium
GAACTGCCTTAAAGCTGCAGAAGTTGACACCCTGGGTGACCTGGTAAAATTTAATAAGAACGATCTGCTTAAGTTCAGGAATTTCGGAAAAAAATCACTTACCGAGCTCGACGAGCTCCTAGAATCAATGAATCTGTCATTCGGAATGGATGTTAGCAGGTACAAGCTGGATAAAGAATAATTGTAAACCGCTAAGGAGAAAGAGAAATGCGACATAGAAAAGGTTTTAACCATCTGGGACGAACAAGTGCCCACAGGAAGGCAATGCTATCAAATATGGCATCATCCCTGATACTGCATAAAAGGATAACAACAACAACGGCAAAGGCAAAAGCTTTGCGTTCATATATCGAACCCCTTATTACAAAATCAAAGGATGATACAACACATTCAAGACGTGTTGTATTCAGTTACCTGAAAAACAAATTTGCCGTTGCAGAACTCTTCCGGGAAGTATCTCCCAAAGTAATGGAGCGCCCGGGAGGATACACCAGGATACTCAAAACAGGCAATCGCCTCGGAGATAATGCTGAAATGTGTATTATTGAACTGGTTGACTATAACGAGAATATGCTCGAAGATACAACTAAAAAGACAAAATCCACAAGAAGAAGAAGGGGTTCGGGAAAAGGTAAAACAGAGACTCCTGCAGCTGCAAAGGCACAGGACAAGAGCCGGGCTGTTGCTGATATCCCTGCTGACGAAGAGGATATACAATCTGTAACTGATGAAGGAGTTATGGAAGATGAAACTTCCACCTCCGCTTCCGGCGAAGCTGCCGATGACAAAAAGGCTGAGGATAAGGGAGAAGAGGTGAAGGCTGAGGTTGCTGAGACCGTTTCCGGCGCAGCTATGGCGAACGGGGAGGCTGAGACTGAGGTTAAGGAAGAAGAGTCGGAGAGTGTTGATAAAGAAGAAGATAAAAAAGAATAATATACTGTTGAAATGATCAAAAAGGGATAGGGGTACAATAATCTTTATCCCTTTTTTTGTATCTTGCACCTTTGTTTAATTAAATATACGGATTAAGATTATGAGTCAGATTATAAGTGTACATGCACGTGAAATTTTAGATTCCAGAGGGAATCCGACAATAGAAGTTGAAATAATTACTTCAAGCGGATATATGGGAAGGGCTGCTGTTCCTTCAGGTGCTTCTACAGGAGAAAATGAAGCTCTTGAACTCAGGGATGGCGATAAGGAAAGATACCTGGGGAAAGGCGTTTTGCAGGCTGTTCATAATGTAAATAATGTTATAGCAGAAGAAATAAGAGGGATGGATGTGACCGACCAGGTAGGTCTTGATATGAAGATGATTCAGCTTGACGGGACTCCGAACAAGAGCAACCTGGGGGCTAATGCCATACTGGGAGTGTCTCTTGCCGCCGCTAAGGCTGCAGCCTTATACCATGGCCTGCCACTTTACAGGTATATTGGCGGTGTGAACGCTGTTGCCCTCCCCGTACCTATGATGAATATTATAAACGGCGGGTCGCACTCGGATGCACCAATCGCCTTCCAGGAATTTATGATCAGACCTGTGGGCGCCGGCTCTTTCAGGGAAGGGCTAAGAATGGCCGCAGAAGTGTTTCATGAACTGAAAAAAGTTCTTAAAGGGAGAAAACTCAGCACTGCCGTGGGCGATGAAGGAGGATTTGCCCCTAAACTCAAGGGTACCGAAGATGCACTCGGGTCAATACTCATGGCAATTAATAATGCCGGCTACAAGGCAGGAGAAGATATAACAATCGCCCTTGACCTGGCTGCATCCGAGTTTTATGTTGATGGAATATATGATTATTCAAAATTCGAAGGACCAGAGGGAAAGAAAAGAAGCAGCAGGGAGCAGGCAGAATATATCGATGAGCTTATTTCGAAGTATCCTATCGATTCAGTTGAAGACGGTATGGCTCAAGACGACTGGGATGGTTGGCTTACACATACAAAACTCAGCGGTAATAAAGTCCAGCTGGTGGGAGATGATAACTTTGTTACAAATGTTGAGTACCTAAAAAAAGGTATTGAAATGGGGTGCGCCAATTCAATACTTATTAAAGTTAACCAGATAGGCACGCTAACCGAAACCCTCAATGCAATTGAGATGGCTCACAGAGCCGGTTATACCACGGTTATATCACATCGCTCAGGTGAAACAGAGGATTCAACTATTGCCGACCTGGCTGTTGCCACTCGCTCCGGACAGATCAAATCAGGCTCACTCAGCCGCTCCGACCGGATGGCCAAATATAACCAGCTTCTCAGGATAGAAGAGGAACTTGGAGATACAGCCACCTACGGGGTCTAAGCTTCCAATACGGTCATCCAATCTGATACTGCGGATTTATTAACAATTGTTAATAACCAATGTTCATACTGGGTTGATATATACAGTGTGAAAAATTTGCCGCAGACTGTATACTGAATTACATTTGTTATTACCAGGTGAGCGATAAAAGACAGCTCCCGAACGAAGGAAATGTATTGTCTTACTTAATTGCAACTCGGTACGTTTCGCACAGGCTCCAGGGCCTGCTTCAGGAAGGAGACGCAGACCGGGAACAAGGTTCGCCGAATTCCCGGGAAATCGCTAAAGTCGCCCAGCGTTCTTTGGATGATTTTGTCAGAAATGACTCTGCGCCCCCAAAATTACCTCCGGGTAATTGAAAGGGCAGCCCGAAGTTAATACTGTAACAGGTATTGACCCAGGGTTCAGGGCTGTTATAAGGGCTTCGGCCAGTATTCAGCCGGTCATAATAACAGTAGCCTGGCACTGAAGCTTACTTCGGTAGCCTTCGGTGAAATGGGAATTATTCTAACGAGTGATTCCCATTTTTGTTTACAGGCATGCTGATTTGCCCCCACCGGCCACAATCACAACCCGCTCGCGGGCTCACAGGGCTCGCATTCCGAGTACTCGGGATACTCTACCTGCCCGGTTCCAATATTAACTCACCCTGCTGGCGCGGGTCTGGCTTTCTGCTGGCGCAGGTCTCCATACCCGTGTCCATTTGCCGCCGGGCTCACAGAACTCGCCCTGAATTCTCAGGTTTCATGCTGTGCGGCTCCAGAACCGTGCCGCGGGACTTCGTCGGGTTCGTAACCCTCGATTGTCTTACAATCTCGGGTCCCCGGTTCAATTATTCCATCTCTTTGGTATCTTTGTACAAATTTTCAACTATGCCATATAACGGATTGAAGCAGTTCAAGGATGAGTTGCAGGAAAAAGATGACCTGCTGGTCATAAATCAGTTTGTTGACCCGGTGCTCGAGATTGCCGAACTGGCTGACAGGTTTGTCAAATCAGGAGGCAAAGCCCTTTTCTTTACAGATACCGGAACCCCCTTTCCCTTGATGATAAACATGTTTGCTTCGGATGCCAGGATGACAATGGCCGCAGGCCGGGACAGCATTGAGGAGGCAGGGGAGGAGATAGAAAAAATATTTAAAAAACTGAGCCTGCCTGCAGACGGCCTTTTTGATAAAATGCGTATGCTGCCCGGTTTATTAAAAATTGCATCTTATCTTCCTTCCAGGATAAAAAGAAGGGGCAGATGCCAGGAAAATATTATAACTGATCCTGATCTCAGCATCTTACCTGCGCTCAAATGCTGGCCTCATGACGGCGGAAGGTTTATTACACTGCCCGTTGTGCATACCAGGCACCCTGAGACAGGAGACGTGAATGCTGGTATGTACAGGATGCAAATCATGGATAAAAAAACAACCGGGATGCACTGGCACCGCCATAAAACAGGGGCAAATCATTTTGAAGCCTGGAAGAAAAAAGGAGAAAAAATGCCCGTTTCTGTCGTGCTCGGAGGCGATCCAGTTTATACATATGCCGCAACGGCACCAATGCCTGAAGGCCTGGATGAATATATACTTGCCGGCTTCCTTCGTAAGAAGAAAGTTAAACTGGTTAAATGTGTCACTAACGATCTCTTTGTCCCTGAAGATGCAGACATAGTGATTGAAGGCTATGTTGATCCATCTGAAGATCCCGTTTTGGAGGGGCCTTTCGGTGACCATACCGGTTACTATTCCCTGGCCGACTGGTATCCGGCTTTCCATATAACATGCCTTACACACAGGCAGGATGCTATATACCCTGCTACCATCGCAGGTTTGCCTCCAATGGAAGATGCGTGGATGGAAAAAGCCACCGAGAAACTCTTCCTTGCCCCGATAAAGCTGACACTGCAGCCCGAAATAGTTGATCTGCATATGCCAGTTGAAGGTGTCGCCCATAACCTGGTGATTGTTAAGATCAGGAAAACCTATCCCGGCCAGGGAATGAAAGTGATAAATTCGCTTTTCGGTGCAGGGCAGATGATGTTCAGCAAATTTATTGTTGTGGTGAGTGGTAATGTTGACCTGCGGGATTATGTTGCTGTGATCCGCCAGGTGATAAGAAATACTGATATAAATAATGATGTACTGATAAGCAGGGGCCCGCTTGATGTACTCGACCATTCATCAGATAATTTTTCTTTTGGAGGTAAAATGGGAATAGATGCGAGTTTAAAATTCACGGAAGAATCAGGCCTCAGGGGAAATGAAGACTTTAGAGCCGAAACACTCATGTCTGTTTTTAAACCGGTCAGGAATAAGATACGCCTCAGGATGCCTTCCGCTGACCTGCCTGTTGTCTTTGCCGGTATATCAAAGGAAGATATCAGTTTTAATGAGCTACTGGAACTAAATTATAACATTAACGGACTGATTTTAATAGCTGTTGACAGTACTGTCGATCTTGAGGATGATCATATACTGATATGGCAGCTTCTGTCTAATACCGACCCCTTACGTGATCTGAACCAGATCGGGGCTAACATTATAATAAATGCGACATCAAGAGCTCATCAATCTGATAATTTCAGTCGACTGTGGCCTAATATTGTTTTATCTGATGATGAAACCATGGCGCGGGTTGATGAGATTATGAAAATGATAAATCACGGGGAAATCATTCCATCCCCGTCGGCCAGGCTAAAAAAGATGGATTTTGGCGGTGGTGCCTTTGTCAATAAGCCTTAATATGAAAATCATATCATATTTTGCTATTTGAGCTCTTTGATCTAAATTAGCAGCTATATTAGGTCTGTATTAATACATTCTGGGATTTTGGATGAACTGTCTGTAACGGGTATTGGGTTTATCCCTCTTATTGGACTGATAGGGACTACTGTCTATCATTACATTGCTTATATTGCACTCTTGCTCGGACTCATTTACATGATAGCAAGGTACCAGACCCTTACCCTTTTAAAGACCAGGAGGCTATTGCATGAAAAGGAAAAAGCCTTTGAAGAGATAGCAAGACAGAGGCAGGAATTGGAGAACAAGAACAGGAACATCACTGATAGCCTTATTTATGCCAGCTATATGCAGCAGGCACTGCTTCCCTCAGAGGAATATTTTAAGAGTATCCTGCCTGATTCATTCATTTTTTTCAAGCCAAAGGATATTGTCAGCGGTGATTTTTACTGGATAGCAAGGAGAGGGGAAAAAATTTTTGTTGTTGCTGCAGACTGTACAGGTCATGGGGTCCCCGGAGCTTTTTTGTCAATGATTGGCGTTGAGTTGCTCAATAAAATAATCCTTGACCAGGGTATCCAGCGGCCTTCAGAGATACTGAAAATGCTTGGAAGAGGGATAGAACGAACCTTTGGAAGCAGCAGCACCAGCAGGGCATTGATAATAAAAGATGGCATGGATATAGGCTTATGTGCCATAGATGAAAAAAAGGGGGAACTTCAATATTCAGGCGCTTTCCTGCCCCTGTATCTTATAAGGGACAATAAGCTTACAGAGATTAAGGGTGAAAAACTGACCATAGGACTCTCTGGAGAATTATCATTTTTTAACCACATCATGAAAATCGAACCGGGTGATCTTATTTACCTTTTCTCTGATGGTTACGCCGACCAGTTTGGAGGGCCTTATAATAAAAAATTTATGTACAGGCGCTTCAGACACCTCCTCCTTACAATTCATAAATTCCCGCTGGAAGAACAGAAAACTATTATTGACGAAGCAATTAACAACTGGAGACAGGGGGATGAACAGGTTGATGATATGCTGGTTATCGGAATAAAACCCTCCCTTAAGGATTTTCCGGGCCACTGAGGTATTTGCTTATCATATCAAGCAATTTCTGGGGCTGAAAGGGCTTGCTCAGGTAATCATCCATTCCGGCTGACAGGCATTTCTCCTTATCACCCAGCATGGCATTGGCTGTAATGGCTATTATTGGAGTATGCTTGCTTGTACTGGCCTCAATATCCCTTATCTTTTTGCTCACTGTTATCCCATCCATAACAGGTAGCCTGATATCCATCAGAATAACATCGTAATTTGATTTACCAAACATGTCAAGTGCTTCCTTGCCATCTGTTGCAGTATCAATGTTTTTAACCTTTGAACCCAGGGATATAGTTACAATCTTCTGATTGGTAATATTATCTTCAACCAGAAGTATGTTAGCATCTGATAATGATTTTTCCCGGCGCATTACAGTATCCAGCTTCCTGATTTTTTCTCCAATGGCAGAGACTTTTACTGCTTCACTCACATTGTAAAGAGGCAGGGAAAAGGTGAATATTGTTCTGTTACCCTGCTTTTTAAATGAATAGTCCCCATCCATAAGCGGGATTATTTTTCCTGACAGGCTTTTTTCTAATGAGTCTTTGTCAGGATGCATGAAGGATTCATCTAATAAGGCATCTGTTTCAATTCGGAACTCTATAAGATCAGCCTTTTCATGTTGTGATTTTGACATCACTGAAATATTGATATCTGTCTGGTCCGGTCCCGGTTCATCGGACCACATACCGAAGATGTCAATTAAGATCTGTTTTATGGCTATAGGGTCACCCTTATATTCCTTTTTAATCTTATTATCCCACGAAACCTCAGGCAATAGACTGCCTTTGGTTTCAATATCCAGTAACTCAATGGTGTTGTCAATTGTTTTTCTCAGGTCAAACCTGATATTTTTTCTCGGTATAATTGATATTTCTCCTGCTGACCTCATAGTTAATTCATTAAGGGCTGAAATCATGTTGTTGGTAGATGAAATAAGGGTGTCGAGAAGCTCTTTTTGTTTCCCGGTGACATTTAAATCACAAAGAAGATCATTGATAAGGGGAAGATTATTCAGTGGAGTCCTTATCCGGTGTGAAAAGTCAGAGATATAACTCTCCTTCTTTTCCATAAGTTCATGCATCCCGTTTATTTGCTCAAAAGATTTGTCCAGGCGGCTCTTCACAATGTAAACGGCTGCCACGGTTAAAAACAAACTGATGAATAACAATACAAGGCTGGCAATCCAGAGTTTAAGTATGACAGTTAAACTTGCGGCAATCAGGAGAAATAATATAATGAACCAGTAAATGGTTTTTTCTTTATACCATTTCTTTAATTTCAGCATTAAACTGTTCTGTTCCGCCTTATTATCATTGACAGTTTTGATTCCCATCGTAATGACTGGAATTATATTGACAGAGGTAAAGATATAAAAATTCTTTTTTACCTTTCTTTGAAAAGATTAATTTTGTTTATACGGTATGAAATTTGAAGGTATAATTGGTAAAAACTACAGTTTATGAGGAGAGGAATATTTATCTTGGTTATTGCATTTCTATCACTTAACCTGGCCGGCCAGAATGCTGAAAGGAAAATGGTTGAATTCAGCCCCGACTTCAGGTTTAATGATGGTATCTTTCTGACTTTTGAGCAGGTAAAGGAAAACAATCCCATATCGAAAGCAAAAATATTAACCTCTGCTGAATATAATGCACGCGACTTTTTCAAACAGGTTTTTGAAAATGATGAGATATATTTCTATGATGCCATGGGAATAAGGCAGGCAGTCACTAAGGAAGATATCTGGGGTTATTCTCGCAATGGTATTTTATATGTGCAGATACAGGGTGGATTTAACAGGATAACATACGTGGGAAATATTTGTCATTTCGTTGCTGATATTACAACATATGACAGGAGGTATTACGGGTCGCCTTACAACTATTATGATCCTTATTATTCTCCTTATTCCTATAATTACTACAGTCCCTATTACAGCCCGTATTACATGCCTTACAGGCCAACTACGGTTTCAAGGAATGAACTGGTACAGTACATGATTGAGTTTGAAACCGGTAAACTCATTGAATATGACATTAAAAACGTGGGATTGCTGCTTATGAAAGATCCTGAACTATATGATGAATTCATGCAGCTCAGCAGGAGAAAAAAGAAACAGATGATGTTCCTTTACCTGAGAAAGTATAATGAGAAACATCCCTTATATTTACCTGAATAGTATTATGATAAAAAAACTGACATTTTTTCTTGCCCTTGCCCTTACGGGGAGTCTTATGTATTCACAGTCCCCCTTCCCGGAACCTGAAGATCTTAAACAGTTCTACAATACCAAAACACTTGTTGTGCTGGAGGACAATTTGTTTTCATCCTATAATATTCTCATCAGGGATGCTGTTGAAAAATACTGGGAGATAACTGATTATGATTTTATAGGTGCATCTGACTTCAATGAAAAAAGAAAGGACCCGGCATATTCATTTCTTGTTCTTACCGCCACACGTTTTGATAAAGACAGATCAGGGACATTTTTTAATTTTATAAATCTCTTGCTCGGCAAGGATGTGGGAAGGATAGAAGAGATGCCGGAATTCTGTGCCATACCTCTCTCGGTTCAGGATGATGATGCTACCGGATATTCCCACAAAATGGGTATTTTAATAAGGTTTATCCAGGCCCACGTTGATCATATCAGGGAAGATCCTTCCCTGACAGGGAAGAGATACCTTGAGTATTATAACAGATTTGTTCCTGAAATCCCGGGCAAAACCATCTTTGTTACTGAATACGACCTTGTGCCTGAACTCAGGACAGCAGAAGCAGCTGATGAGTATTATCCTGAAAACCTTAAAGTTGTAAGTGAGTCAGAAATTGATGAGGCAATAAAGAATAAGGCTGAGCATACACTTGTGCTGCACAGGGTGGGACCGGTGAAAGCAGAAAAGGGTGGTTTGTGTTTTAAGATGCTCCTGGGAACCGATGATGCAAGGATGTACTTTTATGGAGAACACAGGATATCGGACAGGAAGCCCAATGGTTTGCTTATTAGTGATCTTAAACGTATAGGCAGGTTCTGAAAATGCAGCGCAGCATCAATTTTACCGTCTTTAAATAAAACATTTGATATGAAGGAAATCAGAGTTTTGTCAGAATCAGAAAGAAACTGGGCCATGTTTTGCCATCTGAGCACTTTCTCAAGTTTTATAATCCCTTTCGGGGGTATAATAGGACCTCTTATTTTCTGGTCAACAAAAAAGAATGAATCAGTATTTATAGACCGGAACGGAAAGTCCGCCCTGAATTTTCAGTTATCAATTCTGCTGTATACAATTATCTGTATCCCGCTTATGTTTATTATAATAGGTTTTGTGCTATGGGCAGCCCTGCTTGTTATTGAATTTGTTTGTGTTATCATAGCAAGCATTAAAGCAGCCCAGGGCGAAGACTATAAATATCCTATCTGTATACCCTTTATCCAATAAGAGGATCCCGGATTTCCATTATGCCCTTATTCCAATCTTCTTTTCATTGTTTTTTGTTAATTTTACCCCTTAATCAAATTATTGGCATTAATGGCAAAAGGACCCGGCCTTCCTAAAGGGACAAGAGACTTTGGGCCTGCTGAAATGATCAGGAGGAATTTTATTTTTAATACCATACGTTCGGTTTTCCGCCTGTATGGCTATCAGCCTATTGAAACACCGGCTATGGAGAACCTGTCAACCCTTCTTGGCAAATATGGCGAGGAAGGTGACAGGTTATTGTTTAAAATACTCAATTCGGGAGATTTTGCCTCGGGCATAAGCCCAGAAATCATTCTCAATACTGGTCCCGGTGAACTGTCGTCTATGATCTCGGAGAAGGGCTTACGCTACGACCTTACCGTGCCTTTTGCACGTTATGTGGTTCAGCATCGTAATGATATAAGTTTTCCTTTTAAAAGATACCAGATACAACCTGTCTGGAGGGCTGATAAGCCCCAGAAAGGAAGGTACAGGGAATTTTACCAGTGTGATGTTGATGTGATAGGCGATAACTCATTGTTTAATGAGTATGAACTGGTAAAGATCATAGATGATGTTTTTTCACGCCTTTCTGTGAGGACTGATATAAGATTAAACAACAGGAAACTACTAAATGGGATTGCTGAAGTAATCGGAGAAAAGGCAAGAATAGGTGATATCACTGTAGCCATTGACAAGCTTGATAAGGCGGGCATTGAAAATGTAAACCGGGAGCTGGCACAAAAAGGGCTTTCTGGGGCTGCTATCAGCAGTTTGCAACCTATATTGTTTCTTGAGGGTTCGGCTGACGATAAATTCAGTAAGCTTGAGAAAATACTGGAGCGTTCAGAAGATGGCATGAAAGGCTTGAGCGAAATGAGAATCCTTTTCGAATATCTGGATAATGATACCCTTGCATCCTCCTGTAAATTTGACCTGACACTGGCCAGGGGTCTGGATTATTATACCGGTGCTATTATCGAAGCCCGGGCACTGGACATGGAAATAGGCAGTATTTGCGGTGGAGGAAGGTATGATGACCTTACGGGTATATTCGGGCTTGAAGGTGTTTCAGGCGTGGGGATCTCATTTGGAGCCGACCGGATATACGATGTGATGAACCGGCTTGATCTATTTCCCGGGGAGTCTGAACAGGGCACGAGGGTGCTTTTCCTTAATTTCGGGGAAGCCGAAGAAAAATATTCAATCTCCCTTCTGAACAACCTTCGCAAAGCAGGTATATCATCGGAATTTTTTCCTTCTCCCCGGAAGATAAAGAAACAGATGGCCTATGCCAATAACAGGGGTATTCCATGGGTCATCATTGCCGGTGCAGATGAGATTAAGGCAGGGAAATTAACCCTGAAGAATATGAAGTCAGGTGATCAGACTTTAATCAATAAGGATGAACTTATTGATTTACTTAAAGAAAATAATCAGACCCTATAATGCATAAGATATTTGAGATCAGTCCACAAGCCTTTCAGGAAAAAACAATAAGCGATATTCTTGACAATGAATATAAACTTAGCCTGGATGGTGAGTCAGCCAGGCTTATCACGACTTGCAGGGAATACCTTGATAAAATGATAGAGAACCATGATGAGCCAGTTTACGGTGTTACCACCGGCTTTGGCGCCTTGCATGACAGGATCATTGGCAAGGATCAGCTAAACAGGCTTCAGAAAAACCTTGTGATGTCGCATGCCTGTGGTACGGGCAGGGAAGTAAGGGATGACATTATTAAGCTTATGTTGCTGTTTAAAATACATGCTCTCAGCCTTGGCAAATCCGGAGTCCAGATGAAGACTGTTGAAAGGCTGAAAGACATGTTTAATGAAGGCGTTTACCCGGTTGTTTTTGAGCAGGGTTCACTGGGTGCTTCCGGCGACCTGTCGCCCCTGGCGCACCTTGTGCTTCCACTGATAGGCCTTGGAGAAGTGAGGTACAGGGGTAAGAAATACAATTCCGCCGATATAAATGAAAAAATGGGATGGCCTCTTATTGAACTGCAATCGAAGGAGGGACTTGCCCTATTAAATGGCACCCAGTTTATGAGTGCCCATGGTTTTTATGTTCTGCATAAAGCAAGGAAGCTTCTCAGGGCAGCTGACGTGATCTCGGCAATATCCCTGGAAGCCTTTGATGGCCGCTATGAACCTTTTAAGGAAGAACTGCATAATTTACGGCCACATAAAGGACAGCAAGAGGTAGCTTCTTTTATCCGGAGGATACTGGAGGGTAGCGAAATTATTAAACAGGAGAAGAAAAATGTACAGGACCCGTATTCATTCAGGTGCATCCCCCAGGTACACGGCGCAACTGCTGACGCAATAGAGCATGCAGCAAAAACAATAATGACAGAAATAAATTCTGTTACCGATAATCCTACCATCTTCCCTGAAGAGGACATGGTATTATCAGGCGGTAATTTTCACGGCCAGGCCCTGGCCCTGGTATTTGATTATATGACAATTGCCCTTGCCGAACTGGGCAGTATCTCTGAACGAAGGGTTTACAGGCTGATATCAGGTCAGCGTAAGCTGCCTGAATTCCTTATTGCAAATCCAGGACTGAACAGTGGTTTTATGCTTCCACAGTATACTGCTGCCGCTATCGTGAGCCAGAATAAGCAGCTGGCAACACCCGCATCAGTTGATTCAATACCTTCTTCAAATGAACAGGAAGACCATGTAAGCATGGGCGCCAATGCTGCAACTAAATTACTGACAGTGGCAGAAAACCTGGAAAAAATACTGGCTATTGAATTGTTGAGTGCAGGACAGGCTATTGAATTCAGGCGCCCGCTCAGGTCTTCAGACTATATCGAGAATGTATTGTCAGAGCTCAGGAAAGAAATACCCTTCGTGGATAATGATCGTGTAATGTATACAGAGATAGAGAAATCAGCTGAATTTATCCGTAATTACAATTTCCCGGATTAACTGCCATCCGGCAATTTCCTTACATTGTCAACCTTGTTGACTCCCCTGCTTCGTAACTGGTTAAGAAGGTAATTCTTGAACCTGTTTTCGGTATAATATAACCTTACTACTTTCGATGGAGTAAGCACCTCCTTGAATTTTTCATGGTATTCAACCTTCAGTTCAGCTTCCGTGAGATTGAGCCTTACCAGCTCATCACCGGCTTCTTCCAGCTTCTTTTCTGTCATATTCCTGAAATTATTGCCTATATCATGTGTGATGGCATTTCTTTGCCTTATAATTTTATCCCTTTCTGCAGTGAATTCATCATAAATGGGCCAGAAAAGCCTTGCTTCTTCCGGACTTAGTTCAAGATTCCGTGTTAAGAATGCAACTTTTTGTGCTTCAATTACTTCTCTCCTGTTTCGCTGGGCATATAACGAAGATATGCAGAAAACAAAAAGTAATATCAAATAATATTTTTTCATATTTCTTAATTTAAATATTCAATTATGGTATAATATTCTATATCGTTGTCCATAAGGTAGTTTATTATTTCTGATTCCTCTGCCGGCAACGAATCTTCATCATGCTTTTCTCCGACCAGCTTATCAATAAGTTCGGCTTCATCGAAATTATAAATTAATTCAGAGAAATTATGTTCATCCGCTTTGTTGTATTCCGGGAAAAGAAGTTTCAACATGCTGTATGAAATAATTACAAAGGCCAGCATTGCTGCTGCCATCATTATTACCGGTTTAAACAGAACACTGATCCCTGTCTTAACTTTTTTATCCCCGTCATCCCTGGTTTTTTCATAAATATCCCGTTTTACTTTATCGAAGTAATTACCAGGAACCCTGAAAGGATTATTGTCGTTTATTTTACCTTTGTTCTTCATCAGTATATTTGATAATAATTTTACCCCGGGGTTTAATTGTCAGTTAAATAATTTTCAATTTTCTTTACTGCGTGATGGTAGGATGCTTTCAGTGCACCTACGGAGGTTTTGAGTACCCTGCTCATTTCCTCGTATCCCATTTCTTCGTAATATTTTAAGTTGAACACGAGTTTTTGTTTGTCTGGCAGTTTGAGGATGGCATTACTTAGCTTCCTCTGTGCTTCGTCTCCATCAAACCATTTATCTCCTTCCGGGGAGGATTTGAAGAACTCACCGAGCTCGTCGAGATTAAGCCCGCTTTCTTTTTTTCTCTTTTTTATCATGGCAAGGGCTTCATTTGATGCAATACGGTACAGCCAGGTATAAATGGAACTGTCGTTTCGGAATTTATCCATATTCTTCCATACTTTCATAAAAGTATTCTGAAGGGCATCATCCGCATCCTGGTGAAGAACCACCATACGTCTTATATGAAAATACAATTTTTTATGGTATTTATCAAACAGGAGACTGAAACCTGCGTCCCGGTTCTTTATGTATTCCTCAAGGATATATTGGTCTGATATATCTTCCCTCAATTTAATCGCTTTTATATATTTGAATCGCGAATATCATAATGGTTTAATCAGTATCAGAAAATTCTCATTGATGATGATTTTCCGGATTCTATCCTGAACCTTTTCTCTATTGTGAAATGAGTGCCCTTTGCGTACAGGGCCCTGTAAATTATATGGTATAAGCCCGGCAATAAAACCAGGGGAATTGATTTTTCACTGGTGTCAACAGTATAAATCCATTCAATATCGCCATCTTTCTCTGTGAAAAGCTCACATATACCCGGGTTATTCACCAGGAGGGTTATCACACCCGGCTGGGGTACCCTTATTAAGGTTTCTTCCCCGGGGCGTATCTCCACGTCCTTTATTTCAGTAAGCGGCAGAGTTGGTAGCTCAATGTCGTAATATCCAGTGATATACTTTTTACCTTCATTCATTTTCTGTCTGCAGAGTGTTTTCATGTCACCCCTTTGCCTCACGATGAACTGAAGATCTTTATACTGGTTTCCCCTTTCCTGTTTTATCAGGAGGGTGCCCTGGGGTACATCAACAGCTACGGTATTGTGCTTACCAGGTGCAAGCTGAAGGTTTTGCACTGATACCGGTGGCATGGTATGAATCTTTATCCTGTAATCAAGCAGGGGGTCTATTCTGAGAGTATCGGGCACTCCCCTCTGATTCATCGTATGGATGAAATTATATCTCAGCCTGCCAGTTTTCATATCATAGAATGACATGGGGACATTTGTTTCAGATGGAAAGCCGAATCCGTCAATGAGGTTTACCTGGAGTGATGTTTCGGTAAGGGCATGAGTGATTACTATATCCAGCACTTCTTCAAAACGTTCTGCTGTGCTGGCATTATAGATATTCCCAAGGCAGTTAAATGATGCTTCAAGTTCGGGATTCAGGCCTATACCAATAATAAAAGGTTTCAGTATTATTCCCTGTTTTTGCAATTCAAGAGCCACCGCACAGGGATCGCCGTCACATGCTTCGATACCGTCAGTAATAAGAATTACAACATTTCTGCACCCGCTGCAAGGGCTGAAGTCATTTGCTGATGCTGCCAGTGAGTTCGCGATTGGTGTTGTTCCCCTGGGAGAGAGGCTGAGCATCTTTCTCTTGATCCGGTAAGCATTGCCGGTAGCAAAAGGCACTTCGAGCCTGGTATCGTTGCAATCCTGCGGAGGTACAACACTCTGATGACCATATACCCTCAATGCCATCTCAACATTTTCAAAGGCACTCAGGCTGTCAACAGTTCTGCCAAGGAACCTGCGGGCAATATCTATTTTTCTCTCATTATCCCAATGTCCTGACATGCTCTGGGAACAGTCAAGTATAAACAGTATCCTTGTTTTTTCATTGTTGTCATTTAATTGCTGACCGGTCAGAACATAAGGCACTATAGTCAGCATGACAATGTTAAGAACGTAAGTAAGATATTTTTTTAAATCTTTTTTTTTCATCCAGGGCAACTTAACACTCATAAAGTATTGTCTGTGTTTTGAATTATCAAAATTATATAAATAATAAACGTAAGTATAAAGATAATTATATAAGTCTTAGCCGTCTTTTTGATAAATTTGCTTTCTGAAATAAATACAATAAATTTTTATGTCACTTCAGTGCGGTATTATAGGTATAACAAATGTTGGAAAAACAACCATTTTTAATTGTGTTTCCGATAATAAGGTAGAAACTAATGCAAATGCATTCAGTGCCTCACGATCAAATATTGGTTCTGTTAAAGTGCCTGATCCCAGGCTCCCGGAGCTTGAAAAACTGCAGCCTGCCGGAAAGCTTATCCCTGCTACTGTTGAATTTGTTGATGTCCCGGGGCTTGCAAAGGGATCAAGCAGGGGAGAAGGAGTTGGTAATAAATTTCTGGGAGAAATTAGAAATACCGATGCCCTGATACATGTACTCAGATGTTTTGAGGATGACAGGCTGCCACATATTGACGGGTCGGTTGATCCCGTGCGTGACCTTGAGAATATCGATTTTGAACTCCAGGTTAAAGATCTTGAATCAGTGCAGAAAAAGATTGGAAGGCTTGAAAAAATAGCTAAATCGGGTGATGCTGACGCTAAAAAAGGACTGGAAGTCTTAAAAAGGCTGAATGATCATATAGAGGGCTTAAATAATGCACGTGATTTTGAAATAAAGCCCGGGGAGGAAAAATATATCGATGATCTCTTCCTGCTCACAATAAAACCCGTAATTTACGTATGCAATGTTGATGACAGATCAGCTGTCGGAGGCAATGCCTTTGTTGAAAAGGTAAAAGGACAGCTCTCAGGCTCCAATGCCGAAATAATAGTTATTGCAGGTGCACAGGAGGCAGAGATATCAGAACTGGAAAATGATGAGGACAGGATGGAATTTCTTAATGATCTTGGCTTGTCTGAACCGGGAATCGACAAGCTTGTCAGGAGTGCTTACAGGATGCTTGACCTGCAGACCTTCTTTACCGTGGGCCCTAAAGAAATAAGGGCATGGACAATCAGGCGAGGGATGACAGCTCCGCAGGCAGCCGGAGTAATACATTCAGACATGGAGAGGGGATTCATAAGGGCTGAAGTAATGAAGTATGATGATTTTGTGAGCCTTGGATCTGAACAGGCATGCAGGGAGGCAGGCAGATTTTATGTTGAAGGTAAAAACTACGCTGTTAACGATGGTGACATCCTTCATATCAGGTTCAATGTGTAATTTTCATTATGCCCTGTAAAAAACACATACTGATCATTATTCTCACCGGCCTTGTTATAATGGCCAGTGCCCAGGAAATAGCTCTTGATGAAAAGCTTTTTGAGCAGGTGGAAAAATACGGGCAGGCAGAAGTTGTTTTCGAATATCCCGGTTATGATCAGCTTAATGAGATAGGAAGGCTTATACCGGTGGCAAAGCTGGAAGAAGGGATGGTGTATTGTGTTCTTTCTGCATCTGATATTAATGCGTTTTTGTCTTTAAACCTTAAATTTAAAGTAATACCTCGTGAACCTGGCAAGGCTGTAGAGTCTGCCATGTCGGTTGAGGAGGCAATGAAGTGGGATCTCTATCCCACCTATGGACAATATGATACAATTGTGCATAAGCTGGCAAATGATTATCCTTTTCTGTGCAGGGTTGACACAATAGGAGAAAGCGTTGAGGGCAGACTCATACTGGCTCTGAAAATATCAGATAATGTGCATGAAGATGAAAATGAGCCGGAAGTTTTCTATACAGCAAATATGCACGGAGATGAACTCCAGGGCTTTGTCCTGATGTTACGGCTGGCTGAACACCTGCTTATGAATGCAGCTAACGGGGAGCTGGAACAGGCACTGGTCGACAGTCTGGAAATATGGATTAACCCTCTGTCCAACCCTGACGGAACTTATCACCGGGGAGATACCATAACTTATCCCACAAGAGCCAATGCTAATGGCACCGATCTTAACCGGAACTTCCCCGATCCGTTGAATCCTTCCATAGTGCCTGATGTTGAGAATGTTGCCATGATAGATTTTATGAGGAGCAGGAATTTTGTGCTTTCGGCAAATTTCCATTCGGGCTATGAGGTGCTGAATTTCCCCTGGGACCGGTGGCTCTCAAAAATCCCGGCAGATAGTGTGTGGTTTTATAATATTTGCAGGAAATATGCTGATACAGTTCATCAGCATTCGGTAGCTGCTTACATGGATTCATATAACAACGGAGTTGTTCGCGGTGCGGTATGGTATCAGATACAGGGAGGCCGGCAGGATTATGTTACATATGAACTCCAGGGAAGGGAGGTGACTGTTGAGCTGGATGACACAAAGGAAACACCGGCTGCCCAGTTACCATTGCTATGGGACTATAATTACCGGTCATTCCTGGGCTACCTTGAGAATGCATTCTATGGCATTCATGGCAAGGTGGTTGATGGCAATACCGGTGAACCGGTTGGGGCAAAAATATTCGTAGTTGGTCATGATAAGGATAGTTCACATGTATATTCAGACCCCCATACAGGGATGTTTGTCCGGATGCTCAGTCCTGGAACATGGAATATTACTGTTTCGGCCCCGGGCTATGACACCAGGGCCGTAAATGGGATTACCATAACAGAAAGTCAACAGGAATTTATTACGGTAAAACTGACGGGCACATCATCAGTTACTGATCCCCCTGGTGAGAACAAGCTCAGGATATGGCCCGTGCCGGCTGCTAATCATATTTTCCTGGATGCAGGGAAATTCACAGGCAGTAGATTAAGTGTGAGTATCTTTAACCAGTCAGGCATGCTTGTACATGAAATGAAGGATTTATTTGTTGAGGATAATAAACTGGAAATAAATATTTCTCATCTGTCCCCCGGGTATTATATAATATCTTTAACTGATCAGGGTGGAAGAAATTACACTGGCCGGTTCATCCGTTAAGGGTCTCAGCCCCGGTCTTGCATGTAAGCATAAAACATTTAATTTTGCCATTTAATTCCTCGGTATGTTCCAATGCCGGGAGGCACTTTAATATTGCTATGAAATGAAGAGAATCACCGTTTTTATTTTACTGCTGATTGTTTCACTGCCGTCATTTACCCAGAATGCATATATACCTCCTGAAAAGCCAGCCCTGGTTATTGGTATTGTTATCGAACAATTCCGCTATGATTACCTCGATAAATACTGGAATATGTTTTCCGGGGGTGGCTTTAAAAAACTTATCGGTGAGGGTACCTTTTACAGGAATGCCTCATATGATTTTTTTCTGAGCCAGTCGGCACCGGCACATGCCACACTGGCCACCGGGACTGTTCCCCGTCACCATGGCGTTGTAGCTGATAACTGGTACCTGCCATTGCGGGAAGAGATAATATACTGCACATCAGATAACAGTGTAAACCCTGTGGGGGGTAGTTTTGAAAGGGGACTGCATTCACCGGTAAACCTGCTGGCTAGCACTTTTGGCGATGAACTTAAGCTGGCTACAGGGGGAAGGGCGAAGGTATACGGGCTCGGAATCAGGGAGAACGGCGCTATACTGGCCTCGGGTCATTCAGCTGATGCAGCTTACTGGTATGATAATGTGACAGGGACCTGGATGACGAGCACTTATTATCTCGATTCATTACCCGCCTGGCTGAATGATTTTAATGCTATGAATCTGGCCGATACCTACCTTGACGGTAAATGGACCACCCTTCATGATATTAAAAAATATGAGATATGCCTTCCCGATACAAATAAATATGAGATGGGGATTGATGGCCGTACAGTTTTTCCATATGATATGAGGAAAATGAGTACTTCATCGCTCCTGGGCATTCTTAATAAGAAGAGAGACTATTCATTTCTGGAGAAAGTGCCTGCCTCTGACACCTATACTGCCGATATGGCCATCAGGCTGATTGAAGAAGAAGGACTCGGGGAGGATGAGATTACTGATTTTCTCAGTGTGACATTTTCCGCGACAGATAATATAGGACATAATTTCGGCCCTTCCTCCGTTGAAATGGCTGATGCAATCATGAGACTCGACCGCGACATTGAACATTTCCTGGATTATTTAAATGACAAGCTGGGAAAGAAAAATATTCTCATTTACCTTACTTCGGCACACGGGCTTGCTGAAATACCAGCAGTTCTTTCAGATAAAAAAATTCCTTCTGGCTACTTCAGGCATAACCAGGCAATTACCCTCCTTAAAAGTTACCTGAACGTGATTTATGGTCAGGGCAACTGGCTTAAGGGCTATTATGAGAAACAGGTTTACCTCAACCGGACACTTATCGAAGACTCCGGACTGGAGTTGTCAGACTTCCAGGTTACCGTATCAAGATTCCTTACACAGTTCACTGGCGTGGCAAATGCCGTACCGGGAACTGTCCTTTCTGATAATGAATTTACCAGGGGTCACTATGCAAAGATGCGTGACAGCTTTGATCCATTGAGAAGCGGGGATGTAATAATTAACCTCAGGCCAGCCTGGGTTGAGAACGATCTAAGGGTAACGAACCATAACTCAGCATATGAATACGATTCCCATGTTCCTCTTATATGGTATGGGTGGACAGTGAACAGAGCAAGTGTTACCAGGAAGGTAAGCATGAATGATCTGGCAGCAACCCTTTCAGCCCTTTGCAGGGTGCCCTTTCCTAATGCCTGCACAGGAGAACCATTAACTGAACTTTTCAGATAATGGTATGCTTTTTGAACGTGCACCAGGAGATGCAAGGAAAATATATTTTTATGTTTTATTCATTTTTTTATATTTGCATGAATTTTAAACTCGTAAATAATTAAATTTAAATACTATGGGAGTATCATTAAGGAAAAGTTTAAAAGCAATGCTGTTCCTGGCATGTATGGGAGTTGCACCGGTCATTTACGGCCAGACAAATATCAATGATGTAAAGGCTTCTTTCAACCAGGCAGTTCAAATGGAGAAGATTAACCCGGAGGCTGCCATCAGTTCATATGAAACTGTTATTCAACTGGCGGACGAAGTCGGAGGTAATGAGGCTGAACAGATCAAGAGTCAGGCTTTATCCCGCATTCCGAAAATGCATTATGAACTGGCAAAGAAACTTGCTGGCGCCAAAGACTATGAAGGGTCTGTGAAAATGCTCGATGCTTCAATTGAAGGATTCAATAAGATAGGCGATAGCAGGAGTGCCTCACGGTCGCTGGGAACCATACTGAGCATAAGGAATGTGCAGGGTTCGGCAGCAATTAATGAAGGTAACTATACCGAAGCACTTGCCTTTTATGATGATGCCTTGCAAAGAAACCCCGCTTACACAAAGGGCTATCTTGGAAGGCTATTGATTTACGATAAGATGGAAGATGTTGATAAAATGGAGGAAACAGCCATTATGGGTCTTCAGATGTGCCAGCAGGAAAATGATAACAGGACTGCCGGTGATATAAACAGGGTAATGAGTGCCCATTTTTTCAATGATGCACAGACAGCCATGGCCGGCAAGGATTATGCAAAAGCCGAAAGTAACCTGAAGGGCACGATTGAATACGGAAATAATAATATTATTGTGTATTACCAGCTTGGGCTTGCGCAGAAAGGCCAGGGAAAGTGGGAAGAAGCAGTTACTTCATTCAGTAAAGCCCTCGAACTTGAGACGGGTGGTGCTGAAGAGAAGGCAAAAATATATTTTGGACTGGGCGAGTCATACCAGGCCCTGGGCCGGAATGCACAGGCATGTGAGGCTTATAAGAATGCCTTTTATGGCGAGTTTGCCGAAGCAGCAAAGTACCAGGTCGAAAATGTCCTGGAATGCGATAAATAATTGCTGATTATCACGAATTAGAACAAACTTATACAGATGAAGTCCTCCTTTGCCTGCAGGGGGGGGTTGTGCAGCATTACTCATAACTGATATTCATCTCTCACCCTGCACGCCATCTCAAGCAAACCGGGATCATCTTCGTAGCCATTACCCAGAACTACCATATCTGCACCGGCATTAAAGGCCTCTCTGATATCATCACCTGAACGAAGTCCCCCTCCCACAATCAGTGGAACACTTACTGCACCGCGCACTTCCCTTATCATGGCGGGAGGCACCGTGTGACTGGCTCCGCTGCCGCCCTCAAGATAAATGAGCTTCAGACCCAGCATTTCTCCTGCTATGGCTGTGGCTGCTGCTATATCAATCTTTGAAGATGGTATTGCATCGGTCTGGCTCATGTATTCAACTGATGTTCTGGCACCGCAACTGACAAGAATATAAGCAGTGGCTATGATTTCAATATCCATCTTCCTTAAATGGGGTGCCGCTATAACATGGTTTCCAATGAGGAGATCAGGATTCCTGCCCGAAATAAGCGACAATAACAATATAGCGTCGGCCTTGTCACTTAACTGGAGGAGGCTTCCGGGGAAAAGTACAACAGGTATATCAGTGCTTCCCTTAAGACTTGATATAAGCTCATCGGGATGGACACCGGTCAGGCTTCCTCCGATAAAAATAAAATCAGGCCTGTACTTCGGTTTTATATCTTTAAGCATCCTTATATCGTCAGGCTCATAATTATCAGGATCCATTAACAGGGCGATACATTTTTGCCTCTTCAGACTCTCTATCATCATATTCTTTTTTAGTCCAGACTATTGCATAATTCTCATACCGCGTATACTGCAAATCAAATACCTCGTTAATCAATTCGGTTTTTACTTCGCCCCTTATATCACCCGATTCCTGAACATTGAAGGGATAAATGGTGATATTCTTCTGCATGTTAATCCCTTCCTTGTCGCATATTTTGAAAAGGGCTTCTTTTGCACACCAGTGAAGGTAGAGATGGTATTTTTTGAGTTCCCTCTTCCTGGTAATTTTTTCGTTATCATTGATGAATTTCCGGGCTATTCCCATAATATTTGAACTCATATATTCAAGGTCGAGGCCGATTCTTTCACGGGAACTCAGCATTAAAGCTGTAAGTTTATTGGAATGGGAAATACTTATAAAATGAGATCCGTCTTTAATAAATGGTTTATTATTCTTATTATATACTATTCTTGCTTCGGGGTCAAGGAGTTCTGCCAGCAGTGCCCGTACACTCAAAAATTCCAGCTTCCTTGAAGTGCTCTTGAATTGCATGAATTTCTTCCGGTCATCCGGGCCCAGTTCAACCATCGACATTAATGTCTTAAGGTCCTCTTCTATTTTCCATACTCCCAGCATCGTGTATTCATTGAGATGATGTTCAGATATACAGGCCATAGTATCGTTTTATCATTTCCACTCAAGTGTCTCAATAAGGTGTATTATATCTTCCCTGAAAAAATTTATCACCGGAGCCAGAGAATCTTTGTTGGGTTGGGCGTCAAAATACAGGGAACCCCTAAGGTAATGACTTATACTGTCAGTAACAAAGAACTGCACCGATGAAGCCGCATCACCACTTATCAGATAAATAATCCCAAACACATTTTTTTCTTCGTTGGTCCATAACTTTTCTTCGATGGCATCGGCTTTAACAGAATGCTTATATGCAAGTTTATGGGCATCATCGGTGAGTAGTCCGAGGTTGTTTTTTACATCCATATAGCTGAGGTGCAGCCTGCCCTTATAGTCAGGGAATTCAATATTGAACCAGCAGTATTCATCCATACCCGGTTCTTTGCTTATCAGGCTGTAAACCGGGTATTCGAAGGTGAAGGGACAAAGAGAATCAAACCTGGTATAATTCTTTTCAGGGAAGTCAATCCTGAAATGTCCCCTGGGCCTGGGTATACTGTTGTCGCCGCATGAAAACATTGAAAATACAAGACATGCGCTTATGATGAATAATATTTCATTTTTCCGGCTAATCATCTCCGCCTGGTCTTATTTCCACCCTCAGTTTTTTTATCCTCCGTTTATCAGCTGAAAGGATTTTAAAATGGAAATCTTTATAATCGATGCTGAATCCCTGACCCGGTATCTCACCGGTAAGCTCTAATATCAATCCGGCCAGCGTATCCGAATCACCTCTAACCTCTTCAAAGGGATCACTGTCAATTTCCATAACCTTAAAAAAGTCATTCAGAAGTGTTTTTCCTTCGAAAATATAAATATTGTCTTCAATCTTCTCAAAAGAGATCTCCTCTTCATCATGTTCATCCGGGATCTCACCCACAATTTCTTCAAGGATATCTTCGAGAGTTATAATCCCGCTGGTTCCACCATATTCGTCTATGACAATAGCCATATGTATCTTTTTTGTCTGGAATTCCTCAAGGAGCTCGTTTATCCGTTTTGTTTCCGGGACGAAATAAGAAGGCCTCAGCAGGGACTGCCATTTGAAGCCTGCCGGTTTATGGTAGTGGGGAAGGATATCCTTTACATAGAGAATACCTTCCACGTTATCGAAGGTTTGTGAGAATACGGGTATCCGGGAATAGCCTGATTCAGTGATCTGGGATATCACCTCACTGAAGGGTGTTTTTATGTCGATAGCCATTATGTCTATCCTGGGCTTCATTATTTCCTTTGCTTCAATATTTCCGAATTTTACTATTCCCTTAAGTATTTTTGCATCATCTTTGTTTTCACCCGATGCCAGGCTTATGGCCTCAGAAAGTTCACCCTTGCTAATGCTGTGGTCTTTCTGCCCGTTCCTGTTTTTTACAAGGGATGTTGATTTTATAAGGAAAACACTAAGTGGCCTGAATATTTTCTCGCATATGCTCAGTGGCATTGCCATAAGGAGGCTAAAGCGCACATTTTGTTTTGTCGCATAAACTTTAGGAAGGATCTCGCCAAAAAGAAGCAGGATAAAGGTAATTCCTATAACCTTAAGCAGGAAACCAAGCAGGGGCTTATCCGAAAAATCAAACAGATGGTTGCTTATATAGGCAGATAATAGCACAATGCCCACATTTACGAAATTATTGGCTATAAGTATGGTGCTCAGTAATTCTTCAGGTTTTACCAGGAGCTTAAGTGCGACCGAGGACTTACGTGAGCGCTTATGTGTGAGTTCATCAATCTGGGCCGGTCCAAGCGAGAAAAAAGCCACCTCTGAACCGGAAATAAATGCTGAACAGATAAGCAAGAGCACCAGTACAGCGAGTTCAATGATCACAGGTCTTGTAATGGCAATAATATGTAAAGCTAAGATCTGTTGATAAGGGTCAATAGTATCCAATTGACAAGCATTTGATTAACACTAGAATGGCAGGTCGTCAGCTTCACCGGAGGCTTCAGGTGAATCGCCCGGATCACCGAAAGGCCTATCAGTCCGTGATGCTGCTTCATTGTCATCCTGTTTTAACTGGTTTTCAGTTTCACTGAAGGAAGATTTGTCATCAGTATCGCCTGACTGGCTGTCGGAGCGGCGTCCAAGCATCTGCATGTTATCAGCAATAATCTCTGTAATATATCTCTTGTTTCCGTCCCTGTCATCGTATGAACGGGTACGTATTTTCCCCTCAATAAAAAGCTGGGACCCTTTTTTTACAAACTTCTCGGCAACCTCAGCAAGGCCTCTCCATAATACAACATTATGCCACTCAGTCGTGGTTATTCGTTCTCCATCCCTGCTCCTGTAAGTCTCACTTGTGGCAAAAGGAAACCTGGCCACCGGTACATTTGTGTCGACATAACGTACCTCCGGGTCTTTTCCTACGTTACCCACTAAAATAACCTTGTTAACTGACATTTTAATTTAGTTTAAAATACAATTATTTAGGAAGTAAAGGTAGTAAAAATAAAGCTTGTAACAACCGGTCAGCAAAAAATGGAATGTATTTTATGTAGTTTCAGCCTCACCCCGCTAGTGAAAAGGCCGGGCGGAACATCTCCAATAGAGGCAAAATGATGCTCATGCCTAATATATTGACACTATTTCAGGGAGTTATGAATTAAAAAAAGTAAAAAATTAGGCTAAGTGTTTTATTTATAGAAAATAATATTTTACATTTGCAGTTGTTAATTTCGAAAAAATTAAAACATATAAATTGTTGAATTAAAATTCATTAAAATGACTAAAGCAGACATCGTTAACGAAATTGCCAAAAAAACCGGTATTGAAAAGGTAACTGTTCAGAGAACTGTTGAAGAGTTCATGGATTCGGTAAAAGATTCAATGGTTGATGGTAATAATGTATACCTCAGGGGATTTGGCAGCTTCATAGTTAAGAAAAGAGCAAAGAAAACTGCAAGGAATATTTCCAGGAATACTACCATTATTATTCCTGAACATTTCATTCCGGCTTTCAAACCTTCAAAGTCATTTATTAACAAGGTTAAGAATAACGTTAAGTAATTAATTTTATGCCAAGCGGGAAAAAAAGAAAAAGACATAAGATGGCTACCCACAAACGAAAAAAGCGTTTGAGGAAGAACAGGCATAAGAAGAAGAAATAGGCTCCTGTGCCAAAGGTTGTTCACAATTTATGCAAAACCTAAAGATTGTCTGATCTTTAGGTTTAGTATATTATAAAAATAAGATCTATATTACCTTAATGTGATAAGCAGGGATTTAATAGTAGACTCAGGCCCGAAGGAAATATCCATCGCGTTGCTTGAGCAAAAACAGCTCGTCGAGCTTAACAAGGAAAAGAAGGATATAAAGTATGCCGTCGGGGATATTTATCTTGGGAAAGTAAAAAAGATAATGCCCGGTCTGAATGCTGCATTTATCAATGTCGGATACGAACGTGATGCCTTCCTTCATTACCTTGACCTGGGAGCACAGTTCCGTTCCCTGCATAAGTATTATGAGCTGGCCCTGAAAAGAAAGGGGAAGATTATTCCGGTTCAAAAATTTAAAAATGAACCTGACATTAACAAGGATGGAAAAATATCCGATGTACTGAAAGCAGGACAAACGGTTATTGTGCAGGTTACCAAAGAGCCAATCTCAACAAAGGGGCCACGACTGGGTTCAGAAATTTCCATTGCCGGAAGAAACCTTGTTCTGCTTCCCTTTTCTGATAAGGTATCGGTATCAACCAAGATAGAAAGCGCTGAGGAGAAAAACAGGCTTAAGGCTCTTATAATGAGTATAAAGCCCCAAAATTACGGTGTAATAATAAGAACTGTCGCCGAAGGTAAAAAGGTCGCAACCCTGGATACCGAATTAAGAGATCTGGTTGAACGCTTTGAGAAAGCCTTTAATGGCCTGCACAGGGATATTACAAAACCGAAGCTTTTTATCAGGGAGCTGAACCTGACAAATGCCATTATCAGGGATATTCTAAATGTGAGTTTTACCAGTATTACTGTTAATGACCATGTGCTGGCTGCTGAAATAAAACAGTATGTGAGGGAAATAGCACCGGATAAGGAAAAGATTGTAAGAATCTACAAAGGGGAAAGCCCCATCTTCGATCATTTCGGTGTCACAAAACAAATAAAAACACTTTTTGGTAAAACAGTATCATTCAGGCATGGATCCTATCTCATAATTGAACATACCGAAGCACTGCATGTGATTGATGTTAACAGCGGGAACAGATCAAAAGCCGATGCCGACCAGGAAACAAATGCCCTCCAGGTAAACCTTGAAGCTGCCAAAGAAATTGCCAGACAGCTAAGACTCAGGGATATGGGCGGCATAATAGTCATTGATTTCATAGATATGCAATCGAACGAGCATAAACAAAAGCTCTTCGATACTATGAAGGAAATAATGGCTGATGACCGTACAAGACACAATATACTCCCTCTGAGCAAATATGGCTTGATGCAGATAACACGGCAGAGGGTGAGACCTGAGATGAATATCAGCGTAGAAGAAAAATGCCCTGCCTGTAACGGGACCGGTAAAATAGGACCATCATTACTCTATATAGAAAAAATAGAGAATGACCTGAAAATGATACTCGAGAAAGTAAAAACAAGAAATTTTATTCTCAGGTTACATCCTTTTATTGCAGCTTTCCTTACTATAGGATTCAGACCCGAATATCGTAAAATGGCAAAAAGAAATAACTGCAAAATAGAAATCAGGCCCATAAACTCATACCATTTCCTTGAGTACAGGTTTACTGACAAATTCGGTGATGAAATAGACCTGGGTTAATTATTACAGGACTTTTAACCTTTGGAGATTTTTTTTGTTTCATGTACAGACACTGCTTATTAATTATGGGAAACTTAAAAGAATATGAGACGATGATAAGAAAAATTACCCTGGTTTTCAGCTTAATATTTATTTCAGTTGCATCATTCGCCCAGATTTATGATCCTGTTGACTGGTCTTTTTCCTATGAGAAGACGGGCAATCAAACCTATGACCTTGTTTTCACAGCTGTCATAGAAGAGGAATCACACCTGTATTCCATGCATCTCCCGGAGGGGGGACCCATACCAACAAGTTTTACTTTTGAAGATTCGGGTAACTATGAGCTCCTTGGAGAAACAAGAGAAATAAATGAGGGTGAGATTGTCTTCGACCAGGCCTTTGAGATGGAAATAAAATATTTCAGTGGAGAAGCTGAATTCAGGCAAACAATAAAATCAGATCAGGATAATTTCAGTGTTAAGGGTTTTGTAAATTATATGGCCTGTGATGACGAAAGGTGTTCGCCACCGCAGGACGTGGAATTCACCATCACAATATCGCAGGGAGAAACTGCGGAAATTGCTGTTGAGAGTGAAGGGCGCGGAACTCTTGCAGAAGGGCGTGGATTAACAGGCCTTCTCCTAGTATCATTCGCACTTGGAATAGCTGCAATACTGACACCCTGTGTATTCCCGATGATACCCATGACCGTTGCTTTTTTCTCACATGGATCTGAAAACAGGGGAAAATCATTTATTAAGGCCCTGGTCTTCGCTCTTTCAATAGTATTAATATATTCTTCACTTGGTATAATAGTGTCTCTTACAAGTGCAGGTGCGGGTTTTGCAAATACCCTCAGTACACACTGGCTGCCAAACATATTGTTTTTTACACTCTTTGTTGTTTTCGCTGCCTCTTTTTTCGGAGCATACGAAATTATTTTGCCCAATAAATGGGTCAGCAGTGCCGACTCGAAAGTAGACAGGGGTGGAATGCTTGCTGCTTTCTTCCTGGGTTTAACAACCGTACTGGTTTCATTTGCATGTACCGGGCCCATCGTTGGAGCCCTCCTCGTTGAAGCCGCAAGCGGTGATGTATTCCGGCCCACAGCAGGTATGTTTGGCTTTGGACTCGGATTTGCCGTACCTTTTTTCCTGTTTGCACTCTTCCCCTCGGTGGTGAATAAACTGCCAAAATCAGGTGGCTGGCTTAATTCAGTTAAGGTTACCCTTGGCTTTATTATGCTTGCTTTCAGTATGAAATTTCTTTCTGCCATTGATACGGTTTACGGATTGAATATACTTTCAAGAGATTTTTACCTGGCAATATGGATTGTCCTTTTCTTCCTGCTTGGTTTTTATCTTATGGGCAAGATAAAGTTTGCTCATGACAGTGACCTGAAACATATTGGTATAATTCGCTTCTTAATTATCATTTTAGTATTTTCCTTTGCAGTTTACCTTATCCCGGGCATGTTCGGAGCACCGCTTAAGGGGATATCAGGCCTTCTGCCTCCTAAATCTGCCGCAAGTTTTAACCTCGCCGGAAACAGCTCACAGGCAGGTATGACCACCCCTGCTGAATTTCTGACTGCTTCGGAGGGTTTATGCTCTGAACCAAAATATGCCGGTAAATTTGATCTGCCTTACGGGCTGAAAGGCTATTTTGACCTTGAGCAGGGACTGGCATGTGCCAGGGAAAGAAATATGCCTGTCTTTATTGACTTCAAAGGCCATGCCTGCAGTAACTGCAAGGAAATGGAAGCAAAGGTGTGGTCTGATCCCGAAGTGCTGAAACGCCTGCAAAATAACTTTGTCATAATAGCCCTTTATTGTGACGACAGAACAAGACTTCCCGGTAATGAATGGATTAGCTCCTCGGTTGATGGTAAAATAAAGAAGACAATAGGACAGGTAAATACCAATTATGAGATTGAAATGTTCGGCACAAATACACAGCCGCTTTATGCCATAACCGATCATGAAGGAAAGCCCCTTGTTGACCCCATGGCGTTTAATCTGAACGTCTCTGAATATATTGAGTGGCTTGACGGGGGATATCAGAAATTTTGAGGCTCACGTAAGCTGCGGAGTGGAGCTGCTATAAATGTTATTATAAGTATGAATACTCCGAAGATGCTTACATACCTTGATATAAAATCGCCGTTAGATGAGTAAAATGTCAGTTCATTATTGAGCCTGAGAGAGTGACTTAATGAGCCTTCTTCCCACCAGTTCAACTGTTTTATTATTTTCCCTTTCCGATCAATAAAGCATGAGATGCCCGTATTGGCAGCCCTTGCTACTTCTCTTCTGTTTTCAATGGCCCTGACCCTTGCAAATATCAGATGTTGTTTGTAACCCGCAGTGTTTTCCCACCAGCCATCATTGGTGATGATTACGATGAGATTGGCACTGTTTCTTATATATTCTGTGATAAATTCGCCATATACCGATTCGTAACAGATCACCGGGGCAACCCTGGAAACACCATCAGAATGAGTGAAAACAGTTCTTTCATCCTGAGTCCCGTAACCTGTCATTGTCCCTCCCAGATCAGGTATTATTTTCTTTTCAAGAAATCCGGGCAGGGCTCTTATTTTTTTCTCTATTCCCGGTACCAGTTTTGACTTGTGATAGAAGCTTACCCCGTGCCCCTGGCTTACATGCATGGCTGAATTGTAAATTTCCAAAAATGAACCTTCAGGGCTTTCACTGTCATAATTTTGAAATGCCTTCATTGTGGTGGCACCTGTAATAAGGCTTAAGCCCTTATGTTTACTCAGGAGTGAATCAATCATCAGGAAATATTTATTGCCGGAAACATCCTTCTCATAAAAGGGATCATCAATTGCTGTTTCCGGAAATATTATCCAGTCAGTACCGACGTTGATATTATTTCCGGCCATCTTTAACATCTTTCGAAGTTGCAATTCGAATGAGTACGTGCTGAACTTTTCCGAATAAGGGTCTATATTCGGTTGAATAATAAGAATATCCGACTTTTCATCAATCTTATCAGATGTGAAATACTTCAGGAATGAAAAACCTGACGGTATAATGAACAGTAAGAGGAATAAGATAATTTGTCTCCATGGAAACCCGTGTTTTTCTTCCAGTCTGCTTATACAAAAGAGTATTGAAAGGTTGCACAGAAGTATCCATAATGTACCTCCGGATGCTCCGGTGATGTCATACCATTGAATGAAAGAGATATCGTTTCCCAGAGTATTGCCAAGGTTTAGCCAGGGTGTGAGAAAACTTAGCCTGGAGTTGATATGCTCCAATATTATCCAGAATGTAAGGAGGCTGGCATATCCCAGGAAGGAAGATGATCTTTTGTATATTGCCGAGGCAATCCAGAAAACTGATGACATAAGGAAGGAATTGGCAGTAATGGCATATAAGGCTCCTGCTATTGAAGCATTACGCAACCAGGATATAGTGAGAAGGTTGAATATTATGAATCCGGGTAATACCCTCAGGAAGACAAGGCTGCCTGTGGCTTTTTCAATGATTGAGCGTCTGAAGACATAAAAAAATGGAACCAGGGCTGTTAACATTATCAGTCCGCTTGCCTTTTCATACCAGGCCAGTCCTCCAAGCAAACCACCTGCTAAGGGAATAAGCCATAATTTGTTTTTCATAATTTATTTCTGATTATACCGGGGCTTCTTCGCTTTATGGTAAGATAAACGCCGGTGAGTATGCAAATTACCGAAATAATCATAAATACAGTAATATTCTCCCCGTCTGCATAACCCCAGAGGGTTGATACCAGCGGGACCAGGTAGGTTACTGACACGGCATGGACGGGTGATGTTCTTATAATCAATATGTTTAAAAGCCCAACCGCTATTCCTGAACCAAAGATTGACAGTATGGAGATGAAACCGAGGTTAAGGAGCCAGTTTTCAGTTTCAAGTGCCGGTCCAAAATCACTTATGAGAAGCGATATTCCTGCAATAGGCCCTACTATGAAAAAAGCCAGGGAGGTGATAACAACTCCGTTAATGTTCTTTATAAGGGTAACCTGGTTTGAGCTGATACCATAAAAAAAGGTGGCAAGAACGATTAGTAAGCCCGCCGGGTCAAATGAGAATGATCCCCTGTATAACAAGCCGCCGGCCCCTGCCAGGCCAAGAAGTATGCCTGCAACCTGGTTCCACCTGGCTTTCCTTCCATACAGGATTATCCCTGTTAATAAAGTGAACAGAGGTGTCAGGGCGTTGAGCATTCCTGCAACAGAGCTGTCTATCCTCCTCTGGGCAAAAGGATACAGGAAGGCTGGCAGTGCATTCCCGATTAAGCCTATTATTAAGAGGCTTAAAAAGTTGCCCCTGTTCATCTTCCGTATATTGACAATGGCAACAGGCAGGAGAAAGAGGTAACTGATAAAAATCCTCAGGGATGCAATCTGGAGGGAATCAAAGGAGCGGAGACCCTTCTTCATGAGAATGAATGATGTTCCCCATGTCAGTGAAAGGAGAATGAGTATAGACCAGTTGATAAGTTTATCCCTGAACATGATAATGACAAAAGTAATATTTTTCAGACTGTGGAAACAGGAAGGTAAATTAAACATAAACTGCTTAATACAGTGCAGGCATCAGTTTATAATTATTTCAAGGACTTTGGTGTGAGAAATTTGCATTTTGATTGAATAAAGTATCGGCGTATTGTTTTTTGACATGTTTTTTAATACATTTACCCTGGTAAGAGAAGGAAATTAACCTTGAATGGTGCTTTTACTGTCCAAAAGCAATTTTTCCATTCTTTTCATGGCTGCCCCTGACTGTTCGTCAGGGGCTTCTGTGTTAATCTTTGTTAATAACTGCTCTATAATAGCTTTATTTCTTCTGCATGGAATGTCTTTTTACTTATTTTTGATTTGATCTTAATAAAATAAAGTGATGAAAAATAATCTCTCAATCCTATTAATTGTCTTTTTGCCATTTATTTTTTCTTCCTGTGGCAATGAAGAAGCAAGAATAGCAAAGAAAGCAGACAGGATTCACAGGTCTGTACTTACAGTGGATACACACTGTGATACACCGATGCGGCTTATGAGGTCAGATTTTGATCTGGGAGTCAGAAATGAGGATGGCAGTGTTGATTTTCCCAGAATGGAAGAAGGAGGGCTTGATGCTGAGTTCTTTGCAGTTTTTATCGGGCAGGGGCCAAGGGACGGGGAAGGCTATAAGGATGCCTATGAAAGGGCAGTGGCTACCTTCGAAAAAATATATGAAAACCTTGATAAGAATTCAGTCATGGCTGAGCTGGCTTTTACGGTGGAAGATGCCTGCCGGATAAAGAAGTCGGGTAAGCGAATTGCTTTCCTGGGTATTGAGAATGGATATCCTGTGGGAAAAGATCTGTCAAAGGTTGAAGAGTTTTATAAGCTGGGTGCCAGGTATATAACCCTTTCTCATTCACGTAATAATGATATATGCGATTCATCTACTGATGACCGTGGTGCCGAACACAACGGCTTATCTGAATTTGGTGAAGATGTTGTAAGGGAGATGAACCGTCTGGGCATGATGGTTGATGTATCGCATATTTCTGATGAGGCATTTTATGATGTTATTAACTTAAGTAATGCTCCGGTAATAGCTTCTCATTCATCATGCCGTGCCCTGTGCGAGAGTCCGCGTAATCTGGATGATGATATGTTAATGATGCTGAAGGAAAATGGAGGTGTCATTCAAATCTGCATCCTCAGCAGCTACCTTAAGCAACCTGAACCAAACCCGGTTCTTGAAGAAAAACTGGCGGAAATACGTGAGAAGTATAATGATTTTGAGGGGCTTTCAGAGGAAGAGTTCGAAACAGCCAGGAGGGAGTATTATGAAGTAAGGAATAAGTACCGGAAACTGGCCACTGTGGAAGATGCGGTTGACCACATTGATCATGTTGTTCAGTTAATAGGTATTGATCACGTAGGTATAGGAACCGACTTTGACGGAGGAGGAGGTATTGAAGGCATGATGGATGTTTCACAGGTGAAAAATCTTACTCATGAATTACTGAGACGGGGATATTCAAAATCAGAAATAGAAAAAATATGGGGAGGCAATGTAATGAGGGTCTTGCGTGAAAATGAAAAACTGGCAGAGGAAACACGTCAGAAAGAAGGTGCCTGATTAATTGGTTTTTTTTTCCTTTACCCTTGAGTACCTCAATGTTTTAATGATCCATGAGGGCAATCTTTTTTCCGGCCGTCTCTTGCTGAGGTCGATATACCAGCCAAGTTTCTTGATTATTGGTATTTTCAATGTTTCCACAAATTCTATAAGGGTACCGTCAGGATCTTCTATATAGGCAAAATGACCTGCAGCTTCACCCATATCAAATCCATTTATATCATGGCTTTTTTTGCTGTCAACCGTAAAGCCGTGTCCTTCCTTCAGGCAGTGCTCTTTGAGCTGGTCCATGCCCTTGACATCATAACAGAGGTGTATAAATCCCGGGTCTCCCCAGTAACGATCCTCAAATATCCTGGAGGGCTTTCGACCCCTGACACTTATAAGCTCTATTACGCTGTCGCCAAATAGCTTGCTAAAAGCACCACGGAAAGGCTTGCTCTGCATTAGCAACACTCTCCTGAATTCCTGATCACCTCCGGGAAGTTCATTAAAATCATTAAAAACACCCGATTTATCGTATATTAACCTGTCATAGCCGAGGATCCCCGAGTACACTTTCATTGATTTTTCTATATCTGTTACCCCTATAACCGCTCCATAGGCTCCTCCGTTTACCTTTCTTTCATTCAGGAACCAGTCGGAGGCTTCAACAAACTGGAAAAGGTTATTATAGGGATCCCTGATAAAGAATGTTTTTCTTCCAAGCGGATCCCTGACCGGTTCACCCAGCACCATTGCACCCTTATCTTTATAACTTTTCAGTGCATCGTCAATATTCTTGACTTTCATTTTACAGGCGAAGATTCCCAGGTCACCTGCCAGTATATCCCTCTTGGCTTCCTGTGGTTGCCTTTCCTTGTACTGCCATATTTCGAATCCTCCGCCGCTCTGCAGGTTCATGGCAAGGACAGCATGTCTCCTGCGTGGTTTGCCCCCGGTATAGGGGAGCATCAGCCTTGCCTCAGCTTCCTCTTCGAAAATAGGTATATCCATACCGAAAAACTTCCTGTACCATTCCCATGCCTCATGGAGGTTCTTAACCCCAACACCCATCTGCTGTATCCCGCTTATAATATAATTTTTCATTATCCTGGTTTATTAATTATTAAGCTGTAAGACCTCATCCTGCGCCATCTTTCACTGAGGTTTTATTCTGCCTGCTAAATTAAAGAAAATTGATGGAAAAAACTTCCTGATATATAACATAAGCAGTTCATTTCCTCCCACCAGGATTTCCCTCTTGTTGCGTTCAAGTCCCCTGAGTATAATCCTGGCAGCTTTTTCAGGAGATATTCCTTTAGCCAGTCCGGCATCCATTTTTCCATGTTTTTTCCCTGAGGAGGTTAAGGCACTGTATGAAATATTCGTCCTTACCCTGCCCGGAATTATTACGGAAGCTTTTACATTATGGCCCCTGTTTTCAATGTGAAGGGTCTCAAAAAAGCCATGGAGTGCCTGCTTTGAGGCAGAATATGCTGACCGCAGAGGGAAGCCGAACCTGCCTGAGATGCTGCTGGTGGCCAAAATATGACCTGAACCCTGCTTTATCATATAGGGAAGCACCGCTTTGGTCAGTGCAATGGTCCCAAAATAATTGATCTCCATTATCTGCCTGTCGAGCCAGAGAGGTGTTTCAACAATTTCTGACCTCTGGCTCACACCGCCTATGTTTAAAAGTACATCAATCCTCCCGTGCTTTTTAACCTGTTCTGATACTATACCATCAATATTACTCATGTCAGCAAGGTCAAAAACGCTTGTACTTAGCAGTTGCTTTTTATCAGGATATCTTTTTCTTACATCACCCAGTTCATCTTCCCTGTTTGATGAGGCTATGACCCTTGCACCACGATTCAGGAGCTCGTAAACAAGTGCTTTACCTATGCCTGACGATGCACCGGTAACCCAGAATACGCTGTTATTGTATTTCATCATTTACCCTGCTGATTTCCTCAAGTAGTGCTGAATATTCTTTCCTGAGAAGAGAGTATTCAGGATTCTTCCTGTTAACATATTTTCTTACCCTTATCCTCTCAAGTAATTTCTTCCAGATCAGAGTGTAATTCCATGCGAATATTCCGGAAGGTATTATCAGTATAACTGCAATAAGGGCAATCCACCATACGGGAATGACTATGAAAGCTATTATGGCATACAGTGGTAAAAATATAAGCCCCAGTATCAGTGAAATGGCATAGCGTATTGAGCCATGGAACATTATGTCCTTGACGTTTTTTAAGGGCAGCTTTGGTATAATATAAAATATATAATTCAACATCCATCCGGCTATGAAAAAGGGCAATAAGGCAACAAGACCGCCAATAGCCAGAAAGTGAAGTATAATTCTTGGTTTCTTCCTGTTAAGATGGTAATATCCCACATTGAGCCTATCAGTCAGGTTTCTTATTAAAAGAGTCCGCCTGCATATTTTCTCATAGAAGGAAGGATTTTTTTCCTTTAATAATTCCATCTGCCCTATCAGTTTCTTATCCCTTTTCACCTTGGGGTAAGAGGTGGAGGTTGAGTATTTACCGTTAACTATTTCCCTTAGCTCATCAAGTGCTTCATAGTCTTCCTCCGAGCCGATATGCACCATATATTTTTTAAGCTCATCTGACAGCCTGTCCCTGAGTTTATTATATGCCAGATGCGGATTTTTCTCATATAGCTCCCTGTATTCTGTAACATTAATAGGTTTACCGTAAATTACGGTCAGGACCGAACGAAACCGGTGGTAGTCAGAAAAATCAAGCCCGACGGGGATAATTTTAAGGCCCATGGAAAAATTCTCAGATTTTTCTGTTTGCAATGCAATCCTGAAAATACCTTTCTTGAGCTGGCGCAACCTCCTGAAACCGGCATGATTGCCTTCGGGGAGGATGACTATAGGTGTATTGTTTTTAAGTACATCAATTGTTTTGCTGAATATTTCATCGTTTTGCTTGAGGCTGTCATAGCCGTCCCTGATTCGATAGACAGGGATGATCTTGAGAAAATACAGGATGGAGGCAATAAATTTCTTTTTAAAAATATCAGCCCTTGCAAGGTAAACCTGCTGACCCCTTGTTGATGATACTATGGCCATTGCGTCCATCAGGGCGTTCTGGTGATTAGGGGCCAGAATCTTGGGAGAATTATTATTGAGGTTCTCCTTCCCGATAACTATTACCTTCCTGTAATATATATTATTATGCCAGATACTGGCAAGGAATTTCAGCAATGCATACCCTGCAGAAGTTTTTTCTATATTATTTTTACCCATACCCCGTTTTATCTTTTTTTTGCCTGCCTGCCTGCCGTCATACTTATTAAGGCAGCAAGGGAAATTACCATGGTTCCAATATACTAATAATTTAGCTTTTTGTCTATTTATCCATGAGCCTGTCAAGGTCGCGCCTCTCTTTTTTAGTCGGCCGCCCCGTGCCCTTATACCTGTATAAGACCTGTGTTTTCTGCTTCATGTCCAGCTTTATTTTTTCTTCTTCTGGAGTTTGATCCTCAAGATAAGCATCGACCACTTTGGCTGATACTCGTGAAGAAGGAATTTCTCTGATCTTGTAGCCATACAGAACGGGTGTTTTTTTTACCTTGATTATCTCGCCTGCAGTCACCTGTCTTGAAGGTTTCACCGGTATATCATTTATGATTACCCTTCCCTTTTTGCATGCCTCTGTGGCCATGCTCCTGGTTTTGTATATTCTTACCGACCACAGGAATTTATCAATTCTCTGGCCGGTCCCCGTTTCTTCCCTCATCACCGGACGATTTTGCCTGCTTATTATACTTTGTCATAGTCAGTTCAATACCAATGGCAGCAAAAGACTTTATCATTTCAATAGCCAGACCGAGTCTCTTGTTCAATATGTTTTTTTCACCTTCCGTCAGTTCACCGAGTACATAGTTTACCTGGCTGCCTGTCATGAAATCGTTCCCGATGCCAAAGCGGAGCCTGGCATAATTGCCATGTCCAAGTATCATGTTTATATGAGCCAGCCCGTTGTGACCCCCGTCTCCTCCCTTTGCCCTGAGGCGCATCGACCCGAAAGGTATTGATATGTCATCAACCAGGACAAGAAGGTTTTCTTCGGGTATCTTTTCTTTCCTGAGCCAGTACCGTACCGCATTCCCGCTTCTGTTAACGAAGGTTGATGGCTTAAGCAGGACAAAGGTCCTCCCCCTGTATTTTAAAGAGGTGACTTCACCATAACGCCTGTCGGCAAAAACAACATTGGATGCCCCTGCCCAGGCATCCAATATCATAAAACCAACATTATGACGCGTATTCTTATACTCCTCACCAATATTACCCAATCCTGTAATCAAATATTTCAAGACATGGGGTTTTAAATTTAACTACAAGTACTAGTTGCTTTCGCTTTCTTCTTCTGCTTTTGCTTCAGTTGTTTCAGCTCCTTCCTCTGCCTCTCCGGCTTCACCTTCAAGATCGGCTTCACCTTCAACCTGTTCAGTAATTTCCATACCCTTCATAGCCAGGCGTGATGATATAACAGCTACAACCATGGCCCTTGGAGGGTCAAGTATTTCTATGCCGTCAAAGCTGAGCTCATTTACTTTAATTGTCTGGCCTATATCAAGATTTGTTATGTCGATATCCAGTTTATCAGGCAGGGCATCAATATACCCCCTTATAGTCAGGTGTCTTCTTTTAAGTCTTAATTTACCTCCTGCTTTCAGGCCTACTGAATCACCTTTAAGATTAACCGGGATTATGACAGTAACAGGTTTGTTATCTGATACTTCGACGAAATCGATATGTGATATTTTGTCGCTTACCGGGTGGAACTGAATATCTTTAAGAACACCCTTATGCTTTTCACCGTTAACATTGATAGTAACGATATAAACACTGGGTGTATATACCAGTTCATTAAAGTTATTCTCGTGTGAATAAAAGTGTATTGTTTCCTTGCCACCATACATTACGCATGGCACATTACCTTCATCCCTGAGCTTCTTTGTTTCGCTTTTCCCTGTTTTTTCCCTTTTGTTGGCAATAATTTCGAGAGTTCTCATCTGTCATCTTTTATTGTGCTACTCAAGATCATTTTTACATGATCTCCCATCACACGTTGGACAATATTTTAGTAAAAAATTTGGCCTGCAAATATAGGATAAATACTCTTAAAAAACAAAGCCGGTACTTATAGATTCATTATGGTAAACGGCATCTATTGTTTCGGCGAACAGTTTGGCCACGGAGAGTACTTCAATCTTGGGAGAAGGTTTTACATTGGGTATTGAATCGGTAACAACCAGCTTCTCTATAGGTGATTTCTCTATTCTTTCATAGGCAGGTCCTGACAGGACAGGATGAGTGGCAAATGCATAAATGCTTCTGGCCCCGTTGTCTTTTATTATCTGGGCTGCAAGCGAAAGAGTACCTGCGGTGTCAACCATATCGTCAATAATAATGACATTTCTGTCTTTTACCTCTCCTATAATTGATATTTCTTCAACCACATTTGGTTTTTTTCTCAGTTTATAGGAGAGTACCATTTCCGACTGAAGGTGTCGGGAATAGGCATTTGCCCTCTTTGAGCCACCCATATCGGGGGCTGAGATGGTAACATTATCAAGATTCATTTCCTTTATGTAGTTGGCAAAGAGGAAGGAAGCATAAAGGTGATCAACCGGAACACTGAAGAAACCCTGTATCTGGTCAGCATGCAGGTCAAGCGTCATAACCCTGTCTGCTCCGACTGATTCAAGAAGGTCTGCCACCACCTTTGCTCCTATTGAAACCCTGGGCCTGTCTTTCCTGTCCTGACGTGCAAGTCCGAAATAGGGAATTACCGCAATTACCTTGTAGGCCGAAGCCCTTTTTGCAGCATCAATCATAAGTAATAACTCCATCAGATTTTCGGCCGGAGGGAAGGTAGACTGTACAATGAATACCGAGCAACCTCTCACTGACTCGTCTATACGTGGCTGGAATTCACCGTCACTGAACTCTGTTACACTGCTTTCTCCAAGCCTGACACCAAGGTGTTTGGCTATGTTTTCTGCAATATATCGTGATGCACGGCATGAGAATATCTTCAAAGGGGATTTTCCGTTCATTTTTGACGATTTCGGTTTTCGTAAGAGGTTTCAAGATATTTGCAAAACTACAAAAATCATAGTTACCTTATGGTCGCTTTTCAAAAAAAGTTATTGTATCCTCTATATATTTTAAAATCTCTTCACGGCCCTTCCCTGTAATGGCTGAGCTGATGAAGGTAGGGGGGAGGCTCTCCCATTTTTCCAGCATATGCCTGTCATGTGCTGCCATAACCTGGCTTAAGCTGTTGCTGCTTATCTTATCTGATTTTGTAAATACCCTTGCAAAAGGTATACCCTTCAGTCCAAGAAAGTTCATAAATTCATAATCAGGTTTGAGAGGCTCATGCCTTGAATCAATCAATACAAAAAGCGATATCAGGTTGTCCCTCTTCGTTATGTACTCGCCGGTAAATCCTTCCCAGTGTTTACGTGATGATTTTGACACTTTTGCATAACCATAACCCGGGAGGTCGGTGAGGTACCAGTTTTCGTTTATGATAAAATGATTGATGGTTTGCGTTTTCCCTGGGGTGGAGGATGTTTTAGCCAGTTTCTTGCGATTGACAAGCATATTTATGAGTGAGGATTTACCTACATTTGATCTTCCGGTAAAAGCATATTCTGCCCTGTCAGCCTCAGGACAGTCTTTTAATTTTGTGCTGCTTTTTATAAATCTGGCCGAGCGGATTATCATTTCATTATTTTTGAGAGAAAACTTTTTTCTTCAATTATGTATCTTGAATGCTTGCCTTCGCCCACCAGGTCTGTATTATGGAAGACTTTCACCTCGAATGTGAGCCTCTTATCTTCCTTCGAACTCAGCCTGCTTGTGCATCTAATCTCTTCTCCTACGGGAACAGCTTTCATGTGTTTTATATCCAGGGATATGCCAACTGTTCCGTGGCCCTTTTCAAGGTATGGCTGCACCAGCTGCATGGATGTTTTTTCCATAAATGCCACCATTGCAGGTGTTGAATACACGTCGAGGAGACCTGAACCATAGATCCTTGCCGTATCAGTAGCTTTCACCCTGACTGTGAGTTCCAGTTCTTCACCCTCTTTAATAGCTATGTTCATCAGTAAAGATTATTATAAGGTAGTTTGATCCGTTTGGTAATTATCTTCCGGTTTCTGAACCTGGTTGAATACAGGGCAATGATGTCCACATAACCTTTCCCCTGGTCAGTGTCAGGTCTCAGTTCTGCGTAACCCATTCCTGAAGACGTTGTAATATCCCGGCATTTATCGGGGTCGAAGGTTCCGTCAATAAGTGATCCCCTGTAAAACCTCACATTGACTGATTCATTACTTAGTTGCACAAACACCTTAACCACTCCCGCTTCAGTGTCTGACTGGTCTCTTATTGTATGATTTACAGTGGGATAGTTCTCGGCATCCCTGCCATCAGGAAGGTATTCCCTCAAGCCCTGGACCCTGAGCCCGTTTTTAAAAGGGATGGTAGCCTGCACCCGTCCCGTTTTGTAATATTTTGTCTGGACACCGTGTATTTTATTTTCTTTGTATGGTGTGGCACGGTAAACCCGGCCTTCCGGGTAATACCATCTGGCAGTATCTTCCTTCAGCCCGTTCTCATACCAGATGGTTCTTTTAAGCCTGCCGTCGTCGTAATAGTTACGGCATATGCCGTTCCTGACATCGTTCCTGAATGTTACTTCCTTTACAAGTTTCCCCTTGTTATAATATTTCTTTACTTCTGCTTTATTTTCAGTTTCTCCCTTATCATCAGATGCTTCTCTTTTGTCGCCGGTATTCTGACAGGCTGTTGCCAGAATAAGGGCAATTGCCATATAGATTATCCTGTTTTTCATTCTTTTGCTTAATTTAAATTCTTATACTTCAGACACCTCCCTTATATAAACCTCAAGTATTTTGGCAGGCTCAACTGCTTTAATACCAATTTTTTCCATTATGGCCGGTATAAGAACTGTTTCTCCCTTAACAAGGGCCATGCTTCCTTCTTTCCATTCCAGGCTGGCACTGCCGGCTATGCATATATAAATTACAAAACTGTCGGTTAATGAATAATCCTTGATCATATCCCGGTCGAGGTCAATAATATTGCTGGTAAAATATTTACAATCAATAATGTTTACTGTCCGGTTCCGCTCCGGCTCTGCAGAGGTCTTGTACGAGTCATATAGATTATAATCGATGGCATCAACTGCCAGTTCTGTATGCAGTTCACGGGCTTTACCATCAAGACCCATCCTCTTCCAGTCCCATACCCTGTAGGTAATATCCGATGTTTGCTGTATCTCGGTTAATACAACTCCCTTCCCGATAGCATGAATGCGTCCCGCCGGCAGGAAGAATACATCCCCGGGTTCAGGTTTTTCAATATTAAGTTTTTCTGCTATCCTGCCATTTTCAAGAGATTTAATAAATAATTCCCTTGTCATTTCCTGATTAAATCCGGTATAAATCTTTGCATCATCATTTGCCTCCAGGACGTACCACATTTCTGTTTTCCCATAGGCATGATGTCGTTGCTTTGCCAGCTCATCAGGGGGATGGACCTGTACTGAAAGATCTTCGCCGGCATCTATAAATTTAATTAGCAGGGGGAATTCCCTCCCGAATTTTTCGAAGATTTTTTCACCTACCAGGTCACCCATGTATACTTCCACTATCTCTTCAAGGTTGTTTCCTTCGAGAAAACCGTTTGCTATAAGGGAAATATCACCCTGCACACCTGATATTTCCCAGCTTTCTCCTATTTTTGCCCCTTCAGGTGCAATTTTTCCATAATCTGTTAACAGCCTGTTGCCACCCCATACCCTTTCTTTCAGTATGGGTACAAACTTCAGGGGATATAATTTCGTCATAAATAAGAGGTATGCTTAATCATTAAGAGAAATTAGTATTTTTGATTAATTTATTGAAGACAAAAGTAATAAAATATGTTAATAGTAGGAATTGCCGGTGGTACGGGATCAGGGAAGACAACCGTTACACGTAAGGTTATGGACCTTCTGGGCGATGAAAATGTTATTATGATACCACAGGATGCCTATTACCGGGATAACCGGCATTTACCGCTTGAAGAAAGGCAGAAGATAAATTTTGATCATCCCGGGTCGGTTGAATTCAGCTTGCTGAATAAGCATATCGACGATCTTTCCCGCGGCTACACGGTTCAGATGCCACAATATTCATACATTACATGTACCAGGGATGACGTTTTTATCCCTGTTGAACCGGCAAGAGTAATCATAATAGAGGGCATTCTGGTTTTAACAGATGCAGACCTCAGGAGCAAAATGCGAATAAAGGCCTATGTTGATGCTGACCCTGATGACCGGCTTGCCCGTGTTATAAGCAGAGACATAGAAGAGAGGGGGCGTAACATAGAAATGGTGCTTGAAAGGTATTACGATACCGTTAAACCGTCCCATCTGCAATTCATTGAACCCACTAAAAGATATGCTGATATAATTATCCCCAGGGGTGGGGAGAATGAAGTTGCAATAGAGATGCTTGTTTCGGCTGTTGAAAAATATTTGAATTCATGAGCTCCCTTGATCCTTGGCCTGATTGCTAATCAGACCAGGCCAGGTGGCTTAATATAATGCTGTAAGCTATGAAATTACTTAGCGACATCAATCTTTCGAGAATCTTATTTCTTGATATTGAAACCGTTCCAATGGTTTCGTCTTTTGATGAACTGAGCCCTCCTTTCCAGTCCCTCTGGGAAAAGAAGTCTGCATATTTCAGAACAGAGGAAGAGGACCCGTCAGATGTTTTTGGCAGGGCAGGGATATATGCTGAATTTGGTAAAATAATTTGTATATCGCTTGGCGTCATCAGCGGCCCGGAAAATAATATGTCACTGAGACTGAAGTCATTTTATGGTCATGATGAGAAAAACCTGCTGGAAGATTTTTCACGTATGATCAATAATTTCAGCTCAAACAAAGATGCCCTGCTATGTGCCCATAACGGCAAGGAATTTGACTATCCGTATATTGCAAGACGCATGATAATCAATGGTTTAAGAATTCCTGCTATACTTGACAATGCCGGGAAGAAACCATGGGAGATACACCTGCTCGACACTATGGAACTATGGAAGTTTGGTGATTATAAGAATTACACTTCCCTGGAGCTTCTTGCAGGCCTGATGGGAGTAGCAACTCCAAAGGATGATATTGACGGTTCAATGGTGGCTGAGATCTACTATACAAAGAAAGATATTGGAAGGATAGCCCGTTACTGTGAAAAAGATGTTATAGCCCTTACCCAGGTTTTCCTTAAATTCAGGAATAACGATCTGATTCCACCTGAGAGGATAGAATCGGTTACGGAGTACAGCACTTAGGCAGGAAAATTTTCCCTTACAAGATTTACTATCAGTTCCGGCTTCTCTGTATGCATCCAGTGGCTTGCGTCAGCTACCTCAATGATTTCAGCAGCCGGGAACAGGCTTCTGATGGGTTCATAATCACTCTCATTGATATAATCTGAATTCATTGCTCTGAGAAAATACACCGGGAAACCGCTTATGGCTTCAGTTCTGCCCTGTCCGGGGACATCCATACCATCAAATATATTGTCGAGGTTTTCATAAAGATTCCGGGGGTTCAGCTTCCACTCAAACTGTCCTTTACTGTTCCTCTCCAGGTTCTTCAGTAAAAGATTCCTTATCCTCACCGATGAGCTTATATCATTGAATATTCTGCCGGCTTCTTCGCGGTTCTTGAGAACTGAAGTATCCGTTTCTGTCATCCTTTCCAGTATCTGCCTGTGCAGGCTTTCAGATATGACCTGGTCCATATCTGTTTTAAAAGGTGTAATGTCTATCACAACCAGCCCTGACAGCATCCCGGGCCACTGGCTTGCAAAGAATGAAGCTGTTTTACCTCCCATGCTGTGCCCCACCAGAACAAAATTATCTATGCCGAGGCTCTTAAGCAGCTCAAAGAGGTCTTCACTCATTGCAGGGTAGGTATGCAATTTATTATGAGGTGATTTTCCATGATTCCTCTGGTCGGGCAATATAAGCCTGTAGGTATCCGAAAGTTCATTTGCTATTGAGACCCAGTTATCGGATGAGCCATATAAACCATGGAGGATAACAATGGGAAAGCCCTCACCGTATTCCCGGTAGAATAGCTTCATGGGCCGTAATCTTAATTATTGTTTTACGAGCAATCTCTTGTACATACCAATGGTATTCTGAAGTCCGTAATAGAGTGCATCGGATATGAGGGCATGACCAATTGACACTTCCTTGATCCATGGTATATTTTCTGAGAAATATTTAAGGTTATCAAGATTCAGGTCATGCCCGGCATTGATGTCCAGCCCAAGCTCCCTGGCTGCTTCAGAAGCCCTGATAAAAGGGCTGATTGCTTTTTCAGGGTCAGCAGGGTAAGCTGCAGCATATGGCTCGGTATAGAGTTCAACCCTGTCGCAGCCTGTCTTTACGGCTGCTTCTATCATGGGGATACGGGTATCAATAAATATTGAAGTACGTATACCCTTATCCTTGAATATCCTTATCACCTTTTTGAGAAAGTCTGCATGTTCCACAGTATCCCATCCTGCATTTGATGTCAGGGCATCGGGAGGATCGGGGACAAGGGTGACCTGGTGGGGCTTAACCTCGCAAACCAGGCTGATAAACTTATCTGAAGGATATCCCTCTATATTAAACTCGGTTCTTATGCCAGGCCTTATGGTTCTGACATCCCTGTAGCTTATGTGCCTTTCATCAGGCCTGGGATGAACCGTTATTCCATCAGCACCGTAGCGTTCACATTCAATTGCTGCCTTATGAACATCAGGGATATTGCCACCCCGGGCATTTCTCAGGGTGGCTATTTTGTTAATATTTACACTTAATCTTGTCATACCTTAATTCTTCTTATGCAAATTTTCATATAAGATATGAATTAAACAACAATAAGTATTTTTTTCCGTACTTTTGATATGTAATATAGTATAAAGAATTATTAACGGCAGTGCTGGCAAAAGAACTAATATCAGAAGTGGTATCTGAACTGAGGATGTCTGATACCGGGCAGAAGGCTCTCAACTGGATGGAAGTCTTCCGTATTTCACATCTGCCCATCGTTAATAATCTTGACTTCCTCGGACTCATTTCTGATACTGATATTTACGACCTGAATGATGCTGAACAACCCATTGGCAATCATAAGCTTTCTTTAATAAAACCCTTCGTGAGGCTTGATCAGCACATCTTTGATGTTATAAGCCTTGCTGCAAGGCTGAAGCTCTCCCTGGTGCCCGTGCTGGATAATCACGATCATTACAAGGGCGTAATACTGGTCGGCGACCTGATTGAGCAGCTGGCTAATATGTCGTCACTGAAAGAACCGGGCGGGCTCATAGTACTTGATATACTGCAGAATGATTATTCACTCTCCCAGATAGCACAGATAGTTGAAAGCAATGATGCAATAATTCTGAATCTTTATATTTCATCACCACCCGATTCAACGAGGATGGAGGTGACACTCAAGCTGAATACCAATAACCTGATGCCAGTGATCAGGACATTTGAGCGTTTTGAATATGAAGTGATGGCATGGCATGGTGATGTAGATGATATGGATAATTTCTATTCCGACCGTTTCGAATCCTTCATGCGTTACCTGGATATTTAAATTAAATCATTAATGCTTAAAGAAATTGCAATTTTCGGATCCGACAATGGTATTACCACGGCTGATTGTCTGAATAATATAATGCCTGTTCTTGAACCTCACGGGATGAATATATTATTACATGAAAACCTCGCCAAAACATTTAACAAGGGATCATACAGGACATTTAAAAACATTTACAATGAGAATATTAAACCGGATCTCATACTCAGTGTGGGAGGCGATGGCACTTTTCTTGAGACAGTCCTGCAGGTCAGGGATTCAGGTATACCGATAGCGGGTGTAAATGCCGGCAGGATGGGTTTTCTTGCAAATATTCACGATGATATAGCCGGTTCGCTTGAAAAGATTATAAGACGTGAATATACCCTTATCGACCGGCATCTTATTGAACTCGTCGAACCCTTTGGTGTTATGGGATCATCAAATGTGGCACTCAATGACATAACAATACAGAAGGCCGATCTTAATATGATAAGGGTGAAGGTATTCGTGGATGATCTTTACCTGAATACTTATTGGTCAGACGGTTTGATTATTTCAACGGCCACGGGATCAACTGCATACAATATGAGCACGGGCGGACCGATACTGTCTCCTGCTGACAAAAGCATAATTATCTCCCCTCTGTCACCTCATACCCTGAGTGTCAGGCCTATAGTCCTTCCCGGCAACAGCTGCCTGCGCATGGAGGTCGAGGGCAGAAGTCCTGAATACCTTGTGACATGCGACTTCAGGTCGGTACGCCTTCCTTTCTTCAGGGAACTCGTCATATCACAGGCAGGATACACCATAAAGACTATTAACGTGGAAGGCCAGGATTTTTTCAGTACCCTGAGAAATAAGCTCATGTGGGGAGCTGACCGCCGTAACTGATCTTCTTTTTGAATAATTCCTTTAGGATAGTTATTAATGGATTATTATATTTGTAACAGTAATAACTTATACACATTATTATGAAACGGGTTTTCCTGCTACTGTTTTTATTCATTTTTATGTATCCTGTTGCAAAGGGGCAGTTATGGAAACTTCGGCGTTATGAGATTTATGGTGGGTTTGGTACTGCCCAGGTATTTGGAGATATCGGAGGATACAGCATCGGGGAGAATGCCCTGGGCTTGAAAGACCTCCTGATTAAGCAAACACGGTTTAATATGAAAGCAGGGATGAGATACAGGGCTAAAGAAAAGTTCGCACTTGCATTTGACCTGAACTACGGATTGATGCATACTTCGGATGTTAAGGGAAGCAATGAAAGCAGGGCTTATGAATCATCAATATCACTCTTCGAACCACTGGTAAAAGCTGAATATTATTTCCTTAAAAATAATGCTGAAAGCAGTTACCGGTTTATTAAGGGGGAAAAGAAATTCAACTCTGTGCTGGCACGGCTCGACGGGTATGTTTATACTGGCCTGGGACCAGCTATCTACAAGGCCAAACCAAATGAAGCACTGGAGGAAAGAGATATTAAAAACTCAGGTGTGGCACTTGCAATTCCCATTGGCCTGGGACTTAACTATCTGTTTAACCCGAATTCATTGATTGGATTCGACTTTGGATTAAGATATACAACTTCTGACTATATTGACGGCTATACCTCGCAATTTTCAAGCCGTAATGACGTTTATTACTTTATGACTTTCGTTTATACTCATAAACTGAAAACATCGGAAAAAGGATTACCGTCTTTTAGGAAGTAAATAGAGTGATAAATACGGAATAGTGTTATTAATGAAGAGGTACTTTTGGCTTGTTTTTCTGTCTGCCCTTGTTATACCTCTGAACGCTCAGAAAAATTCAGACTATGGCGTTTTCGGAGGAGTTTCATATTATATGGGGGATATTAACCCTGAAACATTCTTTTACGGGTTATCACCCGCACTTGGATTAGTCTACAGGTATAATTTTCATCCCAGGCATGCCCTGAGAACCAATATCTTCTACGGGAGAATACGGGCAAATGACCTCGATTTCAATAACGATTTCCAGCAGACCAGGGCCGAGTCATTCCGTTCTTCCTTGCTTGAATGGGCCGTGCAGTTCGAATTTAATTTCCTGCCTTATACAACAACAGGTAAGTGGTGGGATTATTCGCCTTATTTTGCAGTTGGAGCAGGGGTCTGCCTTCTGAGCAGGGAGGGCCTGGTTATTACTCCCGTTATACCTGTTTCTGTAGGTGTCAAAGTAAATATCTATAAAAATTTGGGATTAGAGCTCGAATATGGCGCTCGTAAAACATTTTATGATAACTTTGACGGCTTAACCGATAATATCGACCCTGATCATTATACCTGGACTCATAACAATGACTGGTATATGTTCACAGGAGTGACATTTACATGGAAAATGTTCCATAATATGCTCAGCTGCCCGGCGTATAATGAATATTGGGATGATAAAAACAAAAAAAGGAAAAGAAGGTAATGTCTCTGAAAAACCGCATAGTTCTCAATTGCCTGCCCAGGCATGTTGCAATAATAATGGATGGTAATGGACGATGGGCATTGCAGAAAGGTAAAGACCGTAACTATGGACACAGGAAAGGTGTGGATACCGTAAGAGAGATTATCGAAACTTCAGCTGAACTGGGAATTCAGTACCTTACCTTATACGCTTTTTCCACTGAAAACTGGAACAGACCCTGGGAGGAAGTGGAAGCACTGATGGAACTGATGGTGCATTCATTGAATAATGAAACAAAAAAGCTAGTAAATAATAATATCGTCCTGAAAGTAATTGGTGATATCGACAGGCTGTCAGCAGGAGTAAGGGAAAGCCTGGATTATACCCTTGAACAAACATCAAAGTGCAATGGTATGACACTCATTGTTGCACTCAGTTACAGCTCTCGCTGGGAGATGGTAAAGGCTGTAAGGGATATAGCATATAAAATAAAAGAAGGGAAAATAGACCCCGCTAACATTGATGATAAAATATTTGAAAATTACCTTACCACAAGGAATATACCCGATCCCGAATTACTGATAAGAACAAGCGGCGAAATACGTATAAGCAATTTTCTTTTGTGGCAGTTAGCATACAGCGAGTTGTACTTTACTGAAACACTTTGGCCTGATTTTGGTAAAGAAGATTTATATAAGGCCTTGATTGAATATCAGAAAAGAGAAAGAAGATTTGGAAAAACTAGCGAACAGTTGCATGAAAACGGAAACTGATATGTTGAGAAAATTATTGATATACTTTGCAATAAGTATAGTGTTTATATTCCCCCTGGATCTGCTGGCCCAGGAAAGTACCAGGATAATGGATTATATGGACCCGGGAGAATATGTGGTGGGTGATATAACAGTTTCAGGTGTTAAATATCTGGATACAAATGCTATCGTGGGCCTTTCGGGAATAAGGAAATATTCAAGGATACTTGTGCCGGGCGACCTTATAACAAAGGCTGTCCAGAAACTCTGGAGCCAGGGACTCTTCTCAGATGTTAAAATAACTGCTACAGAAATACGGTCAGATACAATATTCCTCAACATCTACCTGGGTGAAAGAGCACGTATCTCTTCCGTTGAATACTTTGGGATAAAGCAGAATGAAGTACAGGATATAACTGATAAAGTTAACCTTATGGCCGGAAGCCAGGTTACCGACCATGTATTGTCCAGTACCGTATCCATAATCAAGGACCACTTTATTGAAAAGGGCTTTCTTAATACCGATGTGAGAATTATTCAGAAAGATGATCCTGAAACCCCAAACAGCATAAAGCTTAATGTTCATATTGATAAAAACGACAGGGTCAAGATAGACGATATTGTCTTTGAGGGGAATAAGGCCTTCCCTGATAAGAGGCTCAGGAGGGTGATGAAAAATACAAAAAAGCAAAACCTTAATATTTTCAAAGCTTCAAAATATATTGAAGACCAGTACGAGGAGGATAAAGAAAGCCTTGTTACTTTCTATAATGAAAACGGCTACCGCGATTTCAGGATATTGAATGACACAGTCATTGATATCTCCGATGACCGGGTGGTAATGGCTATAATGGTTGATGAGGGCAAACAGTATTACTTTGGTGATATTGAATGGGTCGGTAACAGCATCTATCCCAAAGGCCTTCTTTCACAGGTTCTCAATATTAATGAAGGAGATATCTATAACCAGACCCTCCTTAACGAAAGGCTTAACTATGATGAGGATGCCGTATCATCTCTTTACCTGAACAACGGTTATCTTTTCTCCAACCTTATGCCCGTTGAAACAGATATAGCGAATGATTCGATAGACCTCGAAATAAGAATACATGAAGGTGAGCAGGCCACGCTTAACAGGGTTATCGTAAAGGGTAATACACGCACCAATGAACATGTTGTCAGGCGCGAGCTCTATACACGGCCCGGTGATCTGTTCAGTAAAGATGCCATTATAAGATCGGCAAGGCAGGTGGCAGTGCTGGGTCATTTCGACCCTGAAAAGATTAATCCGCAACCACTTATGAATCCGGCCGAAGGAACGGTTGACCTGGAATATCCGCTTGAGGAAACAGCCAATGACCAGTTCGAAATATCTGGCGGCTGGGGCGCAGGGATGCTGGTAGGAACAGTGGGGGTGAGGTTCAATAATTTTGCGATGAAGAATTTCTTCAAGCCGTCAGAATGGAAGCCGTATCCTAGCGGTGACGGCCAGTCGCTCAGTATCAGGGCACAATCGAACGGCAGAATATACCAGTCGTATAATGTTTCATTTATGGAACCCTGGCTTGGCGGGAAGAAACCCAACTCATTCACAGTATCGGCTTACAGGTCAGTAATGACCAATGGTGATAAAAGGGGAGTTGAAAGCAGGCAGTCAATGATCATCGACGGTGTGTCAACAGGCCTCGGGAAAAGACTGGCGTGGCCCGATGATTTTTTCAGTCTTTATGCTGAACTGGGCTACCAGAGATATAATCTTGATAATTATGATTATTATAACTTCCTGTTCAGGAACGGTGAGGCCAACCTGATGTCACTGACAACAAGACTTACGCGCTTCTCAACCGCACCCAGCCTTATATACCCGCGTCGCGGATCATCTTTCAGCCTGTCATTACAGCTTACACCACCTTATTCTCTGTTAAACGGTAAAGATTATTCCGATGCTACCGACCAGGAGAAATACAGGTGGATAGAATTCCATAAATGGGTGTTCAAGGGAGATTATTACTATGAGCTTTTTGATAAGTTCGTTATGAACACCAGGGTATCATTTGGGTACCTTGGTAGTTATAACAAGGATATCGGACCCTCACCCTTCGAAAATTTCTACCTCGGTGGAGATGGAATGACCGGTTATAGCTTTTATGGAAGGGATGTGATAGCTCTCAGGGGCTATGAAAACGGAAGCCTTACACCAACAATGATTAAGGATAATAAAAGAGTATATGTGGGTAACGTATATTCAAAACTTACTTTTGAATTCAGGTATCCCCTCACACTCAATCCCCAGGCTACTATCTACCTGCTTACCTTTCTTGAAGCAGGTAAATCCTGGTACGAACTTAAAGAATTTAACCCGTTCAAAATGCACAGATCGGCCGGGGTAGGCTTACGGGCTAACCTGCCAATGTTCGGCCTTCTTGGCATTGACTGGGCCTACGGTTTTGACCCGATACCCGGACAGGATGTACATGGGTCACAGTTCCATTTTGTGATGGGACAACAATTTTAAAAATTTAAAATTATCAGTCATGAAGAAAATAACATTACTTTTTACAACTTTAATATTTCTGGCAGCTACAGCCGTTGCCCAGAAATATGCATTTGTCGATACAGAATATATCCTTAATAATATACCATCCTATACGGCTGCACAGGAAAAACTGGATGAATTATCAAAAGGATGGGAGCAGGAAATAAGCGATGCTTACAATATGGTGGAAGAGATGTATAAAAACTACCAGAATGAAGTGGTACTCCTTTCTCGCGAAGCTAAAATTAAACGTGAGGAGGAAATTATTAAAAAAGAACAGGAAGCCAAGGAACTGCAGAATAAATACTTTGGCGTTGAAGGCGAACTCTATGCCAAACGGCAGGAACTTATCCAGCCCATACAGGATGAAATATATAATGCCGTGAAAGAGATAGCAGCCAGCGGTAACTATGCAGTTATTTTTGATACTTCGGCCGGCATGAATATGCTTTATACAGATCCCAGATATGATCTTAGTGATGAAGTACTTGAAAAATTAGGTTATAAAAATTAATTAATTACTTTTGCAGGATTAAATAAAAAATACTAAAAAGAGAACGATGAAAAGACTAATTGTATTACTGGCATTGGCCATGATTTTTTCGGTAAGCCAGAATGTGACGGCACAGGACTTCAAGTTCGGGCATATCGATTCTGATCAGCTGTTTTCAATAATGCCGGAGAGGGATACGATCATTGCTCAGATGCAGGAACTGCGGACCGAGTTGCAAAACACTCTTGAAATAATGCAGGTTGAATACAATAATAAGTTCAACGATTATACAAATGAGGCTGATAAACTTTCCGACCTTGTTCGTCAGACCAAGGAAGAAGAGTTAGTGGGCCTGCAGCAGAGAATAACAAATTTTCAGCAAAATGCCGACCAGCAGCTTCAGGATAAGCAAATGCAGCTTATGCAGCCTGTTATACAGAAATTTGAAAAAGCTATTAAAGATGTGGCAAAAGAAAATGGTTTTACCTATATCTTTGATATCTCAAGGGGTTCAATAATCTACTTTGATGAAACAAAGAGTGAAGATATTATGGAAAAGGTTAAGGTCAAACTTGGCATACAGTAAAAATTGTTTAATATAATACAGGTGACCATCCTTCAGGGATGGTCATTTTTTTCATTATGGATACCCTCAGCAATAAACCTGTCGGCTTGTTCGACTCCGGAGTGGGCGGATTAACGGTAGCCCATGCCATCAAACAGATACTACCGGATGAGACACTGGTCTATTTTGGAGACACAGCACACCTGCCATATGGAGATAAGTCCGAAGGAGCCATTATTAGCTACAGCCGGAAAATAACCGGGTTTCTCCTGGACCATGGCGCTAAAGTTATACTTATAGCCTGTAATTCAGCCTCAGCCTCAGCTTATTCAGTTTTGAAGAACGAATATGGAAATAAGGTGCTTTTGCTTGATGTAATAAGTCCCGTAATAGAATATATTACAACTAAAAACTATTCCAGAGTAGGTGTGATAGGGACAAAAAGAACCATAAGCAGTGGTACTTATGAAGCGGGCTTCAGTGACCGTTCCCCCGGAACCGAGATTGTATCCCTTGCCACACCCCTCCTTGTCCCTATGATCGAGGAAGGTTTTATCTTTGACGACATATCTAATGCAATAATTCGCACCTATCTCTCCGATAAAAAACTTGAAGGCATACAGTCACTGGTACTGGGATGTACTCATTATCCCCTGATAAGAAACCAGATAAGCAAGTTCTATAACTTTGATGTCGAGGTTGTTGATTCGGCCAGGGTAGTTGCTATGGAACTGCGTAATAAACTTGAGATGGAGGGTCTTCTTAATAAGGGCAAGAAGACAGATCCGGATAAATTCTTTGTTTCTGACTATACACCATATTTTGAAAAAATAGCCAGGATGTTCTTTGAAGGTGGTGATGTTAACCTTACAGTTGCCGATATCTGGAATTGAGATCCATCCATTTTCTCCGCACTACGGTTGTAAAACATTGAAAAACATGACTAAAATCATGTTTAAAAAAAAGACGATTTATTGAATATTCACATTTTTATTTAGTTAATTTTGCAGTAAGAGCAAAGCAATTTTAACAGGTATCGAAACTAAGAGGAAAGGCATACTTAAAACTCCCTGATGCATATGAAAATCAAAGGTCTTCGTATGCATTTATTTTTAGACCTTATTGAACTGATCTTTATAGTGAATAATTAAAATATAACCAATGAACAAGAGTGAGCGTGTCATCGAAAGAGATGAGGTTGTAATACGTTTCTCAGGAGATTCAGGTGACGGAATGCAGCTTACCGGGACATTATTTTCCAATACTTCAGCCCTTTTTGGAAATGATCTTTCTACTTTCCCTGACTACCCTGCGGAAATAAGAGCTCCCCAGGGTACAGTGGGTGGGGTATCTGGTTTCCAGGTACATGTGGGCCATTCAGAAGTATATACACCCGGTGATTATGCAGATGTCCTGGTGGCAATGAACCCGGCAGCGGTAAAAGCAAATGCTAAATTTATCCGTGAAGGAGGTACTATTATTATCGATGAAGATAATTTTACCGAGAAAAATATTATAAAAGCCGGCTACCAGAAAGATCCCGTAGCCGAGGATAAGCTTAACAGGTTTAACATTATATCAGCACCTATTACCACCCTGGTAAGGGAGGCTCTTAAAGATAAAGGACTGGATCCCAAAACAGTCCTTCGCACCAAGAACATGTTTGCTCTTGGGATGGTATACTGGTTATTTAATCGCGACTTCGAGTATACCGAAGAATATTTGAAAAGCAAGTTCAGTAAACAGCCTGCGATCATTGAAGCTAACTCCACGGTACTGAAAGCCGGCTATCATTATGCCGAGACAATGGAGGCAATGACACCCATTTATAAGGTGAGCCCGGCAAGAATTGAAAGGGGTCGTTACAGGACTATTGACGGCAATACTGCTACAGCATGGGGATTACTGGCTGCGGCGGAGAAAGCAGGACTTGATTTGTTTATTGGTTCTTATCCTATTACCCCTGCAACAGGTATACTCGAAGCCCTGGCTGCAAGGAAAGACCTGGGAGTAAAAAGCTTCCAGGCTGAAGATGAGATTGCAGGTATCTGCACTGCCATAGGAGCAAGCTTTGCAGGTAACCTGGCTGTTACTTCAACCTCGGGACCCGGACTTGCACTTAAGTCGGAAGCAATAGGCCTCGCTGTTATGACTGAACTACCCCTTGTCATAATAAATGTACAGAGGGGAGGACCATCCACGGGTCTGCCGACAAAGACAGAACAGGCCGACCTGATGCAGGCATTGTACGGGCGTAATGGAGAATGCCCTGTTGTAGTTATTGCGGCAAGTACACCATCAAATTGCTTTAAATATGCTTTTGAAGCTGCAGCCATTGCACTTGAACATATGGTGCCAGTTATACTCCTTACAGACGGCTTCCTGGCCAATGGATCTGAACCATGGAAAATACCCTCAATGGATGCACTGCCTGAAATTAAACCACCCGTGGTGAAAGATGGCGATGATGAGTTCATTCCCTATGAGAGAGATGAAAAAAAACTGAGCAGAAAATGGGCTGTGCCGGGAACAAAAGGAAGGGAACACAGAATAGGCGGACTGGAAAAAACAGTGAAGGGTACAGTGTCTTATATCCCTGAAAACCATGAACACATGGTAAGAATGAGAGCTGAAAAAGTTGCAAGAGTGGTAAGCAAAGTGCCTGACATCAAAACCTACGATGATGATGAAGGTGAATTATTGCTTATTGGCTGGGGAGGCACATATGGACATCTTCTTACTGCAGTAAGGGAACTGAGAAAGGAAGGTAAAAGTGTCAGCCTCGCTCATTTTAACCATATAAACCCCCTGCCGGCTAACACGGCTGAAGTATTTTCGGGATTTAAAAAACTTGTGGTGGCTGAACTTAATGCAGGGCAATTCGTGAGGCACCTTAGAATGGAATTCGAGGATTTCAGGTTCAAACAAATAAATAAAATACAGGGCTTGCCTTTTACCTGTACTGAAATAAAAGAACAATGTATTAAGCTACTGGAGGAATAAATCATGACTGAAGAAATAGTTGATCTGAACCCGGGTGATTTTAAGAGCGACCAGGAGGTAAGGTGGTGCCCCGGTTGTGGAGATCATGCAGTACTGGCCGCAGTTACAAGGGCCCTGGCTGAACTTAAAATACCCAAGGAAAAGTTTGCTTTCATATCCGGTATAGGTTGCTCATCACGCTTCCCTTATTACCTGAGTACCTTCGGCTTTCATGGTATCCATGGCCGTGCTTCTGCAATAGCATCGGGAGTTAAGCTGGCAAATCCTGAACTGAGTGTGTGGCAGATAACCGGCGACGGCGATGCAATGGCTATAGGGGGTAATCATTTTATTCATGCGATAAGACGTAATATTGATATCAATATTATACTCTTTAACAATGAGATTTACGGCCTTACAAAAGGACAGTACTCTCCAACCTCAACAAAAGGAGCCGTTACCAAAACATCACCCTTCGGTACTGTTGAGGAGCCTTTTAACCCGGGTGAGCTGGTAATCGGGGCCAAAGGAAAGTTTTTTGCCAGGACAATCGATTCCAATGTGCAGTTGTCTGCCGAAGTATACAAACAGGCTGCCCTTCATGAAGGAACATCGGTAGTTGAAACCCTTCAGAATTGCGTCATCTTTAACGACGGAGCGCATAAGCAACTGAGTGATCGCAAGACAAGAGACGATAATACAATTATTCTCAGGCAGGGTGAACCAATGATTTTTGGTAAAAACAGGGATAAGGGCCTTAAACTCGATGGTCTGAAAATGAAAGTGGTTAAACTGGGTAACGGGATAACAGAAAAGGATATACTTGTACATGATGCTGAAGAAAATAATCCCGGAATTCATACCATGCTCGCAAATATGAGAAACCCGGGATTCCCGGTGGCCATGGGAGTGATACGCGCTGTTGCTGCTCCTACCTACGATATGGCACTGAGAGGCCAGATAGCAAAGGTGCAGAAAGACAGGAAAATTAAAAACCTTGATGACCTGCTCAGATCAGGATCAACATGGGAATCAAAATAGTAAGCAGATGACATTTTAGTGAAAAGGTGTTCCGGAGAACACCTTTTTTTTTATTTGATAAAGAGGTATCTTTAAGTGATTTAAAACAATGCCATCATATGGACACAGGACAGGATAATGGATATAAACAATTACTGCATGAACAGAAGGAAAGGCTTAAGGAGCTTGCATGCATAAACAGGACTACTGCAATCCTTAACGAAGGAAAGTCAATTGATGAAACATTGCAAAAAGTTGTCCATTCACTGCCCCCCGCATGGCAATACCCGGAATTTACCGTGGCAAGAATAAGCTACGGTAACAAAATCTTCATGACTACTAATTTCGGAGAAACGAAATGGGGTCTTAAACAGGATTTTACAACCATAAATAATACAAAGGGATCAATAGAAATATTCTATACGAAAGAGTTTGAAAATATAGATAACGGACCCTTCCTTGAAGAAGAAAAAGATCTTATTGAAAACCTGGCAAGCCTGCTTACAGGCTTTATAAACAGTATCCTTGCCAGGGAGATGATGAATATACCCGAACCTGCCGCTACTGATGAGAAAATAAAACCGGGAACATCATCGCGCCAGCTTCTGCAGCGCTTCCTTGAACGTTATAATGCTGAGAGGGATATTTTTCATGACCTGATGCCTTTTAAAGTAAAGGAAATACTGCTGGTAGCCAACCTCTATGACGCATATTCAATTGAAGGGGAGGGCAGGTTCTCTGAATATATTTTTGGCGAATATCACCAGCTAAACCTCACTTCAATGCCCAGGGTAACCGGTGTTTCCGGCCTGGAGGAGGCAATGAAAAGATTGCGCTCAAAACACTTCGACCTTATTATCGTTATGCTGGGAGTGGAAAAGGAAACTCCGATGAAACTTTGTATGAGAATAAAACAGAAGTATCCTTATATCCCTACCTTCCTCCTGCTGAGCAATCCGGGCGATGTCGCTTTCGTAAAAAAGAAAAAATTAAAGGGCTTACCCTTTGATGACTATTTTGTCTGGACAGGGGAAACAAGGGTTTTCTTTGCCATGGTGAAACTCCTGGAAGACAGGGTCAATGTTGAAAATGATACCAGGAAAGGCCTTACAAGAGTAATATTGCTTGTTGAAGATTCAGCTGAATATTATTCCAACTACCTGCCTACACTCTATACCCTGGTAATGGAGCAGACAAAACACCTGATTGAAGATGTAAGTACGGATGAACTGTATAAGGTTCTGAAAATGAGGGCCAGGCCAAAAATACTGCTTGCCACAAGCCATGAAGAAGCAATGTCAATATTCGACAGGTATAAGAATAATATGCTTTGCGTAATATCTGATATGAGGTTCCCAAAAGATAATGAATTGTACGACAAGGCAGGTTATGAATTTATTCGGTATGTGAAAAGTGAATTGCCTAACCTGCCTGCCGTTCTGCAATCATCAGATCCTGAGAACTCAAAATATGCCCATACCCTCAAGTCAAACTTTATAAACAAGAATTCCCAGAGCCTCTTGCAGGACCTTAAATCATTCATTAACTACTACCTTGGATTTGGTCACTTTGTATATCGCGATAATATGGGACGTCAGATTGCAGTGGCCAAATCAATGAACGAATTCGAACAATACCTTAAAACAATACCTGAAGATTCGCTCGTTTACCATGCAATGAAAAATCACTTTTCACTCTGGCTTATGGCCAGGGGTGAGGTTAAAATAGCCAAAATAATAAACCCCATGAAAATCAGTGATTTTTCTGATCTGGCTGAATTAAGGAATTTTCTGCTCGATCTGATATCAAAACGTCGGCGTGAACTGGATAAGGGAAAGGTGGTAAACTATGTGGAATCGGCAGCTATAGATGAAACAAACGTGGTCAGCCTGGCAAGTGGCTCGCTGGGAGGAAAGGGGAGAGGACTGGCCTTCATTAATACCCTTATTTACGGCTTTGAGCTGGGCAAACTGACCCCCGGGATCAATATAAAAAGTCCCGTAACAATAATAATAGGTACCGATGAGTTTGACCTTTTCATTGAAACAAATAAGTTGAGACAGGTAATAAAGGAAGAAAAAGACTATGAAAAACTCAAACGAAAATTCCTGAACAGTAACCTTTCATATAACCTCGAGAAAAAACTCAGGTCCTTCCTTAAACTGATGAATAAGCCGATAGCTATTCGCTCGTCAAGTCTTTTTGAAGATTCAATGAGCCAGCCCTTCTCAGGTATATTCGGAACCTACCTTCTGCCTAATAATCATCCTGATTTTGATGTAAGACTCAGGCTTGTCATGGATGCCATAAAACTGGTGTTTGCTTCCATTTATTCCAAAAGCGCCCGGACCTATTTCGAAGCCATTAATTATATGATTGAACAGGAAAAAATGGCTATCGTATTGCAGGAAGTCGTGGGAAACAGGTTTGAAGATGCCTTCTATCCCCATATCAGCGGCACGGCCCAGTCATATAATTTCTATCCCGTTGCCCATATGAAACCCGATGAGGGCTTTGCCGTAGCTGCAATAGGCCTGGGCCAGTACGTTGTTGAAGGAGAAAAGGCATACAGGTTCTCACCTGCCTACCCCTCAACTGAAATAATGTCGCAGAAAGATATATCAAAAAATACCCAGGTAGCTTTCTATGCCGTGGATATGAAAAAGGAGAAAATAAACCTTCTTGAAGGTGAAAATGCCGGTCTTGTAAAACTTGACATAGCTGACGCGGAAAGACATGGCACCCTGAAACACTGCGCTTCAGTGTATAATCCGGATAATGATACCTTTGAACCCGGAATAGATTCCCCCGGACCCAGAGTGATTAATTTTGCCAATATTTTAAGGTATGAATATATACCGCTGGCCGAGACTATTGCTATAGTGCTGGATGTGGTGAAAGAAGCCTTCGGGACACCTGTGGAAATTGAATATGCCGTTGATCTGAACCTTGACAGGAGCGGAAGGGCAGGCTTCTACCTCCTGCAGGTTAAACCACTTGTTGGCAGCGGAGCAGGCTATAATATAAACCTGCAAAAAATTGAAGAGGATAAATGCCTCCTCATATCACACAAAAGCATGGGAAACGGTAAAATATCTGATATCACAGATGTGGTTTATATTGACCCTGGCAAATTTGACAATACACGTACAGAGGCTATGGCTGCAGAAATTGATGCCATAAATGATGATATGCTCGCTAAAGGTAAGAAGTATATCCTTATTGGACCCGGAAGATGGGGTACCAGGGACCGTTTCATAGGCGTTCCTGTCGTATGGCCGCAAATATCACAGGCCCGGGTTATTGTGGAAGTGAGTCTGCCCGAATTCCCTCTCGACGCATCACTGGGCTCCCATTTCTTTCATAATGTTACCTCGATGAACATAGGGTATTTATCTGTAGACCAGGCCTCGCCAGATGAATTTGTTAAATGGGACAGGCTGGCAAAAGAAAAAGTGGTAAGTGAAGGGGAGTTCTTCAGGCATATCCGTTTTAAATCCCCTCTCATAGTGAGAATGGACGGCAAGAAAAGAATCTCAGTAGTTGAATGTACCGAATGCAGTTAATATGGCAATAATTGAAGGAATAATGGAACTGCAGAAGTATGACTTTAGTGATACTTCTTTTAACCTCTTAATGCAGAGACGCATACATAAGGTACTGATAATATGCAGTAACTATGATAATTATATGCTCGAGGAAGATGGCCGTATCGATGAACAGATCTTTAATGAGTATGTGTCGCTGAACCTGAGGTACCCGCCTTCCTTCGTTCAGACTGACAGTGAAGAGGAGGCGATGAGAATCCTTAATGAAGAAAAGATCGATCTTGTTATCTCTATGCTGAACTTCAGGGAAAAAGATGTCTTCGCCATAGCAAGAAAGATAAAAGCCCAATGTCCCTCTATACCTATTGTAGCGCTGACCTATTTTTCCCGGGAGGTGTCGTTGCGACTGCAGAGGGAAGACCTGAGTGCCGTGGATTATGTATTCTGCTGGCTGGGCGACGCCAGCCTGCTACTGGCAATTATAAAGCTGCTGGAAGACAGGATGAATGCCGAATATGATATTGACATGGTAGGTGTACAGGCAATAATACTTGTGGAAGATTCAATAAGATATATATCAACTTACCTTCCGAACCTCTATAAAATTGTACTTAAACAATCACGGGATTTTCAGCAGGAAGCCCTTAATCCACATCAGAAAATGCTGAAAATGAGGGGTCGGCCGAAAATATTGCTGGCAACAAATTATGAAGATGCAATATCATTGTACAAGAAGTATAAATATAATGTGCTGGGAGTAATTTCGGATATTTCATACAAGAAGGAAGGTATACACAAGGCTGATGCAGGAATTGACCTGTGTGAAATAATAAAGAGTGACGACAGTAATATGCCTTTCCTCCTTCAGTCATCTGATGTTGAATCAAAAAAAATAGCGGATGAGTTGGGAGTGGGTTTCCTGAATAAGTATTCCAAAAACCTGTCGATTGAACTTAGGAATTTTATTATCCAGAACCTGGCTTTCGGACCTTTTGTTTTCAGAGACCCTGATACAATGGAAACAATAGGCATTGCTACCGACCTGCAGGGTTTCCAGCAAAAACTGCTCACCCTTCCTGATAAATCTCTTTTTTATCATGCCGAACGTAACCATTTTTCCAAGTGGCTGAACGCAAGAGCACTCTTCCCTGTTGCCCAGCTTTTTAAATTTATCAGCCTTGAGGATTTTGACTCAGTGGAGGATATGCGAAGGTTTCTTTATGTTGCCATATCAAGCTTCAGGCTGGGGAAGGGGCGGGGTGTGATTGCTGAATTCGACCGTAATACTTTTGATGAGTACCAGATATTCAGCAGGATAGGTGAAGGATCAATAGGTGGTAAAGCACGCGGGCTGGCTTTTATTAACAGCCTGATAAAAAAGCATAAATTGTTCAATAAATACTCAGGCACACTGATTACCATACCACGCACGGTTGTCCTGAGTACCGATGTCTTCGATGAGTTTATGGAGAGGAATAACCTCTACTCTGTCGGAATAAGTGACCTGCCGGATGAGGAAATATTGAAAAGATTCGTAGAGGCTGAATTGCCGGGATGGGTGTACCAGGACCTGTATGCCTTCCTGGCAGTGTCGCGCTCACAGCCACTTGCAGTAAGATCATCCAGTAAACTTGAAGATAGTCATTACCAGCCTTTTGCAGGTGTCTATTCAACTTATATGATACCTCGTGTTGCTGATAACCCCATAATGGTCAAGATGCTGTCGGATGCAATAAAGGAAGTATATGCCTCGGTATACTATAAAAGCAGCAAGGCATATATGACTATAACTTCCAATGTTATTGATGAAGAAAAAATGGGGATTATCATCCAGGAGATATGTGGTAGCCGGCACGGTAATATATATTATCCGACTCTCTCAGGCGTGGCACGGTCAATTAACTTCTACCCCATTGGATCAGAAAAAGCTGGGGACGGAATAGCCAATATTGCAATGGGACTGGGCAAGCTGATAGTCGAAGGGGGAGTATCCCTGCGCTTCTCTCCCAGGTATCCTGCCAAAATATTACAGCTTAGTTCACCTGCTGCCGCTCTGAAAGAAACACAGAAAGTTTACTATGCCCTGGATCTTGATTCCGATAGCTTTGTTCCCTCTGTCGATGACGGAGTTAATATTAAAAAGCTTAAAATAAATGACGATGTGAGTGTAAGTACCCTGAAAAAGGTTGCATCCACTTACGATCTTAATAATAGTATTGTGCGCCCCGGGATTTCCTGCAAGGGCAAACGTATAGTTACATTTGATAATGTTCTTAAATACAGTTCTTTCCCCCTGGCTGAAGTCCTTGACTACCTCCTGGACCTGGGTCAGAAAGAAATGGGAAACCCGGTGGAAATAGAGTTTGCAGCCAATCTTGAAACAGAATCTAATCTGCCGAATATTTTTAACTTTTTGCAGATAAGACCAATAGTTGAAAGTGACCAGTCCAGGATAGTGAACCTGGAGGATGTTAGAAAAGAAGATACCATTATTATGTCCGATTCTGCACTGGGTAACGGAATGATAAGAGGCATTCGTGATCTTATTTACGTTAAGCCTGAGTCATTTAAGGCATCCAATAATGAGAAAATAGTTGATCTGCTCGACAGGATAAACAGCGGCTTTATTAAAGAAGTGAAGAATTATATCCTTATCGGACCCGGCCGCTGGGGTTCAACTGATCCCTGGCTTGGAATACCAATTAAGTGGCCACACATATCACAGGCAAGAGTGATAGTTGAATCAGGATTGCCAAATTACAGGATAGATCCCAGTCAGGGAACACATTTTTTCCAGAATATCACATCCTTCAGGGTAGGATACTTTACTATCAATCCCTTTATGAATGATGGTTATTATGATGTTGATTTCCTGAATAATGCCCCCCATGTTTATCAGGATGAATATATCAGGCATGTAACTTTTCAGGAGCCCTTGGTTATACTGATAGATGGCAGAATACATAAGGGTATTATCCTGAAGCCGGGGAGGGAAGGCAGTGACCATGAGATGCTGGCCGGACAGGATGGTTAAATAAGGCTGCTTACAGATTCTACACTTACGTTCCTGTCGGCTTTCTTAATAAGTCCCTGGAGCACATTTCCCGGCCCTACCTCTGTGAAATGACCGGCTCCATCCCTTATCATATTAAATATGGTCTGTGTCCATTTTACCGGTGATGTAAGCTGGGCAACAAGATTTTCCTTTATTTCTTCAGGACTGCGTGCAGGCTTTCCTGTAACATTTTGATACACAGGGCATACTGGCTCATGGAAAGGAGTCTCATTAATAGCCTGCTCCAGTTCACGCCTGGCAGGTTCCATGAAGGGAGAGTGAAATGCACCCCCAACGGCCAGCTTGATGGCTATACGTGCTCCTTTTCCTTTCAGAATTTCAATGGCTCTGTCCACTCCTTCAACCGACCCCGATATTACCAGCTGACCGGGTGTATTATAGTTGGCAGGAACTATAATATCATCTATTGAACTGCATACCTCTTCCACCGTTTTATCGTCCGGCCCTATTATTGCAGCCATGGTTGACGGTTTTGTTTCACATGCCTTCTGCATTGCCTCAGCTCTTTGGGCTACCAGCCTCAGGGCATCCTCAAAGATCAATGTACGGTTGGCTGCCAGGGCTGAAAATTCACCCAGGGAATGACCGGCCACCATATCAGGAGCAAACCTGCTGCCAAGGGCCTGTACCAGTATGATGGAATGAAGAAAAATAGCCGGTTGTGTAACATTGGTCTGCTTCAGGTCGCTGTCGGTACCGTTAAACATAACATCAGTAATGTTAAAACCCAGGATTTCGTTTCCCTTATCAAACATTTCCCTGCATCGCTCATCTGATTCATAAAGATCCTTTCCCATTCCACTGAATTGGGCTCCCTGTCCCGGGAAAACATATGCCTTCATATTAATGCAAATTATTTCCTATAAGATGAATAAATTCTTCACGTGTCTGCAGGTGATCCAGAAAACAGCCTGTAAATGCAGATGTCGTTGTAACAGAGTGCTGTTTTTGAACACCCCTGATCTGCATACACATGTGCTGAGCCTCAATAACTACGGCCACACCAAGGGGATCGAGGGTTTCCTGTATGCAGTCTCTTATCTGCGTGGTAAGCCTTTCCTGTACCTGCAATCGCCTGGCAAAGGCCTCTGTTACCCTGGCCAGCTTGCTCAGTCCCGTAATGTATTTATTGGGGATGTATGCAACATGAGCCTTGCCGAAGAAGGGCAGCATATGATGTTCGCACATTGAAAAAACCTCGATGTCCTTAACAATAACCATCTGCCTGTAATCCTCCCGGAACATTGCACTCTTTAAAATCTCATGAGGATCGTGATTATAACCCTGGGTTAAAAATTGCAGGGCCTTGGCTACTCTTACCGGAGTATCCTTTAAACCTTCCCTGCAGGCATCCTCACCGATAAGCTTTAAGATTTCCCGGTAGAGTTCGGCCATCCTTTCAGTTTTTTCATCGTTCCAGGATTCTACCTTACTGTAGCCGGATCCGTTCTTGAGTCCTGAACCATTATTTATGATTTCCATAATTAGTATGTTAACCGTAAAATTCTATATAATTATTTTCTGTTTCTGTTATTTTAACACAATGCAATTCAACTCCTTCCTTAAGTATTTCCGGCTCAAGGACTTCCCAGATGGCAATGGCAATATTTTCGGTGGATGCGAGCCTGCCTTTCATGAAATCTACCTCGGTGTTAATATTCTTGTGATCAAGTGCTACAATTACATTTTCCTGGATAATCTTCTTAAGTTTTTTAAGGTTCATCGCATACCCCAGTTCCCTGTTAATTTCACCTCTGACGGTTACAAAAAGTTCATAATTATGGCCATGCCATTCAGGGTTTGAGCACTGCCCGTAAACCTCGGCATTCTTCTCATTACTGAAATCCGGCCTGAACATCCTGTGAGCTGCACTGAACCTTTCCCTCCTCGTTAGATATATCATAAAATTCACATTTTTGTTTGGCTCAAATTTGACCCTTTTTATCCGGAAAAACAATATCTTTATTCATTACTTAATAATTTCGACCCGGGAATGAACAATATTGTATTAATAACAGCAGCTACCGGAATGGAAATGGAATGCCTTGATAAATTGCCGGTTAGACTGAGAAAGGGTGTCAGGAAACTGGTGACGGGTGTAGGGCCGGTAGCAACAGTATATGCAATAATGTCTTACCTGGCCGGAAATGATAAACCTGATATGCTGATTAATATTGGTATCGCCGGGAGTTACCATAGAAATCTCAGTATAGGTTCAGTCCTTGTACCCCTGACAGATTGCTTTGCTGACCTGGGTATATGTGATGGCAGTAAGTTCATACCATTAAACAGGGCGGGGATAGATATCCATGATGATTTTACCCCTTCGGGTAATTATTATGCCGACAGGGCTATTGTTGAAAGGACAGGCTTTGGCCTTACGGCTGTAAAAGCCATAACTGTCAGTACAGCAACAGGGTCTGATGAAACGCGGGAAGCACTGGCATCAGAATATGATCCTGATATTGAAAGCATGGAGGGTGCTGCTTCTTACTATGTTTGCAACAAAGAAGGAATTCCATGTCTTGGGATAAGGGCAGTTTCAAATATGGTGGGACCACGTGATAAATCATCCTGGGATGTTAACCTGGCACTTGAGAACCTGTCTGAAGCCCTGGATAAATATTTTAACCATATTTTATATGAGAACACTTAGTCTTGGAATATCAACCTGTCCGAATGATACCTTTATTTTTGATGCAATGATTAACGGTAAAGTTGATACCCGCGGGCTGGAATTCAATTGCATGCTGACAGATGTTGAGGAACTTAATAATAATGCTTTCGAGGGAAAAACCGATATCACAAAAATAAGTTATCATGCCTATGCCGGGGTGGCCGACAGTTATATACTGCTGAATTCGGGTTCTGCACTTGGTTTTAACAATGGTCCCTTACTGGTTGCTGCCGCTAAAACCAGGCCTTCTTCTCTTAAAGGTAAAAAGATAGCTATCCCGGGAAAATACACCACCGCAAATTTATTATTAAGTATTGCCTATCCTGATCTGAACGAAAAATATGAAGCCCTGTTCTCTGATATTGAAGATCTTATTCTGCGGGGTGATGTGGCAGCTGGTTTGCTAATTCATGAAAACAGGTTTACCTATGAGGATAAGGGCCTGCATAAACTTGTCGACCTGGGTGAGGAATGGCAAAGGCAAACAGGAATGCCCATACCCCTTGGAGGCATAGCCATCAGGAGGGAACTGGGAAAAGAAATTGCTGAAAAGGTTGATAAGATACTGGCCTCAAGCATTGATTATGCCTTTAACAATCCCGGGTCTTCCTATGACTTCGTCAGCAAATATGCAGCTTCAATGGACAGGGATGTTATACAGAAGCATATTAAGCTCTATGTCAATGAGTTCAGCCGTGATCTGGGAGCCCGTGGCAGGGAGGCGGTCAGGACGCTGTACAATATGGCTGCGGATCTTAAGATCATTCATGCCGTAAGAGAAGATATATTTACCGGGCATTAATCCGGCTTTGCATAAACGACACCGGCCGCCGGAATAATCATATCCGGAATCTTCCCATTCAGGATTTCCTGAAATTTCCTTATTTTTATAGTACTAATTTTAAAAAATTCGAATCATGACTCACCATTTACCAAAATTACCGTTTGAGAGAGATGCTCTTAAACCTTACATAAGTGAAGAGACCATTGAATATCACTATGGTAAGCATCACCAGGCCTATGTTGACAAACTGAATGCTCTTATCCCGGGCACAAAATTTGAAGATGCTGATCTGGTAACAATAATTAAAAATGCTGATGGTGGCATTTTCAATAATGCAGCCCAGGTGTGGAATCATACCTTCTACTTCGAAGGGTTCTCGGGATCTGGTCGCAGGGAGCCTGCAGGTGAACTGGCTGAGGCAGTTAAGGCATCCTTTGGCTCATTTGAGAAATTCAAGGAGGATTTTGGAAACGCAGCTGTAAGCCTCTTTGGTTCGGGGTGGGCCTGGCTGGTAAAAAATAATAACGGCAGCCTTTCAATACTGCAGAAATCGAATGCTGAAAATCCCGTCAGGAATGGTCTTAAGCCTGTCCTTACATGCGATGTGTGGGAGCATGCTTATTATATCGACTACAGGAATAAAAGGCCTGATTATATTAAGTCTTTCTGGGAAATAATTGACTGGGATATAATAGCTTCAAGGTATTAGTATGGGCCTGTATGACATCATACTGAGAAACAGGAGTTACAGACGCTTTTACCAGGACAAGCGAATCGACAGGGAAGAGCTGGTAAACCTTGTAAACCTCGCCCGGCTTTCGGCATCAGGACAGAATAAACAGGCCCTCAAATTTGTGGTTGTTACCGACCCTGAAAAGTGTGACAGGGTCTTTCCCTCAACTTTGTGGGCAGGATACCTGCAGAACTGGGATGGCCCCGGGAAGGGGGAGCAACCTGCAGCTTATATAATTATCCTCGGCGATACCGGTATAAGCAGTTCATTCGGAGTTGACCATGGTATAGCAGCCCAGAGTATATTGCTGGGAGCGGCAGAAAAAGGATACGGGGGATGTATGATTGGTTCAATAAAAAGAAAAGAACTAAGACGTGATCTGAAAATACCCGGCAAATACGAAGTATTACTAATAATTGCCCTGGGAAAACCAAAAGAGAAGGTTCTTATTGATGAAGTCAGGGATGATGATATAAAATACTGGAGAGACGATCAAAATGTGCATCATGTGCCCAAAAGGAGCCTTGATGACCTTATTGTTGATCTTTGAAAAGATATGAAACTAAGGATAAATATTGCCCTGCTTAGCCTCTTGCTTGGCTCCTCAATGCTTCCTGCCCAGCAAAAGGCACAGGATAATTATATCCTTCTCCAGGGTATTGTTATGGATGCCGTGAGCCTGGAACCTTTGCCAAATGTACATGTTGTGCTTAATGATCTCTTTGGCAATGCTACTGACGGGAAAGGGGAGTTTGCCTTGTATATACGGAAGGACGATACAATAAAATTCTCCCATGTCGGCTACCGCGACTTTTTATTTGTGCCGGGTGATACCCTTACAGGTAATTACTTTATGGCCGGGATCTTCATGCAATCTGATACAATGGCTGTTGGTGAGGTCATTGTGGTTCCAAGAATCCCAAACCTTCGTACAGGAATATTGCTGGATCAGCCGGATGTTACGCCTGAATTGAGGAATGCAAGAAATAATATTGCTGCTTCTGCATACAGGGGCCTGCACAGCCAGGAACAGCTGGGAGTTCCTTCTGCAAATTATGAGCTCCTGAAACGTAAACAGATACTCGATGCTTATGAGAAGGGAGCCATTCCTTCAGACAGAATGGTTGGATTGAATTTCCTGGCAATACCGGCGGCTGTATTGTACTTTTCAAAGGGCCTGCCTGAACGCCCCCATCCTCCAGGACCGGCTATCACACAGCAGGAAATAAACAGGATGAAGGAATTATACCGTGAAAAAATAAATAAGTGACAGGCTTGTTCAATATTGGTGAATTTCCTGAACCGGAGGTTCTCAGCCCTTGTAAAATATCGCCTTCATAATATGTGAGGCCATTTTCGGATTTTCCTTAAGCCGCCTGGTGGAATAGCCAAACCAGTCCTTGCCGAAAGGTACGTATATTCTCATAACATGACCGTCTTCAACAATACTCTGCCTGAGCCTTGGCGTTACTCCATACAGCATCTGGAACTCATACATGTTCCCGGGAACATCATACTTGCGAATTAACTCGTAGGCTCCTTCAATAAGCGGTTTATCATGTGTTGCGATAGCTGCATATACCTTGTTGGCGAACATATATTCAAGGTCCTTCAGGAAATTCTCATTTACTTCTTCATACTTTTTAAATGCAATTTCTTCAGGCTCAACATATATTCCCTTGCATAGCCTGTAATTAAGGGGTATTTCTTGAGTGTCAAGATCCATCAGTCCTTTTATATCATCAAGGGTTCTGCGGAGGTAGGACTGGAAAACAAGACCAACATGCTCTGGAAATTCCTCTCTTAACTTCCTGAATAATTCAATTTCAAGATCAGTACATGGCGAATCTTCCATGTCGATCCTTATGAAATTATTGTAACCGGCAGCCTTCCGGACCACTTCCCTTATATGCCGGTAACATACCTCTTTGTCAATCAGTAAACCAAAACTTGTTGGTTTAACTGAATAATTGCCGTCAATCTTTTCTTTTTCTGCCTTGTCGATAAGTTCAAGGTATTCATTTTTATTTGCCTCGGCTTCTTCCGGGGTTTTGATAAACTCGCCAAGAACGTCAAGGGTTACCTTGATGCCATGGCCGTTAAATTCTTTGGATACCCTTATGGCATCATCCATCGTTTCGCCTGAGACATAAGGTTTTGAAAACATCCACACAAACTTTTTCGGGAAATACGGTAGTATTGATGCTATGAATCTGTTGAACATGGTAGAAATATTTATTTAGTAAAAACGTTAAAAAATAATGATGCCAAATTTAATTTGTTTGTCATTATGATTGTATGATTAAAGGGAAAAATTAGAAAATTTTCAAGCAATTCAGTATATTGGGTCAATATACCGGGTTTTCAGGTAATAGTTATTATTTGTTTTCATTTAGCTGTTATTTTGTGCAACCATTTTTAATGATAATAAGTCTTCAATTTGGCCCCCGTAATGATAAGTGACCGGCAGATACTTGAAGGTTGTCTTAAACATGACAAGCTATCTCAGAAATTGCTTTTTGAGAAGTATTCGGGAATGCTGATGGGTATATGCATCAGGTATGCTACTGATATCCCTGAAGCGGAAGACATCCTCCAGGAAAGTCTGCTCAAGGTATATATTAATATTAAGGGCTACAGTGGAGAAGGTTCTTTTACAGGCTGGATGAGGCGCATTGTCATAAATACTGCAATCACATATTATCACAGGAACCTCAAGCATAAGCATCATGTTAAGATTGAGGAAGTTTTTACGGGTGAAGCAGGTGAAACAGGCATCCCTGATTCGAGATATACTGCAGACGAACTGCAGAAAGTGCTCGACCTGCTGCCTCCGGGTTATAAAGTGATCTTTAACCTCTACGCAATTGAAGGATATAAACATAAGGAAATAGCAGAGATGCTTGGTATAGATATAAATACATCAAAGTCGCAATATTCGAGAGCCAGGTCTTTTCTGCGGAAGAAACTGGAGAACTATAAATAAATATTGATCTTGAAATCAGAGAGGGAATATAAAAATATTGAAGAATTATACAGGGCCAGTCTCGGTGAAAGGGAGTACCCGGTTCCTGATAATTTCTGGCCGGGACTTGCCGGGAAGCTCCGATTCAGGGAGTTCCTGCGGTTCAGGCCGGGAAGCTTCAATATTTATTACCTGGCAGGCCTTGTTGCTGCTGCTCTTACAGTGTCAGTACTGGTGCTTAAAGACCAGGGCCCCTCTGTTGATTCCCCCGATATTATAATTTCAACTGATTCCATCACCGGGATCAATGAAAATATCATGATTAAGGAAGAATCCTTTGAAACACCCGGCACAGGGGAAAATGAGACGCCGGAAGCAGAAAAAGAGACCGGGGAAACAGGTATGCAGGGCATGGAAAATTATAAGGAAGTGGCTGAAGCAGTTAAAGCCGGCACCAAAAGAAATGAAACGAGCACGGCCAATAAAATTGACCGACTGTCCGTAGAGAATAAATTTGTCACTGAAACTGTAAGCCAGCCTTTGCCTGTGGCAGGGTTTACTCCACGTATAAGCCAGGGCTGTGCCCCATTAAGTATTTATTTTGAGAACCTGTCACATAACTATGATTCATGTGTATGGGAATTTGATGACGGAGGCCTAAGTACCGACGAAAACCCGGTCTGGATATATGACGAAGAGGGCAATTATGAAGTAAGGCTTATTCTCTTTGGCAAAGGAGGTACAAGAACTACTAAAAGTGGCATGGTAACAGTATATCCCCGACCCGTGGCAAGATTCGAAATAAGAGAAGGAAACCCTGCCATACCTGAAGAACAGGTTCATTTCTATAACTTTTCTCAGAACGCCACAGAATGGGAATGGGATTTTGGTGATGGGGATACAAGCCATGATTTTGAACCCTCACATTTCTATGAAAAACCCGGATCCTATTCTGTAACCTTGAAGGCGATATCTGAATATGGCTGTATTGACAGTATGGTTCTGACTAATGCAGTAGGTAATAACACATGTTATATTAAATTTCCCAATGCCTTTGTTCCCAACAAGGGAGGACCTACCGGCGGATATTACTCTCCAAGAAGCGACCAGCAGGAAGAAGTATTCCACCCGGTATACTCGGGTGTTACTTCATATAACCTGAAAATATACAGCAGGATGGGAATCCTTGTTTTCGAATCAGATGAGCTTCAAATAGGATGGGATGGATATTATAAGGGACAGATGGCAGAGCCGGGTGTATATATCTGGAAGGTGAGGGGGACATTCAAAAATGGTGAACCCTTTGTAAAAGGAGGTGATGTAACCCTGGTGCCAAAATGGTAATGGCAGAAAATCAGTAATCACACCGCAAATTAATAATTCGTCTTTTTTTCCAAAATGTTCAAAAGTTCCTGTCTTTTGTTAGTTTCCGAATAATTTATAGGGCAAAAAACGTAACTAAATTCATTTCATTTCGTTAATTTCGTACTTGATAGTCGAAACAGGACCGGACTTGCAAATACGAATTAAATATACTACAGTTCTAATTATCCTTTTAATCTCTGTCAGTTTGAAGGGACAGGATCCTCACTTCTCCCAGTTCTATGCAAATGCACTTTATCTTGCACCATCCTTCGCGGGGGCCATTGAAGAAAACCGGATATCAATAAATTACAGGAATCAGTGGCCGGCAGTATCAGGGGTTTTTAATACCTATAGCTTCAGTTACGACAGGTATATGCCGAATTTCCGCTCAGGGATAGGCATACTGGCTACTTATGACGTAGCCGGGTCGGGAGATCTCAGTACAACCAATATAGGATTACTCTACTCATACGATATACAGCTTAACCGGGAATGGCATATACGACCAGGCATTAATTTCAAATTTACCTACCTCGGCCTGAACTATGGAAAGCTTATATGGAACAGCATGATAACTGCCAGGGGAACAACCCCGTCGGTTTATCCCCCTCCATTTGAAGGAGTGGCGGATGTGGATTTTGCTTTCTCTGCCCTCGCTTATAATGACAGGATATGGGGAGGTGTTAACTTTGACCACCTTTTTAAGCCAAGGCAGTCATTCTATGGCGACTGGGATACACACGTGCCGGTGAAGGTAAATGTCTTTGGAGGGATACAGATTTCCAGGCGGGGAAGATTGCTCAACAGGTATTCCGAGGTAATTTCTGTGGCAGCAAATATAAAATACCAGGATCGATTCTGGCAATCTGACCTTGGACTTTATTATTACAGGGATCCTGTGATTTTTGGCCTGTGGTACAGAGGTATCCCTTTTGTTACCAGCCAGGCCGGAGATGCAATTATAGGGCTTATCGGCATCAAGACGCAAAACCTGCATATCGGATATAGTTATGACTTCACAATATCAAACCTTATAGCATCAACCGGGGGCTCCCATGAAATTTCCCTGGTTTATGAGTTCATTACTTCAACACTGGGTAGCCGCAGAAGAATGTTTCATGCCGTCCCGTGCCCCGAATTCTAAGAAACTTCCTTTTTCGTAATTCACTAAATTCCTTTATATTTGTTGCCTGTTTAGTTTAATCAATTAACAATTACTGATGAAGAAGTTACCTTTAATTCTGTCTGTTGTGTCAATTCTGGGTGTAGCCTTTCTGTTAATCTGGCAATTTACCTCGCATGGTGATAAAGAAGTGGCTAAAGACCAGGCAGTTGAAGAGAAAATGCCCAGTGGAAATATAGCCTATGTGGAGATAGATTCAGTTATACTAAATTTTGATATGTATTTCGATCTCAGGGATGACCTTATGGCCAAACAACAAAGCTCTGAAGCTGAATTGAATACAAGGGGCAGACAATATGAATCAGGTGCACGCGATTATGAAGATAAAGTCCGTAAGGGCCTGGTTACAAGAGCTACAGCTGCACAGATGGAACAGGACCTGCTTCAGCAGCAACAGGATCTTCTGACCCTCAGGGATCAGCTTGAAAGTCAACTGCTCGAAGAAGAACAGGTAATGAACAGGAAAATATTAAACTATATTTATGAGTTCCTGGAAGAGTTTTCAGCTGATCACGATTATGATTATATCCTGGCAAAAAGCTTCGGAAGCCCCCTGATGTATGCTAATGATGCCCTGAATATTACTGATGAAGTACTCAAGGGAGTTAATTCTAAATACAATAAAGACACCAGCAACCAATAAATGGACCTGATACCCGATTATCTGGCGAACAAAACATTAAGCGATGAACTGTTTGCAGATACTCCGGAAAGAGATACTGGAATAATAGTGATAATCCCGGCCTTTGACGAGCCCGGGATTATTTCTGCCCTGGAATCCCTGCGTCAGTGCAAAAGACCACCATGCAAGGTGGAGCTTATAGTACTGGTAAATGCTCCCGGGCAGGCAGATAAAGCTCAGATTGAACAAAATAAAATTACCTGCAGCGAACTTTCAGACTGGGGAAGGAGAAATAATGATAATTTTTTTAAGCTTCTTTTTCATGATACAGGTCTAAGAGATGGCCGCTGGGGTGTGGGGATGGCCAGGAAAATGGCCATGGATGAAGCCCTGAGACGTTTCTGTTACCTGGACAATCTCTCAGGGGTCATAGTATCACTCGATGCCGATTGCCTGGTGTCGGATAATTACTTCCGGGAAATATATGAGGAACTGTATATGCGAAGCGATCGCAAGGCCTGTTCAATTTATTTTGAACATCCGCTTTCAGGAGCATTGCCGGCCGGAATATACGATGCGATTGCACGATATGAGTTGCACCTGAGATATTACTTTCAGGCACTTAAATATGCCGGTTTCCCATGGGTCTTCCACACACTGGGCTCAGCCATTGCCGTTAAGGCTGAAGCTTATGCCAGGGCAGGCGGAATGAGTAAAAGACAAGGAGCAGAAGATTTTTATTTTATACAGAAAATGATCCCTGCCGGTGGATATTTTAACCTGAGTACCGCTACTGTCATGCCTTCGCCACGAATATCCGGCAGGGTACCCTTCGGTACGGGACCGATGATGGCTAAATTAGCAAAAGCTGATAATGAGTATCTTACCTATAATATCTCAGGCTTCGACTACCTGAAAGAACTTTTTGATAAGCTTATGGCTTTTTATGAAAGTGGCAGTAAAACAGAGGGGAAAATTTATTGCAGCCTCCATGAAAGCCTCAGAAAATTCCTGGAGATAAATGACTGGAGCAATAAAATAGTTGAAATCAGGAACAATACATCTTCTCCAGCTTCTTTTAAGAAACGGTTCTTTAACTGGTTTAATATGTTCAGGCTTGTTAAATACCTCAATTTCACCCATACAGAAAGATATCTTGATAAAATCCCGGTGCAGGAAGCAGCAGCCTTGCTGCTTGAAAAAACAGGACGGAATATCGCAAATGATGATGTGAGTGATTTATTGAGGATATTCAGGGAAATGGAAAGATAAGTTATTCTTTTTCAGTTTCTGTTAACTTTTCACCATCTTCATTAACGATGATGTAAATATCCTCGTTGTCTTTCTTCATGAAATATTGTTCACGGGCAAACTTCTCCAGATTTTCATTACTTGTTTTAAGCTCGTTCAGCTTCCTCATGTCTTCTTCTATCCTTTCCTGGTAATACTCCCTGTCCTTCTCCAACTGCCTCAGATTTTTCATATAATGATATCTCTGGATAAGATTATTATTATCAAAAATAATTATCCATACCAGGAAGACCATAAGAGTAAGAAAATACCTGTTCCTTAATATCGGCGGTATCCTGTTAAATAAGCTTCCAAAGAATTCATTCATAGTACAAACCTAAAACAAATTTGGAAAATAAACAATGATATATTTTTACCCTCCACTCATCAGATACCACATCTGTACATCATCGCCATTTCTTATAACAGCCTTGTCATAATCATCCCTTTTAATGAGTTTGCCATTGATTCTCACAATCCTCATCTTATAGCTAAACCGCTTAATGTCAAGCATCTCCGTGACGGTCATCTCGTCCCTGTCAAATTGCTCAGGCCTGTTATTAAGTCTTATCTTCATGGTTTTTACTTTTCATTAAAATCTCAACAACTGCATTCGCCTGCATGTTTGCCACTATTCCTACACGCGGGGCCATGGGTGGCAACTCATCCGATGTTTCTGTTTTCTCATCCCCGCATATGATGAGAGTATTGCCAATTACCCTTTCTCTGAGCTCATTCGTCTTTCCATATCCTGCCAGTCCCGATCCCATAACAAGCGGCCGCTGGGGCCAGGTACACATTACTGTCTCTGCAAGCATCTCCTTCATCTGGCAACTGTCAAAAGCCTCGACTATAATATCACAATCCCTGTAAATAATAGGGATGTTGTAAGCGCTAAGTTTTATATCATGAACTTCAATCCTTAGCCCCGGATTGATCCTGTTCAGATTATCCTTTAAGGCTTCAGTCTTCTTCATACCGGTCTGGTCAGCGAAATAATACTGCCTGTTCAGGTTACTGCTTTCAACGATATCATAATCTGCTATTACAAGCCTCCCGATACCACTGCGTGCAAGTGCAACAGCACAGTTTGACCCTAATCCGCCTGCCCCGGCTATGCCCACGGTGTACCGGGCTAAATGATTTTTTATCTCATTGAATTTCATGCCTGTAATCATTTCTTACAATATACACCTTATTAAGATAAGGAAGTAATCCCCTGGTGCCATGACCGGCACCGACTATATCAAGTACACTCTTATCATTATGCCGGAAAACCGACCCGAAAACCACCTTTATGCCCGGATACCTGAACATCTCTTCAGAAATGATATTCGATGGCCCCAGCAAAAAGATACTGCAATCAGCAGGAACAATACTGATAATATCATTGAATGTATTGTTAAAAACAGTAGTCCCGGTAAGGATAATGGCTTCGGCTCCCGATAAGGATTTTTCCATTCCGGAAAGATCTGACAGAATATGACTTTGCTTTTGAATATCAAATACTTCGATGGGAAGCCCCTGCTTTAAAAACTTCTGGTAGAGACTCTCAAAATAACCTACCATGACCATCCTCCGGTATTTGCTGAAATCTATGCTCTCAAAAATATCCTTAATATCACTGTAATCCCTCTCATAATTACATATCGAATTAAAATATGCATTCAGAATAATCCTGTGTGCCGGGTCATCCGGGTCGGGTTCACCCTCTAAAATGAGCCGGTCATTCATCCTTGTTCCCAGCGTTGCACATACTCCTATATGACCGGCCTGGTTCATTATGGCAATATATTTTTCTCCAATAACCCATTTTTTTATGTTGCTGCGGGCAAATCCCATTAGTGAATAGAAATACTTAATCGGCTCTTCCATGACAATCACATTTCCTTCAAAAATATGCTTTTTCTCACTTCTTTCCCAGGCTCACCTGCAACCAGGTTTCATGTTTACTCGCTCACACCGGTCACAATCACAGTCCGCTCGTGAGCTCGCCCCGATACCCGGGGCCCGGTTCATGTTTGCCTTCGGCGAACCCGGCTTTGCCTCCGCTCAGGTTTCATTCTTCATGTTTCAGATTCCGGATCATAATTCATCTCTCTCTGCTATTACCGTTATGTAAACATTAACATATTGATATATGTCATTTTATCCTCTATATTTGGGCTTTAACTTGTGGTTGATTTATACATTGGGAAATATTAATATTAATAACTTATAAGAAATGGACATACAGGCAATTAAGGACAGGCACAAATTACTGAAGGAATATTCCTATGACTGGGTTCCGCTGGATAAGGGGTATACTGATAAGATACTCTACATTAATGTTGGTACGAAAGAGATAAGGGAAAAGGACGTTCCCCCTTTAATGAAAGAAAAATTCATAGGAGGTAAGGGCTACGGACTAAGGCTCTTATGGGATGCTACCGACCCGGGAACACCCTGGAATGATCCTAAGAATGAGATAATTATTTCTTCCGGACCTATTGGTGGTATAACACAGTATTCAGGCACCGGCAAATCTCTTGTAGTATCAATATCTCCCCAGACCGATTCTGTCATGGACAGTAACGTGGGAGGTTTTTTTGGTCCCTTTCTTAAGTTTGCCGGTTATGATGCGCTGGAACTGCAGGGTAAGGCTGAAAAAGATGTTATTGTATACATCGATGGTATTAATCACAGGATAGAAATTAATGAAGCTCCTGCTGAGGCTGTCGACAGCCATGTGCTGGCAGAACAACTTACCGGGATGTACGCAGATGATGAAAAAGACAAGAAAAATGTTGCCGTTGTTTCCAGTGGAAGTGCTGCTGAAAATTCCCTGATCGGGATGCTCAATTTCAGTTTCTATGACCCCAAGAGAAAAGTTGTTAGAATGAAACAGGCCGGAAGGGGTGGTATTGGAACAGTCTTTCGTGATAAGAAAATTAAAGCACTGGTATGCAAGGTGCCCGGCGTTAAAGGGAACCTGAACAATGTAGTTGACCTGAAGGCCATTATGGAGAGGGGAAAACGCTTTAACCGTGAAATGCGTGAACTCGATCATAAACAGGCCAGAATGAAAGAGGTGGGAACGGCCCATCTCATAGAAATTATGAATGATCATGATCTCCTGCCTACAAATAATTACAAGTTCGGAAGCCATCCCGATGCCATAAAAATCCATTCTGACGAATGGAAAAGGATATTCACTCAGGGAATACCCGACGGATGCTGGATAGGATGTAATATGTCATGTTCGAAAGGCGCTGATGATTATGTTGTTCGTACCGGTCCCTATAAAGGACAGAAAGTGATTGTTGACGGACCTGAATATGAGAGCGCTGGCGGACTGGGCTCAAACTGCGGCATTTTCAGCACTGATTATATCCTTGAAGCCAATTTCTATTGTGATACCTACGGGATATGCACAATTACCTGGGGCACCCTCCTTGCCTTTATTATGGAATGTTATGAGAACGGTATACTTAACGAGGAAAGAACAGGTGGATTGAAACTTAATTTCGGGAATGCTGATTCAGCAATGGAACTTATGCATATGCTGAGCCGGGGTGAAGGATTTGGCAAGGTGGCCGGAATGGGCGTTCGGAAGATGAAACAGATGTTTATGGAAAAAGGCTGGGGCGATCCCGCCTTCCTGAATGATATTGGAATGGAGAATAAAGGGCTGGAATATTCTGAGTATATCTCCAAGGAATCACTTGCACAGCAGGGCGGTTTTGCTATGACTAACAAGGGACCTCAGCATGATGAGGCCTGGCTTATTTTCATGGATATGGTCAACAACCAGATACCTACATTCGAGGATAAGGCTGAAGCCCTCCACTATTTCCCCATGTTCCGTACCTGGTTCGGACTCGTGGGTTTATGCAAACTTCCATGGAACGATGTTGAACCCGAAAATAATGCCGAAACGGATGAACCTGCTAAAGTACCCGAACATGTCGATAATTACGTCACAATCTATAAAGCTGTTACCGGGAGGGAATTTGACAAGCAACGAATGATAGAAGACTCCGAAAGAGTATATAACTTCCAGAGAATATTTAACCTCAGAAGGGGTTACGGTACCCGTGAACACGACAGGCAACCCTACCGTGCAGCAGGGCCGGTGACAGTTGAGGAATATGAATCAAGGGCAGAAAGATATGATAAGCAGATGAAGGAATTGATAGGTGTCGACCCGGAAGCTAAGTCTGTTGAGGAAAAAATAGCCATCACACGTAAATACAGGGAAAAAAGATATGAAGACCTGGTTGATGCCGTTTATAAGAGGAGGGGATGGAACAGCAACGGTGTTCCAAAAATTGAATTCCTTAAAAAAATCGGCATGGACCTGCCCGAATTAATAGAGGTGGTAAAAAATTACCAGTGATGTCATCCTGAGCGCAGCGACGGATCCGGAAGCTGTCAGGCTAAGTATGGTGTGGAGCCGAACCCCACACTCATCTTCGCCGGTCCCGAAGGATTCGCCCCCGGTGACCAGGTGACTCACCCAGCCTGCGCTTCACCGCCTCACCACTTCAACGATTTGGCGATTTAACGATTCAATATACGATCTGAACATCTTAACTCCTGAAGCCCTGAAGCTATTGTATAACATTTGCAAGCGTTATGCAAAAAAATTATATTCGCTTCCTGATTCACTTTTTACATGATAATATGAAGAAATATGCCTTACTCTTATTAGCAATATCTTTTTTTGCATGCGGACTTGCACAGGACCCGGATGTTGTATCGGGGGAAACACTTAAGCCCGGTGAACTGCAGAATTACCTTGACAATCCCGTAATCAGGGCTAAGTATAATAATGATCCCTATGATAATGAAAGGGCTGTAAAACTGGATGGCAAAATGCCCTGTGTCAGCGGCGAGATACTTAATCCCGGGCAGGCCTGTGTAGAAAAACTTCAGTCGCGTACGGTAATGGTAAAAGAATTTTTTCCTGCACGGGTCAATTCCGCTCCGGAATTCCGGGGAGCCTTCCAGTACACAGGCTATTCACTATCAGATATCGTAAAGGATTACGTGGTTTCAAAATATAATAAAAGTGAATTCGGCCTTAATACCGATGTTTTTGTGGTGGTGGAAAATGACAGGGGCGATAAGGCAGTGTTCAGCTGGGGAGAGCTGTTTTATACCCAGGATAATCATGATATTATACTTGCCACCCATGTCCGGCCTGTTTTTCCCTCCGCTTCAGATGATAAGTGGCCCCTGCCTGAAAAGATACGCCTCATTGCCTCAAATGATTATATTACTGTAAGAAATATTGACCGTCCATCAAAAATTATTATCCGTTCTTTCCCTGAAAGCTTTCCCGGAAGCAAGGGACTTCGCCCGCTTTTCTCCCCAACGATTGAAATCAAGGGACAAGGAGCTAAGACAACTATCATTAATGCTGCTGAAACGGGCAGGGATATTATAATCAGTCATGATCTTGTTTTTTTCGGTATGCATAAAGGCCTCAAAGGTCCGTGTAATTATACGGGCGTACCATTGTCCGGCGTATTGAAGCAAAAATTTAAATTCTCAAATACTGACCTGGCAAGGGGAATGATAGCTATTGGAGCAAAAGATGCCTACAGGGTTGTCTTTACACTCTCTGAAATACTCAACCGTACGGATATGGCCGAGGTGTTGCTGCTTGATGAGCCGGATAATGAGGATGGTCGCTTTATTGTCCACCCTGGCGCCGACTTTTTTGCCGACAGACATCTTAAAGGGGCTAAGCTGGCTTATATTCTTCTTGTGGAGTAGAGATGATATTTATTATTCAAATGGAATAAAACTTTAAATTTGTGTATCAGTTGAACATATTATTATTCACAAAAATTTGAAATAATGTTTAAAGTAAATGAATATTTTGACGGCAAGGTTAAATCGATTGCCTATGAAAATGAAGAAGGGCCTGCTACTATAGGAGTTATGGCACCCGGTGAGTACGAATTCGGCACATCGGCCATTGAGCATATGAAGGTTGTATCCGGCATGCTCACTGTAATGCTGCCCGGTGAATCCGGCTGGAAAGATTATAAGGAGGGGGAGACATTCATCGTTGATAAAGATACAAGCTTCAAACTAAAGGTCAGGGAAGCCACAGCTTACAGATGCCTTTATAAATAATAAAATTCTTTCAACTTGTTCAACCAGGCCTGCCCCATGGCAGACCTCTCAAATTAATAAGCATGGCTGGTCCCAAAGGTTCAAAATATTATAATGTATTCCTGAAATACCAGATTAACCTCGAAACTGTAGACGATGAGAAAATTTTCAAACCGGAAGGTTTTGACCTCCTGAATGCAGTCAGGAAAACAGGATCACTCGCTTCGGCAGCCAATGAAATGAAAATAAGTTACCGCAAAGCCTGGGGTATTCTGAAAGAGGTGGAAGAAAAACTGGGTTTTCCCCTTGTTGAAAAGCATCGCGGAGGAGCCAAGGGAGGGCATACAAATCTGAGCAGGGAAGGCAATGAACTGGTCGATGCCTATAATGAACTTACCAATCAGTTCAATACCTCAATGAAAGAGGTTACAAGAAAATTTTTCTGGAGTATTAATAAATAAAGCTGGTGAGAAGTATTTGTAGAAAATTAACCATTCTGCTTGTAATCCCTGCCATTGTCCCGGCATCATGCGGCAGAAGCCATAAGACTGAAATAATAATCTTTCATGCCGGAAGCCTTTCCGTTCCACTGAAGGAGATATCAGTTGAATATATGGATATGAATCCGGGTGTGGATATTAAGCTTGAAGGAGCGGGAAGCGTAGCCTGTGCCCGCAAGATAACCGAGCTGGGCAAGCCCTGCGATATAATGGCTTCAGCAGACCATAAGGTGATTGAAAAATTTCTCATGCCCGGGTATACCGATTGGAATATCTGGTTTGCTACAAATGAACTGGTTATTGCCTGCCACGACAAATCAAAGTATGCCGACCTTATAAGTCCTGATAACTGGTACGATATACTTGCCAGAAAGGATGTTGTGTACGGCAGGTCTGATCCGGATGCCGACCCCTGCGGCTATCGTACTGTAATGATGTTTAAGCTCGCAGCAGTCTGCTATCAACAGGACAGCCTGGCTGAAATCCTTACGGCCAAGGATCTGAACATGGTGAGACCCAAGGAGGTTGACCTCGTTGCACTGATGGAAGCAAAGGCCCTTGATTATATCGTCCAGTATAAGTCGGTTTGTGAGCAGCATGGACTCGATTATATCAGCCTTCAGCCCGAAATAAATCTTTCTGATCCCTCATTTGAAGATAACTATAACTCTGTAAGCGTTGATATCACAGGTGAACGGCCGGGAGAAACAATGCCAATAAAAGGAAGCAGCATGATCTATGGTATTACCCTGCTCAATGAAGCACCTAACAGGGAGGCAGCAGTGGATTTCCTCTACTATTTTCTCGGGGAGAAAGGCAGGACGGTACTCCGTGAGAATGGCCAGTCACCGCTGAACCTTCACCTTGAAGGTCCCGCTACAAACATGCCTGCTAAACTCCGGGAATACTTTAACAGATAAAGTTCCTGCATTTAAACTATTATTTATATTTTTGCCGACATGCAAACCTATTCATAACCGTAGGCTTTCTTACAAATACGTAGTTAAATGGATACCCGAAGTACATTTCACTGGATAATACTGGCATTGTCATCCCTGGTGCTTCTCTTTATACTGGCACCACTGGTGGGAATGGTGCTGGATACATCTCCCTCTGAATTCTTTCAGACAGTAAAGGATGATGAGGTTCAGGACAGTGTATGGCTGACACTTTCGGTTGCCTTTATGGCTACCCTGGTATTTGCCTTTATGGCCATACCTCTCGCGTGGATGATGGCAAGGTATAATTTTCCCGGGAAGAGAATAATCCAGGGCCTTATCGATCTTCCGGTAGTTTTACCCCATTCTGCAGCCGGGATAGCTCTTCTGGGTTTTATTTCACGTGATGGCTTGCTCGGAAAAGCAGCCGATTTAATCGGGCTGAACCTGGTGGGCAATCCGGTAGGCATTGCCCTGGCCATGGCTTTTGTAAGTCTCTCCTTCCTGATTAATGCGGCAAGAGACGGTTTTGCGGCTGTACCGGTCAGACTTGAAAAAGCTGCCATGAACCTGGGAGCTTCACCGGTGAAAATGTTTTTTACGGTCTCTTTACCCCTGACATGGCGAAATATAGCTTCAGGATTTATAATGATGTTTGCCAGGGGAATGAGCGAATTCGGGGCTATTGTAATCATTGCCTATCATCCGATGACAGCCCCTGTACTGATCTATGAACGCTTCAATCAGTTTGGTCTGTCTTATGCCAGGCCCGCCTCAGTCTTCTTTATACTGGTAGCCCTGGTAATTTTTATTCTTATAAGGATTTTTTCGAACAGGGCTAACAGGAGCCTTGTAAAAGTAAGGGTGAATAACAGTTAAATGCTTGAACTGAAAAATATATCAAAAAGCTACGATAACTTTGCACTGAAAGATATTAAGCTTGAAATCTCAAAAGGTGAATATTTTATCCTGCTTGGACGCTCCGGGGCAGGCAAGTCACAGCTGCTGGAAATAATTGCGGGCCTCAGGTCACCTGACAGCGGGAGTATTTTTCTTAATGGCAAAGAGATTACCAGAGAAAAAATTCAGAACAGGAAGACAGGTATGGTCTTCCAGGATTTTGCAATATTTCCCCATCTTACGGTCTATGAAAATATCGCCTACGCCTTGAAAATAAGACACCTGCCGCGGAAACAGATACAGGCTGCCGTAAGAAGGATGGCTGAAAACGTCAACATAGCACATTTGCTGGATCGTAGAACGGATGATCTTTCCGGGGGCGAAAGGCAGAGAGTAGCTGTAGCCCGTACCCTTGTGACATCCCCTGATATAATATTACTGGATGAGCCCATGGCTTCCATCGACACCACGCTGAGAGATGAAGTGAGAAGGCTGCTCAGGAAAATTAATAGCATGGGCATGACTATGCTCCATGTGACACATGACTACGGTGAGGCTATACGACTGGCTGACCGGGTGGGTGTTATACATAATGGCAGGATAATTCAGACAGGCATACCTGATGAGGTGTTCTCAAAGCCGGTAAATAAATTTGTTGCCCGCTTTGCCGGTGTAAGGAATTTTTTTAGTGTTAAAATAAGCCCTGAAGAAGGCAGGCATGTTGCTGTATCAGGTAAGCTTAAATATAAATTACCCGAAGGTGACTACCCTGAAAATGGCTTGATGATTATAGAAAGTGATGCAATAAACCTGTCCTTGAAGGAACAAAAGGACAGTGATAATTGTATTAAAGGGATAGTAAGGGAACTGAACAGGGCCGAATCAGCTTATGAAGTATTTATTGATGCCGGCGACCTCTTTCATGTACTGGTAAGCAATAAGGATTTTGAACGCTTATCCTTAAATCAGGAACAAACTGTATTTTTGTTCTTTTCAGCCGATAAACTGAAGGTTATATAAAATAATTGGGAATATGATTACTTACGAAGAAGCTCATACAATTACAAAACAATATAAGCCTGAAAAGGACATTGAATTTATTCCCTTCATGGATTCGCTGGCCAGGGTTCTGGCCGAAGATATTAAAAGCGATATCGATATGCCCCCCTTTAATAAAACTGCTGTCGATGGTTACGCTTGCCGAAGGGTTGACCTGGGCAGGGAGCTTATAATAAATGAGGTCGTTCCTGCCGGACAGGTGGCATCAGGACCGGTGACAGAAGGCAGATGTGTTAAAATAATGACCGGTGCAGCCATGCCTGAAGGAACTGACTGGGTCTTTATGGTTGAAGATGCGGAGGAACAGGATGGAAGGGTTAGATTTACCGGGAAGGCGGGGAAGGATAATATTGCTAAACTCGGTGAGGATATACGAGTTGGGGATACTGTCCTTAAAGCAGGGAAAATCATTGTTCCCCAGGATATTGCAGTGATGGCCACCGTGGGAGCGGTAATGGTGGCTGTAAAACAACGTCCGGTGGTAGGCGTGATAAGTACCGGTAACGAACTGGTGGAGCCCCGTCATAAACCCGGTCCTGCACAGATACGAAACAGCAATGCCTGCCAGTTAATAGCCCAGGTAACAAGGGCAGGAGGAAAAGCTGTCTATTATGGGATTGCCCCCGATGATGAAGAACCAACATTAAATATGCTTTCAAAGGCCATTAAAGAATGCGATATTGTGCTTCTAACCGGTGGAGTGTCAATGGGAGACTATGATGAGGTTCCGGCCGTAATGAAAAAAGCAGGAGTGCAGATCCTTTTTGACAGGATAGCCGTCCAACCGGGAAAACCAACAACTTTCGGAGTCCATGATGAAGCCCTTATATTTGGCCTGCCAGGGAACCCCGTGTCTTCATTTATCCAGTTTGAAATGCTGGTAAGGCCAATGATTATGAGAGCAATGGGTGCTGACACTGGCTGTGAGTTCAGGAAACATAAACTGGCGGGCAATTTTACACGCAGAAGAACGCGGAGATTGGCATGGGTGCCTGTCCTTATAAACGATGATGAAACAGTTGTTCCGGTGGAATACCATGGTTCAGCACATATAAATGCCCTGCCCGGTGCCTATGGTGTTATGAAGGTTCCCATAGGAGTAGGTGAAATAAAAAAAGGAGAGATTGTTGATGTACGACAGATTTAACAGGAGAATAAATTATTTAAGGATATCTGTAACCGACAGGTGTAACCTCAGGTGCCGCTATTGTATGCCGGCGGAGGGTATAAAACTAATCAGCCATGAGGAAATTCTGAGTTATGATGAGATAACTGACTTTACCCGCGTGGCAGTAAATATGGGTATTGATAAGGTGAGACTGACAGGAGGGGAGCCGCTGGTGAGGAAAGACCTGCCTGTTCTCGTTGAGATGCTCGCGGGATTAAAAGGAATAAAAGACCTGTCAATGACCACAAATGGAACACTCCTTGGTAAATATGCGCAACAACTTGCCCGGGCCGGACTCGGCAGGGTGAATGTCAGCATCGATTCAATGGACCCTTTTAAATTTACCTGGCTTACAAGGGGAGGAAGACTTGATGATACCCTGGAAGGTATCGATGCTGCTATTGAAAACGGACTGACACCGGTGAAACTTAATTGCGTGGTAAAGGAATCAAAAGATGAACCGGATGCCAGGATGGTGACTTCCTTCGCAGAGAAAAAAGGACTTGAGGTAAGATATATCAGGCAAATGGACCTCGGGCGTGGCGAATTTGGAGTTGTTGAAGGTGGCGATGGCGGCAATTGTGCCAGGTGTAACAGGCTGAGACTTACTTCTGACGGGAAAGTAAAACCTTGCCTTTTCAGCGAACTCGAATATGATATAGGAAAACCGGGAGCTGAACAGGCAATAATAATGGCTCTGAAGAATAAACCTGCCTGTGGAACCGTAAACCGGAGAGGGTACTTTTATAATATCGGAGGCTGAAGTTTTCCATTTTTCCTGTTTACTTTTTCCTTTTGTCTTTATACTTTTGTTTTATCCAAATAATTATGAAAAATTTATCACATACTGAC
>DRFJ01000014.1 GCA_011050615.1 Bacteroidota bacterium
AGTCTTTGAGGAGGAAAAGCAGCTTCACCAGCAGGAGCGCGCTCCTGCTGGTGAATTACAAATAAAGAAAGAAAAAGAAATAACCGTGGCTTTATGATTTTACAGAAAAAAAGTTGCACAACTAGGCTGGTAGATTTTTCATGTTGATATCCTTATAATTTTTGTGCATTTAAACATTAAAATTAATAAACCTTTTTAAATATATGTATTCCAGTTTACCATCAATCCATACTATCCGCCAGAGTATGGCACAGGTCCGGAACCGGGCAGGGCGAGTACCCCGAGTATTCGGGATATGAGTCCTGTGAGCTCGACGGAGCCCCGCGACACAGGTATGGAGACCTGCGCCGGCGAAAGCGGGTAATTCATTATTCCAATGAATTCATTAGCTTTATACAATGAAACAAGCATGAATAAATTTAATCTCTTACTTCACAATAGAAGATGATTGAATTTTTCATGCGGGAGCGAACCGGGCACAGCGAGCTCACGAACATTTTTACTGTGAGTAAGCGCTTGCTTTCGTTCTCAAATTTTTAATTAAGTTATATTCAATTAATTATAAAATTTTACACGAATGAAAAACAATAAAACCAAGATCATGAAAGATTATAGAAAATTACTTATTGTTATATTTTCAATTTTGCTTTTTATTCCTGCACAGGCACAGAAGGAAAGATACCTGAGCCTGCGTGAGGCTTTAATGTCTGCCGGGAACCTTAATACCGGAGGGGCCCCGTCAAATATAAACTGGATAGAAGAGGGTGAGAAATTCTCCTTCACACGTAATGACCAGTTCGTACAGGAGATATGGATCAGGACAGTTAAAACGGGACAGGAGGAGAAGGTTTTTTCAAATGAGAACCTGAGGTTCCCGGGAACGGAACAAACATTCAGGTATGTTTCTTTTGCCTGGACGAAAGATTACAGGTATATTCTTTTCCAGTGTAACTTCAATCCTATATGGCGCTATTCGGGCAATTCTGATTATTACCTGTATTCCCTCAAGGAGAAAACTCTTGAACTTATAGTGGAACAGGCTTTTTCCGCTGAGATTTCACCCGACGGGAAGAAGGTGGCTTATGGCAAGGATGGCAATCTTTACGAATATGTTCCTGAGACAGGTAAGCATATACAATTTACCGATGATGCACACGAACAGGTATACAACGGCCGGTTCGGATGGGCCCAGGAAGAGGAGTTCGGACTGGTGCAGGGATGGTCATGGTCGAATGACAGTAAATACATAGCATATTGGCAATCAGATGAAACTGAAGTCCCGATATATAAACTGACCGATTTTTCCGGTCATCATCCCGAATATATGGAAGTTCCATACCCGAAAGTGGGAGATAATCCTCCACAGGTAAGAATTGGTGTAATTTCTACTGATGCCGGTACAAAGGAGTGGCTTGACATTGACATGGAAGGCGGATATATCCCGCGACTATACTGGACAGCCAGACCAAATACCCTGGCAGTTATGTGGATGAACCGCATACAGAGCCATATGAAAATATGGTTCTATGACGTGACAGACGGTAGCAGGAAGCTTGTAATGGAAGAGAAATCGGATGCATGGATTGATATATTTGATTTTTTTGCCGGCAATCTTCACCTCATTTATTTCCCTGACGACATTGAAGAGTTCTTCTGGATATCGGAACGTGACGGCTGGGCGCATATCTACCGGTACGATTACGAGGGCAATATTATCAACCGTGTAACTGAGGGCAAGTGGGAAGTTAAGGGCATAGAAGCCATTGATACGAAAAAAGGTGTCCTGTATTATGTATCAACGGAGATTGCCCCCACGGAACAAAATCTTTTTGAAATAAAATTTGACGGATCAGGGAAGAAACGACTTACCACAACAACAGGTCATCACAGCGTAAATGTTTCCGACAATGGGAAATATTATTTTGATACATATTCAGATGTAAACACGCCTTCCGCGACTGTCCTTATGAGCTCAAAAGGCAAGGTAATAGAAAAATTTTCTGACGACACCAGGGTAAAAGCTTTCCTTGAATCCCATGTATACGCACCTAAGGAGATGTTCAGCTTCACCACCTCTGACGGACAGAAGCTGGATGCTTACCTTATTAAACCGGTTGATTTTGACGAGAACAGGAAATATCCATTATTACTCGATATTTACGGAGGTCCCGGTTCACAGGGAGTTTTTAATTCTTTCGGAACAAATGGCTGGCACCAGTGGCTGGCACAGGAGGGTTTTATTATTGCTTCAGTCAATAACAGGGGTAATGGAGGCTACGGATATGATTTTGAAAAGGTAGTGCACAGGCAACTGGGCAGGTGGGAATCAAATGATTTTGTTGAGACGGCAAAATACCTTGCATCCAAGCCATGGGTCGACGGTGATAATATGGCCATAAGAGGTCATAGTTACGGAGGCTACACTTCAAGTTATACGATGCTTACCCATCCCGGGGTCTTCAAGGTTGCACTGGTGGCTGCGCCCGTTACCGATCACATCCTGTATGATTGCATACTTACTGAAAGGTATATGGGGCTTATGGATGACAATGCTGAAGGCTACAGGCAATCGGCGGTAACAACTCACGCCGCAAACCTCGATGGTTACCTTTTACTGGCTCATTCCCTGCTGGATGATAATGTACATCCGCAGAATACCTTCCATCTGGTGAATGCCTTCAATATGGCAGGTAAGAATATCGACCTGAAAATATATCCACCCGGAGCACATGGGATAGCAACGGATATGACAACCTATCTCTTGCTGATGCACCAGTATACCGATTATTTGGAGAAACACCTCAAATAAGAAAAGAAGCGCAACATGCGCTTCTTTTCTTATGTTCAACTGTTTAACTGTTCAATCCTTAATCTTATTGTGCATTTCTTTAAGGGTATCGTATATCCCATCGGTATCAAAACCGCACTCCTTCTTCAGTTCAATCTGGGTGCCCTGTTCGATGAAGTAGTTGGGTACGCCAAGTCTTTTGACCATGACATTATAGTTATTATCGGCCATGAATTCAAGTACTGCTGAACCGAAGCCTCCCTTGAGCATTCCATCTTCGACGGTTATAACGGTTTCATGATTTTTAAATACCTCGTGCAATACTTCTTCATCCAATGGCTGCACAAAGCGCATATCATAGTGAGTGATCATTATTTTTTCGGCGGCCAGCTTTTTCACTGCCCGGGCTGCACTGTTTCCGGGGTGACCAATCGTCAGTACAGCAACTTTTTTTCCTGATGCCAGCTTTCGTGCCTTGCCAACGGGAAGCTCTTCAAAAGGCTTCTGCCAGTCGAGATTCAGTCCCACTCCCCTTGGATAGCGTATGCTGAAAGGACCTGCATTTTTCTCAAGCTGTGCCGTATACATCAGGTTGCGCAGTTCTATTTCGTCCATGGGTGCTGAAACCACCATATTAGGCAGCACACGCATATATGAAAGGTCGAAAAAGCCATGGTGTGTTGCCCCGTCGTCACCAACGAGTCCTCCCCGGTCGAGGCAAAATACTACATGCAGGTTCTGCAGGGCCACATCATGTATAACCTGGTCATAGGCTCTTTGCATAAATGTTGAGTAGATATTACAGAAGGGGATCATCCCTTCAGAGGCCATACCTGCAGAAAAGGTAACCGCATGCTGCTCGGCTATCCCCACGTCAAAAGCCCTGTGAGGCATTTCCTTCATCATTATATTTAGTGAGCATCCGGTGGGCATAGCCGGTGTTACACCCACAATTTTATCATTCTGCCTGGCCAGTTCAAGGATGGTATGCCCGAAGACATCCTGGAAGCGGGGTGGTTTTTTTGTTTCGTCGGGCCGGGTGAGTTCTCCGGTAACCTTATCGAATAAGCCGGGGGCATGGAATTTTGTCTGGTTGATTTCAGCCTGGGGGAAGCCCTTACCTTTTTTTGTGATACAATGCAAAAGTTTTGGCCCCGGTATCCTTTTCATGTCTTCAAGTATCCTGATGAGATGAAGTATGTCATGGCCGTCGATAGGCCCGAAATACCTGAAGTTCATTGCCTCAAAAAGGTTTGAATGCCTCAGTATTGTGCTTTTTATGCCGGTTTCAAGTTTGCTGGCAAGAGTCTGGGCATTGGGTCCCAGCTTGCTTATCATGCCCAGCACATTCCAGACCTCGTCTTTGAATTTATTATAAGTCTTACTTGTTGTGACATCAAGGAGATACTCCTTCAATGCACCCACATTAGGATCGATGGCTATATTATTATCGTTAAGTATGACGAGGATATCAGATTTCTCAATACCTGCATTATTAAGACCTTCGAAGGCAAGACCTGCAGTCATTGCACCATCGCCGATAACAGCTATGACACGTCTTTTTTCGCCTTTTTGTTTTGCGGCCTTTGCCATTCCCAGGGCTGCAGAAATGGATGTTGATGAATGACCCACGCCGAAGGAATCAAATTCACTTTCTTCACGTTTTGGGAATCCGCTTATGCCCTTGTATTTACGGTTTGTATGGAAGTTTTCACGCCTGCCGGTAAGTATTTTATGTCCGTATGCCTGGTGACCCACATCCCATACTATCCTGTCATGGGGTGTATTATATACATAATGAAGTGCTATGGTTAGCTCAACAACTCCCAGGCTTGCCCCGAAATGACCGGGATTACAGCTTACAACGTCTATAATAAACTGCCTCAGTTCCCTGCTAAGAACAATCAGTTCCTCAGGCTTGAGTTTTTTCAGGTCGTCAGGTGAAGAAATCGTGTTAAGCAGGTCGTACATGCTCTATTTAAAATATTTAGTACGGTGATGCAAAGATAAAAATATTATTACTATATGCTTTGTATGAAGGAACATGGAATTTACTATTTTTGCATGTAAACGCAATATTCGGGTAGTTTTTTAAAAATCGAGTTATGATTAAAATGAAGTTATATTTAATAATTTGTATATCAACTATATTAGCTCTTGGTTCCTGTATCCCGGGAGGAAGGTACAGAACCCTGCATGACAAGAGTGTGCAATATATGAACGAAAGGGATGCCTTTAAAACGGAGAACCTTGACCTTTCGATGAGAAACAGGGAGATGGCTGCCAGGCTCGGGTCAATTGAGGAAGAACTTGCCGGCCTTGAAGAGGAAAAAGAAAACCTGACGCAGGAACTTGCCCAGGCCAGGGCTGAATACAGCAATCTCAATAACCGCTATACCGAGCTGCAAAATGCCCAGGAGGATCTGATCAGGGGTAATGTTACTGAGACCAGGCGTTTGCTGAGAGAATTGCAGGAAGCACAGGAAAACATTCAGAACAAGGAGGACCTGATGCGGCAACTGGAGATGAATATGGAAGCCAGGAGGGCTGAACTCGACCAGTTGTCATATGAACTAGAACAGAGGGATGTCAGGCTAAGCGAGTTGGAACAGATACTGGAGGATCAGACAAGGATAGTAAAGGATTTGAAAAACAAGGTCTCAGATGCATTATATGGCTTTGAAGGAGATGGACTCACAGTCTCGGTGAGGAATGGCAAGGTCTATGTTTCACTTGAAGAAAAGTTACTCTTCCGCACAGGTAGTTATAATATCGATGCCAATGGCCGCAACGCTTTGAGGAAGCTTGCCGCCGTATTGAAAAATAATCCTGATATACAGGTTACAATTGAGGGACATACCGATGATGTTCCTTATATTTCATCCGGAGGTCCCATACAGGATAACTGGGATCTCAGTGTAAAGAGGGCAACTACGGTTGTAAGGGTATTGCTGGATGGCACCGGTATTGATCCCAGGAGGCTTACTGCAGCAGGAAGGGGAGAATACCTGCCCGTGGATAATGCAAAAACTGCAGAAGCAAGGAGAAAAAACAGGCGTACGGAGATTATTTTAACACCAGATCTCAGCGAGCTCAACAGGATTATTGAGAGTTATTAGTTTTATATTCGTCCAGGCGGGCATTTATCCTGGACAGGGCTTCCTTGATGCTTTCTTCCGGGCCGACATAATTATCAGTTCCCCAGAACTGACGGTCGTAGCTGCTAATAGTCTCGGAGAAAATTGAATGCAGGGGGGCACGTTCTTCCCGGGCAAATCGGTGTACATTTACCGTATCAATATCTGTGACAGCCATTTCGAAAAAGATCGTATAGGTATTGCCAAACAACCTGTTATTCTTTCTTGCATAAAACTCAAGATCACCCCTCACATGGTTAAGGTAATACCTCTTATTGATATAACGGTAATTGACACGGTATTTTGCCGACCTTATCTTAACATTAAATCCCTTTGCAGCCTGCTGGATATATGATCTTTCAAGTTTATCAATATAATCATCGTTAATCTCAAAATCAACGGCATGTATACCATAGTTGCTTGTGTTTATATAGATTGAACCTTTGGGCAGGGCAATATCATCAAGGTGCTCTTTCTGTTCAAATTCAATAACGAAGGCAGCCTCTTCGCCAATATTTATTATATCGGTCATCCGGTAATCATAATCGGAAAAACTTTCGGCACTGAGAAAATCAAAGGTGTTTTTAACCCCGTCGAGGAAAAGGCAGCCATCCATGCCTGATCTTAGTTTGAAAGTAAGGGTGTCTGAGGGTTCAAGGTTATTTATTTTCCGGCTCTTGTAGATCTTTATCTGGTCATTGAAAAGGGTGGCCGTGTAAGAGCTTTTATACATATTAAGCACAGCTTCCGAATATGTCAGCAATTTATTTCTCTTTGCAACGGATTCACGGTAGAAAGCAGTCATCTGGACAGGCGTGCTTCCATAATTCCCGGGAATATTTTCCTTTACCTTCCATATCAGTTCCATGGGCTCCCTGTTTCTTATCAGTACTTCGGGGATAGGGACATACATCCTGGTGAGTGAAATATTGAAGTGGCTGTTTACAGCCTGGCTGACAGGTATTTTCCTGTTGTAGAAACCAAGGTACGACACTACAAGGGTATCATCAAGGTAGTCTTTTGCCAGCTTAAGGGTATACTCACCCTCGTAATTTGATATGGTACCCTTGCCACGGTACTCAACGCTCACAGAAGCATAGGGGAGGGGCTGTCCATTTTCCGCATCTGTTACTTTACCTGTAAGGATATATACAGGTTCCCTTCCTTCTTCCCTGAGCAGGGGTGTTGAATCATTTACAGAACGGTAAATTATTATATGGTTGTCAATCACTGAATAATTCAGCACTTTATCCTGGAAGATGGTATCAAGAATACTTTTCAGGGGAAGTTTTTCAGTTTTTACGCTTGTAAGATTTTCAGGCTCTACCAGGTCTGTGTCATAAGTGAAATAATAGCCTGTTTTCCGTGACAGGGATTTCAGAACCGTTGATATGCTTGCCTCATTGATTCTTAGTGAGAGTCGGGAATCAAGTATGTTTTCCTGGGCATGTAAAAAAGAAGAACCTGTTATAAAGAGAATCATTATAACAAGACTTCTGGTCACTATATTTTTTCCGGCATAAGCTAGTACATCCATTTAATGTTTTAACCTTTATTTTGTATCCAGGAAATATTTATCTCCCTCCTTATAATATTCAAGGTTAAAAGTAGTACAAATAATACGGATAATTGTTTCAGGTGATTGATTATCGAAAACTGAAGATACTCTCAGATTCCTGATTTCATCATTTTCTGTTTCTATGTTGATATTATGAACTCTTTTAAGGTCGGAGATCACTTTACCCAGGCTGTCGCCTTCAAATATTAACACATTGGTTTTCCATGATAAATAATTAGGATCATCGTTATGTGTTTTTAAAGCTGAGTTATCGGCTACCAGGCCGAAATCCCCCTGTTCCAGTGTTACGGACTCTTCTCCCCTGTTACTTTTCAGCATGACCTTTCCGGAAGTAACGAGGACTTCAACCCTGTTGTTCCCGGAATTTACATTAAAGGATGTTCCCAGCACTGTTATATTGGCTTCTCCTGCATCAACAGTAAATGGTCTGGAGGCATCATTACGGATATCAAAGTAAGCTTCTCCCTCCAGCTTCACGCTTCTTGTCCGACCCTCAAATTTACCGGGGTACCGGATACTTGAATTCCTGTTGAGGAATACGGTACTTCCATCCGGGAGTTCAACCCTGACATTTTTCTGGTTCATACCTGCAGTGGTAATATTATCGTTGCTTTTTTCAAATATGTTTGTGCCAATATAAAGGCCTGTGAAGGTCAGTCCGATAATAATAATTACAGAAGCGGCTATTCTGACGGCTGTGGTTCTGAATATATTCCTTCCCCGGATAAGCTTATCTGTTTTCAGTCTCTTATAAAGCTTATTCCATGCTTTATCGGTATCTACTTTTTCATTTTTTACAGTTACATCCATTTCCATCCAGTATTTTTGAACAGCCTGCTTTTGTCCGGAAAGAAAGTCATCAAACATAATTCTCTCCTTATCTTCCATATTGTTACTATATTTTTTTTCTTTTTTCATCTTGTATCTATACTGACAATTCTTTTCTGAATTCTTTTAATGCTTTACCCATATTTGCTTCCACCGTTTTAACAGAGATTGACAGTTCCCTGGCTATCTCCTCATATTTCATTCCTTCAAAGCGGCTCATGCAAAAAATTTTCGCCGCCCTTTCAGGCAGTTTTTCAATTATCCTTGTCATTTTATCATGCAGTTCCTTATAGTTCATTTCTTCTGCAGGGTCTTTGCCAGCCGTATCCATTCTGCCCCTGATTTCGTCTTCGTGTCTCATCACAACCTTTTTATGCTCAATATAGTGAAGGCAGCGGTTGTAAACAGCCCGGAAGATATAAGCGTTAACAGAGCTGTTTATCATAATCTTTTTCCTGTCGCGCCATAATACATAAAAAAGTTCCTGTACTATTTCTTCCGATGTATCTGTATCCTTAAGAATCGTTCTTGCGTAATTAACCAGAGCATTATAGGAGGAACGGAACAGGCTCTCAAATTCCTTGATATCCCCGTTCCTTATCCTCCTGATAATATCTCTGTCTCTTACCATATATTATTTATCGAATAGTTCATCCCACCTGAGCCTGCGGTTAAGTTTCCTTATAGCTGATTCTATGCTCTGGTCGGGTTCAATAACATTATACTCACCCCAGAAATCCGGATCAGCAAAAGCACTCAGCTGTTCGGTAAAGATATCACCTTTTTTAATTTTCTCTCTGGCTGTGAATTTTACGACTTCTTCTTCCGTCCTGTCAGTTATGGCTATTTCTGACATTGTTGTATAGGTTTTATTGAAAAGTTTTCTTTTCCAGTTGCATTTGAATTCCACTTCGGCACGTGCATAGGCGAAATAATATTTACCATCCTGTTCGCGGAATTTAACCCTGTAGCTGGCCATTTCGGGTGTCACTTTCATACCTAGTGGCTTCTTCCTGACGAAGATTGAGGCTGCCATGTCCTTGTCGTCAAGGTTAATACTGAATTCGGCCTCAGTTAAGGCATAACTTTCCATCTCTACAAATAATTTACCCAGGAACAAAGGTGCATCAACATTTTTACGCTGGTGAAATTCAATCACATAATGAGGTTTTTCATCAATAACCACAATATTGTCAAGAGTATATTCATATGATTTCATTATATCATATGTAAGGATCCCATATGAATTTTTGATAATATCAAGCTGCAGGGTAGTTACCGGTCCTCCCTGTAATCTGAACAGCACTGTATCTATTCTTGACTGATCAACGTTCTTACGGCCCTTGTAAACCTTGGTTGCATCAAACCTGAATTCGTTATTATAAGGAGCCTTAAAAACTTCTATCACAGCCTCTGCAATAGATACATAGTTCCTGTTTTTCTTTATTGTCTCCCGATAAAAACCGGTCATAAGGTTAGGTGCCTCAGCGTAGTTTTTGCCTATATTGCTTATTAAATTCTCAAGTATCTCTTCAGCTCTTACGGGCTTGATAACCACCTCCTGGATGGGTATTGTTGCCTGCCGGAGATCAATAATATTTTCTTCCTCGCCGGTTACAAGGTTTGCCAGGGGAATTTCTTTGTTCCTGTATCCTATATATGTTACTTCAATATAGGGATCAGTTACTTCAACGTCAATCTTGAGGATAAATTCCCCGTCAAGGTTCGACACCGTTGCCACATTTGTACCCTTGAGGGCAATGGTGGCAAAGATCAGAGGATTACCTGTTTCGTTATCCACAACTTTACCCCTGATAGTGATAAAAGGCTGCTGATCCTGGTAATCATTTTCAACATTGCCGGCTGCACTTGCTGTAGCCAGCGCGATGATGGTGAAGAGGATCAGAGCTACCATTGTAATATCTATAACTCTTTTCATGGCTTTTGATTTTAATTTTAAACTTTGGTGCATTGTTTTTTTCTTTTCTCACTTATAAGACCTGTAAATTCCCGGACACCCTATCCGTATTCATATTTTGCAGAAAATATTTTTTGCAGGCAATCTGGGATACAGCCTTTTTTGAGACTATATACTTACTTCAAGTTAGGTCTTGCCCTGTCAGGTGCGGGGAGTACTCCTGCCGAACTATTTGTTTAGAGTTTGTCGAAGCAAGCCAGTGTGGGGTTTAGGTGGCGGGCCTGGCAAACAGTCCTTAAAGTTATGTTAATGCAAAGCCGCGGTATCAGGGGTGCTGTTCAGTCCTTTTAATTGTACCGGTATTTTTTCAAGCAGGTATCAGACAGTCATTATATCAGTTTCCCTGGCCTCTACTATTTCATCCACTTTCTTAACGTACTCGTCTGTGAGATCCTGGACATTATCCTCGGCAATTTTTTCTGTATCTTCGGCAAGGCCTTCTTTCAGCAGTTTTTTAAGTTCATCATTGGCCCATTTACGTGAATTACGCACACTAATCTTGGCCAGTTCACCTTCATTTTTTACCATTTTTACCAGTTGGGTCCTTCTTTCTTCTGTAAGAGGTGGCACATTGATCCTGATTAATTCCCCGTTATTTATGGGTGTGAGACCAATATTAGCGGCCATGATAGCTTTTTCTATGGGGCCGAGCATGGTTTTTTCCCAGGGTTGAACGATTATTGATTTTGCATCAGGTGTGTTGATATTCGATACCTGGTTGAGTGGTGTGTTAACACCGTAGTAATCAACCTTTATACCATCCAGGAGGGCCGGTGTTGCCTTACCTGCTCTCAGTTTTGAAAGCTCGGTTTCGAGATGCCTGATGGCACCATTCATCCTGTCTGTGGTTTCTTCCATTATGATTTCTATCTCTTCATTCATACCGGTAATTTTAATATTATGACTGTTTGCCAGTTAACAAATTTAAAAAAAATCTGTAAAAACAGCATTTTACCCGTCGTATATGATTGTTCCCACATTTTCCCCCCTTACAACCTTCAAGAGATTTCCGGGGGTGTTCATATCAAAGACGATAATTGGCATTTTGTTTTCACGGCACATGGTGAAGGCTGTCTGGTCCATAACGGCAAGCTGTCTTGAAATCACTTCCTCAAAAGAGATATGCTCAAATTTTTCAGCTTTATCTGTCTTTTCCGGATCATCTGAATATACACCGTCAACCCGTGTTCCCTTGAGCAAGGCTTCACAGCCTGTTTCTACGGCCCTCAGGGCTGCTGCGGTATCGGTAGTAAAAAAAGGATTACCCGTGCCGCCTGCCAGGAGGCATACAATTCCCTGCCTCATTGCCTCTGACACACGATCCCTTTTGTAAAGTTCTCCGACGGGCTCCATTCTTACCGATGTGAACAGCCTGGCATTGCAGCCTGCCGAGCGGAGTTCACTTTCCAGTGCAAGACTGTTAATAACTGTTGCGAGCATTCCCATCTGGTCTCCTTTCACCCTGTCGAAACCCGCCTTGATGCCTTGCAGGCCCCTGAATATGTTTCCTCCACCCATGACTATCCCTGTTTCAATTCCTGAATCAACCAGTTCCATTATCTGTTTACCGTAGTAAGCAAGCCTTTCAGGGTCGATGCTGCTGCTGCCGGCACCCTGGAGCGATTCTCCACTGAGCTTCAGTAATATTCTCTTATATTTATATTGCATTTTATTATCCGGGTAGATTTTAGTATTTTAATAATTGCTTATTTCTTTGTGTTCTCAGCTCAAATGTTGCCAGAGGCAATTATCAAAAATAATAATTTTACTTATATAACGTGATTCATAAATAATAGCTTAAAAGAGTGAGCCTAAAAATGAAAAAATGTATTTATTTGCAGATGGCTTAAAGGCTATTAAAATTTACGGGAAAATATTCATTATAGATGAAAAACACTTATTTCAACCTGGTTGAACAAACTTTCTATTTTCCCCAGGAGGGATTTGATCTGATAGACGGGTATCTCACTTTTTACGGTGTGTCACTTAAATATCTGATTGAAAAATACGGTACCCCTTTCAGGCTGATTTACCTGCCCAGAATTGGAGACCAGATAAAGAAATCCAGGAATTTGTTCAACAGGGCAATTAAGTCGACTGGGTATAAGGGGGCATATCATTTCTGCTATTGTACAAAATGCTGCCATTTTCATCATGTCGTGAGTGCGGCACTAAAGCACAATGTTAACCTTGAAACTTCATCATCTTTTGATATAGACCTCATCGAAAAATTATATAAGAAGGGAGAGATAGACAAGAAAAGGATTATTATACATAACGGCTACAAAAGTCCTGAATATATAGGAAAGATTCTTGAGTTGCAGAAAATCGGCTTTGTTAATTCAATTATTGTCCTTGACAGCGGGGAAGAGCTTGACCGCATATTGGAACAGCCGGGGGATAACAGGGTGAAAGTAGGCATCCGTATGGCTATTGATGAGGAGCCGCAGTCGAGTTATTACACATCAAGACTGGGCTTGCCATATTCTGAAGTGATGGATTTTTATTTAAATAAGATAAAAGACAATCCCAGGATCGATTTCAGGATGCTGCATTTCTTTGTTGATTCAGGTATTAAGGACAGCCTGTATTACTGGGGCGAATTCCAGAAGGCGCTCAAGTTGTACGTGGATTTAAAGGAGGAATCGGAATCACTTAATTCCCTTAACCTCGGGGGAGGCTTCCCTATAAGGAATCACCTTGGCTTTGAGTATGATTATGAATACATGATACTGGAGATTGTGCGCAACATAAAAGAAACGTGCACTAACGCAGGGATCAGTGACCCGGATATTTATACCGAATTCGGCAAATATACAGTTGGTGAAAGCGGTGCAATAATTTTCAAAGTACTGGAACAAAAGCAGCAGAATGATAATGAATTATGGTATATAGTGGATAACAGCCTCATGAATACCATCCCCGATGCATGGTCGATGCATGAAAAGTTTATACTCCTTCCGGTAAATAAGTGGTATAATGAGTATACCAGGGTAAACATTGGCGGCATAAGCTGTGACCACTCGGATTATTATAATTCAGAGGATTTTAACCAGCAGATTTTGCTGCCAAAATATTCAAATGAGGAAGGTGAACCCCTGTATATTGGTTTCTTCCACACAGGGGCCTACCAGGATTCGATCAGTGGGTACGGCGGAATCAAACACTGCCTGATACCGGCACCAAAGCATGTTATTATTGACAGGGATGCCACCGGTAATTTTAAGGACTATGTTTACAGGAATGAACAAACGGTGGATGATATGCTCCATATACTTGGTTATCTCGGAAAATAATGAGAACATTTGGTAATATAGAGGAGAAATATGCTGTTTATAAAGATTCGGATATCCTGCTGCAGTCCTTTCCATATGATGGCACAAGCACATGGGGCAAGGGATCTGACAGTGCCTTTGACGCTTTCATCGAAGCATCGGACTATCTCGAACTATATGATATAGAAACTGACTCGGAGGTATTCAGGAAGGGGATACACCTCTTACCTGAAATATCGCTGGAAGGTGATCCGGAAGAAGTATACATAAAGATATATGAGCGGACAAGAGAACTCCTGGAGAATGATAAACTACTTACCTTCATAGGAGGTGAACATTCTGTGAGCATTGGGATAATAAAAGCCTTCGCTGAAAAATTCAATGATCTTACCGTCTTACATCTTGACGCACATACCGATCTGAGACCGGAATACATGGGTTCCCCCTATAATCATGCCTGTGCCATGCATGAGGCATCAAAGAATACAGGGCTTGTACAGGTAGGCATCAGAAGTATGGACAGCAGTGAGCTTGAGTTTTTTAACCGTTCAAAATGTATTTTTGCACGGGATATGCATGATAACGATGACTGGATAGGCAGGGTACTCCCGCTCCTGGGAAGGGATGTATATATAAGTGTTGATATGGATGTATTTGATCCTTCCATTATGCCGGCTACAGGTACTCCTGAGCCCGGTGGCATGACATGGTACCAGGCTCTTAAGCTTTTGAGGAGGGTTTTTGCAGGAAGCAATGTGAGGGGTTTTGACCTGGTTGAGCTGGCGCCCCTGGATCAGATGAAGGCACCTGCTTTCATGATGGTAAAATTGTATTATAAAATGTTAAGCTATAAATATTATGGATAAGGGAATAATCAGTGAATTTATAGAAGAACATTTCAGGCATTTCAATGCTGCCAGCCTGCTTGATGCCTCACGGGCATACAGGGAGCAGATTGATAAGGGTGCCAGGATGATGATTACTCTGGCAGGGGCCATGAGTACTGCGGAACTGGGTAAATCTCTCGCTGAAATGATCAGGCAGGACAAGGTTCATATAATTACCTGCACCGGGGCCAACCTGGAAGAGGATGTGTTCAACCTGGTGGCCCATACTCATTATAAACGCATACCCGGATACAGGAGCCTGAGTGCCCGGGAGGAGGCCGAACTTCTGGAAAATCATTTCAACAGGGTGACCGATACATGTATCCCTGAAGAGGAAGCAATGAGGAGGATAGAGAAATTCCTGATGAAGGCCTGGGAAAAGGCAAACAATAGCGGGAAGCGCTATTTCCCCCATGAATATTTTTTCAGTATACTAAAAGGCGGTGATCTAAGGGATTATTACGAGATTGATCCATCCGATTCATGGCTGCTTGCGGCAGCTGAAAAAAACCTGCCTATTATAGTCCCGGGCTGGGAAGATTCGACATGTGGTAATTTTTTTGCTTCTCATTGCATAAGAGGCCTGTATAACACATCAATTGTCCGTTCAGGGATTGAATACATGATGATGCTTGCCGGGTGGTACCGTGATAACTCGGCTGACGGGATAGGCTTTTTCCAGATCGGGGGCGGTATAGCGGGTGATTTCCCCATATGTGTCGTTCCGATGCTGCACCAGGACCTCCGGCTTGATGATATCCCCGTGTGGTCATATTTTTGCCAGATAAGTGATTCAACCACAAGTTATGGATCCTATTCGGGTGCCGTACCCAATGAGAAGATAACCTGGGGCAAGCTGGCTCCGGAAACACCAAAATTCATTATTGAGTCGGATGCAACGATTGTTGCACCACTGATGTTTGCCTATATAATGGGGTGGTAATTCCGGCGAAAAGCAGGAATACTAAAAAAAGCCGTTAACCCTGAGGCTAACGGCTTTTATATTGTATCTTTCTTGCAGACTAATCGTTAAGGGTATATCTTTTGAATTCTGTAACGGTGAGTTCTTTATCCGCGGAATTAAGATATTGCCTGATAGTTTGTTTATTGTCTTTAACGAAGTCCTGGTTGAGCAGGGTATTTTCCTTGAAAAACTTGCCCAGTTTACCCATGGAAATTTTTTCGAGCAGGTCTTCAGGTTTTCCTTCACGTCTTGCCTGTTCCTTCCCGATTTCCAGTTCCCTGTCGATATCTTGCTGTTTGACGTCATTTTTATCAACAGCCAGGGGATTCATTGCAGCTATTTGCATGGCAACATCCTTATAAACCTGCTGGTCCATTCCCTGCCTGTTAAAACCGGCAAGTGTGGCCAGTCTGTTACCGGGGTGAATATATGAATGGACATGCTCAGCCCTTATAAAATCATAGTATGATAATTCCAGTTTTTCACCTATGATACCTACCTGTTCAACTATCTTATCTGAAATTTTCACACCGTCGAGCTCGGCATTTTTCAGCTCCTCTATATTTTCAGCTTTTTTATCAAGTGCTATATCCAGGATATCATTTGCAAGTTTTTCGAAGTCTGCATTTTTAGCGACAAAGTCAGTTTCACAGTTAAGCACTATCATAGCACCGAATTTCCCATCATCGGTAGTGCGGGCAAGAACAACTCCCTCACCTGCTTCACGGTCGGCACGTTTACTGGCAACAGCCTGACCTTTTTTCCTGATTACTTCAACAGCTTTGTCAAAGTTGCCAGCAGCTTCCTGGAGGGCATTTTTACAGTCCATCATTCCTGCTCCTGTCATTCTTCTGAGTTTTGCTACATCAGCAGCACTTATTGAGGCCATATCTTATTTTTTTTTATTACTGATTAATATTTTATTCATCAAAATCGTTGCCGTACAATTCTTCGGTTTTTTTCTTTGAGTCGGATATTTTCACTTCTTCTTCTCCCTCCTCCTCCTCATCAATATCTTCTGCTTTTACTGATCTGATCTTTTTAGCCGAAGCTTTTGGATCCCTTGATGATCTTTTTTCCTTACCGTCTGATTCTTTTTCCCGTTCAGTTTTTCTTTCATTAAGTCCCTCCTCAACAGCTTTACACAAGATATCTACAATCAGTGCTATTGATTTTGAGGCGTCATCATTAGCCGGTATGGGAAAATCAACAGATTTGGGATCAGAATTGGTATCGACCATTGCAATTACGGGTATACCCAGTTTTTTTGCTTCCCTTACGGCAATATATTCCTTTGTTATATCCACCACGAAAAGTGCAGCGGGCAGCCTGGTAAGGTCGGCTATGCTGCCAAGCATTTTTTCGAGCTTGGCTCGCTGTCGTGTAATCTGAAGCTTTTCTCTTTTCGACATGTTATCAAAAGTGCCGTCTGTGGCCATTTTGTCGATAGACGACATTTTCTTGACGGCCTTGCGTATAGTGGGGAAATTGGTAAGCATACCACCCGGCCAGCGTTCAGTAACATAAGGCATGTTTACCTGTTTTACCCTTTCGGCAACTATGTCCTTGGCCTGTTTTTTGGTTGCTACAAATAAAATTTTCTTACCTGATTTTGCTATCTGCTTCATTGCAGATGCCGCTTCTTCGAGTTTTCGTTCGGTCTTTTCAAGGTCGATGATATGAATCCCGTTGCGTTCCATGAAAATGTATGGAGACATTGCGGGGTTCCATTTTCTTTTAAGGTGCCCGAAATGAACACCTGCATCTAGCAGATCGTTAAAATTTGTTCTTGACATTATGAATTTTTAAAGTTTACATTCTGTTTATCAATTGCATAGTAGTTCGGTGGACGAAGTCAATGCAATTTAGATACTAAACATGCATCTATATTTATTAGCGTTTGCTGAACTGGAATCTCTTGCGGGCTTTCGGTTGTCCGGGTTTTTTCCTTTCCACCTGCCTCGGATCCCTTGTCATAAATCCTTCTGCCTTAAGTGCCGGCTTGTGCTCTTCGTTGATCTTTACAAGAGCCCTTGAAATTCCAAGCCTCAATGCTTCAGCCTGCCCCATTGACCCTCCGCCGTTCAGGCTTACCCTGATGTCATATTTATCGGTTAGGTTAAGGAGATTAAGTGGTTGCATTACAATATACTGTAGTGTTTTGGCCGGGAAATATTCCTGATAATCCTTATTGTTGACAGTAATCTGCCCCTTGCCATCAGAAAGATATACCCTTGCTATGGCCGACTTCCTTCTTCCTATGGTATTGATAATTTCCATTTATAATTTTATTTTATCTAATTCAATTTTTCTTGGCTTCTGAGCTTCCTGCTCGTGCTTGTCTCCGGTGTATACATACAGGTTCTTGAAGATAGTTCTTCCAAGCCTGTTTCTTGGCAGCATACCCCGAATGGCATTCTCAACAATCCTCTCGGGATGTTTTTTGTAAAGTTCTGCTGCCACAACGGATTTCTGTCCGCCGGGATACCCCGTATGCCTTATATATTCCTTGTGGTCCCACTTACTTCCTGTCATCACTACCTTGTCAGCATTTATTATGATAACATTATCACCACAATCAACATGGGGAGTAAAATCCGGTTTATGTTTTCCTCTGATAAGCTTTGCAACCTGTGATGCGAGACGACCCAGTATCTCTCCTTCAGCATCCACCAGGAGCCATTCCTTATTCACCGTCGCTTTATTAGCCGATATGGTCTTGTAGCTGTTGGTATTCACGTTCTTTTGTTTTAATCCTTACTATTATATTTTCCTAATATCCTGTATTTTCGGGTGTGCAAAAGTACAATAATATTTTGTAAAAAAGAATAATATGCGGATTAAATTAGCCTATATCCGGTTTATTCACCAAAAAATTATTTCAGTAAGTGCCTGTTTTTTGGTTTTTTTTCTTTTTGATAAATTCTTAATCTTTGACCTGTAGAAAATACATACAAAATGACAGACCATGTGAAGAGGTTAGGCAGGGATTTTTTTTCAGGGGATGTACTTCAGGTGGCTCCTGCTTTACCGGGAAAGTACCTGTGTGTGCCTGGCACTGATGGAGTTCCCTCCAGATATATGATAACCGAAGTTGAGGCCTATCGTGGCGAGGAAGACGAAGCCTGTCATGTAAGCAGGGGGCGTACCGCAAGGACCGAAATAATGTATCACAGGGGAGGCTTTATCTACGTTTATTTTATTTATGGCATGTATTGGATGTTCAATATTGTTACTGCTGAAGAGGGAATTCCGCAGGCGGTTCTCCTGCGGGGCATCAGCGGTTTTTACGGACCGGGCAGGTTAACAAAGCACCTGAAAATTGATGGCTCATATTATGGGGAAGATATAGCCCATTCAGAAAGGATATGGCTGGAAGACCATGGAACAAAGGTGGATGTTGCGAAGGGCAGACGTATAGGGATTGATTATGCAGGGACATACTGGCGGGATATTGAATGGAGATTTTATATCAGGTAAAGGCATTTTCAATATATTTACATTTTGGTTATGAATAAGAATCATCCGCAGATGAGTGATAATAACTTCAATTTTAATAGAATAAACAATATTACAGGATGGATAATATTCCTGGTATCGCTGATAACCTACACCCTTACCCTTGAACCAACGGTAAGCTTCTGGGATTGCGGCGAATTTATCCTTTCAGCCTGGAAGCTGCAGGTTGGTCACCCTCCCGGGGCTCCTTTCTTTCTGCTGCTGGGCAGATTCTTCTCCCTGTTCAGCTATGGTGATGTGTCAAAGGTTGCCTTGACGATAAACTTTATGTCAGCACTGGCAAGTGCTTTTACAATAATGTTCCTTTTCTGGACAATCACTCACCTTGTAAGGAAGGTAAGCATGAATAAGGATAATATGTCCTTTGCAAATCTGGCTACTGTAATAGCAAGCGGAATAATCGGTGCATTAACCTATACATTTTCAGACACTTTCTGGTTTTCTGCAGTGGAGGGGGAGGTATATGCCACCTCATCATTGTTTACTGCCATGGTTTTCTGGGCTATTTTAAAGTGGGAGGATGAGGAGGAGGAAAACCTGAAAGGAAGATGGCTGGTCCTGATAGCTTACCTGATGGGCCTGTCCATAGGAGTACACCTGCTAAACCTTCTTGCCTTGCCGGCCATCGTTCTCGTATACTATTTTAACACATACAGGGTAAGCACAGGAGGGATAACTAAGGCCTTGCTTGCTGCCTTTGCCGTCCTTGGACTGATTGTGTTCATATTGCTTCCGTATTCAGTAAAAATAGCAGGATGGTTTGAACTTCTGTTCGTTAACGGCATGGGTCTTCCTTTTCATTCTGGGATGTATTTTTATTTAATACTCCTGGTAGCTCTTCTCGCCTGGAGCATAAACTATTCAATAAAACACAGGAAGGTTTTACTTAATTATATTCTTACTTTTGTCACGGTAATTCTACTTGGTTATTCTTCCTATGCTCTTATACCAATAAGAGCCAATGCGCGACCTCCCATGAACCAGAATAACCCTTCAGATGTATTCTCAATGATATATTATATTAACAGGGAACAGTATGGAAACACCCCCCTGGTTAAGGGCAACTATTATACAGCACCGGTAATTGACATCAAAAAGAAAAGAGGGGGGTATATTATGGAGAATGGACGGTATGTGCCCTATACTAAAAATGAATATGTTTTTGATGACCGTTTTATGACACTCTTCCCGAGGATGTACAGCCCTGAAGAGAGGCATCATTCTGAATACGAATACTGGGGCCAGGTCAGTGGGAAAAAGGTAAGGCTGAATACATCAGGCGGCACCCGGGAATTCATTGTCCCCACCTTCGGTGAGAACCTGAGGTTCTTCTTCAGTTACCAGCTTGGCTATATGTATGGCAGGTATTTTATGTGGAATTTTGCCGGCAGGCAAAATGACATCCAGGGGAACGGGAATGTAGTACATGGCAACTGGATCAGTGGCATAAAGGCTATAGACAATTCAAGGCTTGGTGACCAGGATCTGTTGCCCGAAGAGTTGAAAAACAACCCGGCAAAGAATACCTATTTTTTCCTGCCCCTCATCCTGGGGATATTAGGAATGGTATGGCAATACAGCAGGGACCGCAGGGGTTTCTGGGTCATATCGGTTCTTTTTATAATGACGGGAATAGCGATAGTGGTTTATCTGAACCAGAATCCCCTCCAGCCACGCGAAAGGGATTATGCCTATGCCGGCTCATTCTATGCCTTCTCCATATGGGTAGGACTTGGCCTGTGCTTCATAGTTGAAAAACTGGAGAAAATAATTTCTCCAAAAATAGCGGTACCCCTGGTATTTCTTGTCTGCCTTCTGGCAGTGCCTGGCTTGCTGGCAGTCCAGAACTGGGATGACCATGATCGCTCCGGGAGGTATACTGCAAGAGACATAGGCAGTAATTACCTTAACAGCTGTGATGAGAATGCTGTTATTTTTACCTATGGTGACAATGATTCCTTCCCTGTCTGGTATGTCCAGGACGTTGAAGGTATCAGGACCGATGTGAGGGTTGCCAACCTGAGTTATCTTTCTGCAGGGTGGTATATCGATATGATGCGTCAGAAGGCGTATGAGTCAGAACCCGTGCAATTTACCCTGGGTCCGGAAAAATACCGGCCCGGGAAAAGGGAGCAACTCCCCGTAACAGACAGGATAAACAGGCCTTACGATATTATTGAGCTGTTAGAATTTGCAGGCTCAGATGAAAGACAAAGCAAGATTGATTTCACCGGGCGGGGCGATTATTATAACTATATCCCGTCAAATAAATTCCTTATACCTGTCGACTCGGCAAAGGTGATGGCCAATGGAACGGTGAAGGAATACCAAGCTGATCGTCTGCTTAATTATGTTATCTGGAATTACGAGGACAGGGAGATGTATAAAAACAATCTGGCCGTAATGGATATGATAGGTACAAATGACTGGGACCGCCCCTTCTATTTCGCAAGCACCGTACCTCCTTCCAACTATATGGGACTGGAGGAGTATTTCCATCTTGAAGGACTGGCTTACAGGATTTCACCGCTGGATTCAACAGGTACCAGCACACAGGATATAGGATATATTGATACCAGACAGATGTACAATAACGTGATGAACAGGTTCAAGTGGGGTAATGCCGCAGATCCCGATGTTTACCTTGATGAAAATAACAGGCGAATGTTCAGGAATTTCAGGAGGATGTTCGGACTGCTGGCCGGAGCACTTATTGAGGAAGGAGATACACTGAAGGCCAGGGAAGTATTATATAAATGCCTTGATGTAATCCCGGAATCCAAAATCCTGCATAATTACTATTCCCTTGACCTGGTAAAAGGATTCTATGCGGCAGGTGAGAAAGAGAAGGCCATGTCCATAGCCACAGGGATGATAAATAATGCCAGAGAATACCTTGAAATGGTAACCCGGCTGAATAAAGCAAGAAGGTATGACCTCGATTATGTAATAAGCTTGAATATACAATCATTGATCAGCCTGTATAATATGTCAGCCTCAATGGGTATTGAAGAACTTATGGACCTGATAGAACAGGATCTTGATCGCTACTATAATGAACTGTTTATGCAGCCTTAATGATGACCGGGTTTTTCAGATTTCCCGGTTTTGCCCGGCTGCTGTACCGGGAGGCTGTCTTCAGGATGCCCGGAGACCAAGGGAAGGTTTATATTACATTCGATGACGGACCCACGCCGGAGGGCACGGAAAAGATAATTGAAATCCTTAAAAAGAATGAGATCGGGAAAGCCGTATTTTTCTGTAATGGCTTAAATATCCTGAAATACCCCCGGCAGTCGCAAATGATAAGTGAGAATTCTTATTCAGTAGCAAATCATGGCTACCATCATCTGGATGGATGGAAAAGCAGGCGAAGTGATTATATTTCCAACTGCATGAAGGGCTCAGCCCTGAGTGGTTCAGTTTTTTTCAGGCCTCCTTACGGTCACCTCTCCATCCCTCAGTATGTCATTCTTAAAAAATCTATGAAAATAGTTTTCTGGGATCTTCTCCTACATGATTATAATACCGGGTTAAAAATTGATTATATAATGAGTAAGGCAGCTAAACTGATCCGGCCCGGATCGCTTATCGTTTTACATGATAAGGGAAATAAAAGCACCCCGGAGGTTCTCAAAAGATTAATAGGTCTGTGCAGGTCAAGGGGATATGATTTCGGGGATATAACAAGCGATGCTTAAGTCAGATGCATTTTTTTTTCATATATGGATATGCTATTTTTGATAAATTTAAGCTATGACGGATAATATTAATGTTCTTATTCTTGGATCAGGTGGCAGGGAGCATGCCCTTGCCTGGAAAATTGCACAAAGCAGCAGGATTAAAAAGGTATATATTGCCCCGGGGAATGCGGGTACAGCCATGGAAGGTGAAAATGTAAATCTTGATCCCGGTGATTTTGAGACGGTAGCTGAATTTGCATGTGAAAATGATATTGACATGGTGATTGTTGGTCCGGAAGCACCGCTGGTGAAAGGCATTCATGATTTTTTCCTTGGCAATGAGAAATACAGCCACATAGGAGTAGTAGGTCCCATAAAGGCGGGAGCCCTGCTGGAAGGAAGTAAGGATTTTGCCAAGGGATTTATGAAGAAATACGGTATACCAACCGCAGCATACAGGAGTTTTACGAGGGAAAATTACACTGATGCCTGTGAATTCCTGAAGGAAATGAAAAGGCCTTATGTACTGAAAGCCGATGGGCTGGCTGCAGGGAAGGGAGTACTGATAATCAGTGATTATGACGAGGCGGTGGGGGAACTGGACAAGATGTTCTCAGGTAAATTTGGTAAAGCAGGAAAAACTGTTGTTATTGAAGAATTCCTGAAGGGAATAGAACTTTCTGCCTTTATAATAAGCGATGGAGAGGATTATAAAATCCTTCCCGAGGCAAAGGATTATAAGAGGATAGGGGAGAAAGATACAGGCCTGAATACCGGTGGCATGGGAGCTGTATCACCGGTGCCCTTTGCCGATGACGTTTTTATCGCCAAAGTTGAAGAGAGGATAATAAAGCCAACCTTATCAGGATTGAAGAATGAAGGTATAAGATATAAGGGCTTTATCTTCTTCGGCCTTATGAATGTGAATGGTGATCCCTATGTTATCGAGTATAATGTACGTATGGGTGATCCGGAAGCCGAAGTAATAATACCGAGGATAAAGAGTGACCTGGTTGATTTATTGCTTGGAGTTACTGAAACCAATCTCAGGGACCGGAAAATGGAAATATCAGGGGATACCGTTTCAACTGTCATGCTTGTGTCGGGTGGCTACCCCGGTTCTTATGAGAAGGGGAAAGAGATATTAAATATGGAAAAGACATCCGGAAGTCTTATCTTCCATGCAGGTACCAGGAGGGAAGGAAGCAGGGTGGTGAGTTCGGGGGGAAGGGTTCTTGCAATAAGCTCTTTCGGATCCGATATGGATGAGGCCCTCCGGAAATCATATGCCAATGCCGGAATAATTGATTTCCAGGGAAAATATTTCAGGAAAGACATAGGTTTTGACTTAGCTTAGGTATGCTTCTAAAAATCTACAGGGGGACAGGCCCGGGGACAATACTGCTTATAATGATAAGCCTTGTGATGGTATGGCTGCAGCCCCTGCTGAACCCGGTGGAACCTTCACTTTACAATGATTATCCTGCACCTCTGTACGCCCTGGTATTAAACCTCCTTGAGGGGAGGCCGTATGCCGGTATAATTTTTTCCATGCTCTGTATAATTGCTGTCGCCATATACCTGGTAAATTTCAATACACGTTTGTTTTTTATAAATGAACGAACTTTTCTTCCAGCTTCCCTTTATGTTCTTCTCAGTGGTTATTTAGCAAGCAACCAGGTGCTGAATCCTGTCCTCCCTGCCTCCTTTCTCCTTCTTCTTTCAATTGACAGGCTCATCGTTTCTTACAGGAAGCCGGGTATAGCCTATAATCTTTTTGATGCATCAATGATAATAGGAATTGCAGCCCTGGTCTACACAAACATCATCTGGTTTTATGTATTGATAATTATAGGAATAAACATTTTCAGATCATTTAATATCAGGGAATTGTCAATTTCCTTATTCGGTCTGCTTACACCTTTCATAATACTGTACTCCTTTTACTATCTTACCGGTCGTGATATAGCCTGGCTGAACAATTTACTGGTTGAGAGCATATTAAGAGATGTGCCGGAGTATTACTGGTCGCCCGTATTCATAATTATATCATCTGTCAACCTGCTTATTTTCCTGGTGGCCTTATTTCATATGTGGAGTATTTTTAATACCAAAAAAGTAAGGTCAAGGAAGATATTTTCACTGCTCACATGGATGATAGTCTTTACAGTGCTTATTTACTTTCTGGTGCCTGCCGTATCAGTCGGGCTGATGTATGTTTTACTTATACCACTGGTATATATCCTTACCCATTACCTAGTGATGATGAGGAATAAAAAAATAGCAAATTATGTATTTGCTATTATATTTTTTTCAGTATTGTTTTTACAGGTGAACCGGGCAATTGTCATTTAAGGAGAGATACGATACCCACACCCATGCCTTGATTCCCATCCTTGAATTTATACCAGATAGTGTAAAGCCCTGTTTTATTACAGGCAAACTCAACGGATGGGTAGCCTTCAGAGCTTTTTTGGCTCACCGAGCTGATAATCAGGTTGTTCTCATAGTATAACTCAATTATGAGTTGTCCTTCTGAGTCGTCAGCATTGCATTGAGTAAACAGGTATTTTTGCTTCTTCATAAGATAAATATTCGCCTTATAAACAGGTATATCGCTCTGGCCGGATGCCTCAGGGAGCTTGATTACAAAATCTTTCAGGCAGGAGGTTTTACCGCCAATGCCAAGGGCGCAATTACTGACCAGATCCTGCTGGTCCCGGGCATTAAGGGTGAAGGCAGCAAGTAAGAGGCTTAGGTATACAATTATGGACTTTTTCATATCTGGGTTTAAAGTGATATTATCTTATTTCTGATTTCTTCTGTTTTCTCAATTATCCTGTTCAGTACTTCATCACTGAAAACAACGGTACTTTCCTCCTTCTGTATAACTGTAAGCATGCCCTCTTTCTCAATTGTTTCAGGTTCTCCGGGAGTATATGTTATATTGACATCTGAATATTCCCGCTTAAGAGCTTCAATATCATTATACAGTGCCCGGTATTCATCACCGTAGTGATTATAAGGACGTAATAGCATCAGGTGGTCATTGATAATAATTTTTTGCTCGCCTCTCCTGTTCTTCAGATCAATATGGGGGGAATCCTTAACCACCTTACAGACCAGGTATTGGGCTTCAAGCCATACTCCTGTTATCATCAAAGCCGACAGCTGACCGCGATTATTCTCACGAAGGTATGTATCTATTTCATTATATGAATGAACTGAGAGGAAAAGCAGCGAGTCTATATTCCTTCGGTTTATTGCGAGACTTTTCAGAGTTTCAGAATCAAAGAACTGTCCCACACGTAATCCTTCGGCAAGCTTGTTGATTATAGATAAGGTCTCAATTGCGTTACCTGTTTTTTCATGTTAGGTATTCTTGACTTTATATTACAAAAGTAAAAAATGAGTTCTGAATGCCGTGAAGTCGTTGCCATGTGGGTCCCGGCAGATTGGATCATAGTCTGCCTGGCTGATTGTTTTATTCATGTCATAAACCAGCCTGTCGTATTTATTGTCCTGGAACTGGGTTACCATCAGCGCTTTCAGGATTGCTTCACTCATAGGAAATATTGCAAATTGCTACGAATCCTTAAAAATAATTAATAAATATTAGCGGCCAATAGTTTTATATTCTATTATGCAGTAAAATAATTCTTAATTAAGCACGGCCAAAATCTTACTTTTCCTTTGCCAGTTTTTCTTCCTCTTTCTTTTCGATGAATGTCCTGCCTTCTTTAATCCATTTTTCCGCCGGTTTGCCAAGCAGGTAGTGGTCAATGAACTGTTTTACTTTCAATGAATAGTCGACCATGTTTTCCTTTTTCCTGAGTCCATGGTTTTCTCCCTCATAAACGAGCAGGATAAATGGTTTTTGCATTCTTCTCATAGTGGTAAACATTTCAATACCCTGGTGCCAGTCAACAGCACCATCCTGGTTTCCAAAGGTAACCAGGAGGGGAGTTGTAATACTGGCAGCATTGAACATGGGGCTGTTGGCCATATATTCGTCCATTATTCCCCACCATGGCTCCCTCAGCCTGCCCTGGGAGGTTTCAAATATTTGCTGGTTCGGGCCACCGGTGTTCCAGTATATTTCGTTGTACATACTTATCATATTAATCAATGGCGCTCCTGCAATAGCCGCTGCAAACAGGTCGGTCCGGGTAATAATAAAGCTTGTCTGGTAGGCGCCCCAGCTGTGACCCATCAATGCAATTTTATCCCTGTCAATCATCCCTGTTTCGATGACTTTTTCAACGGCAGGCACCACGCAGTCGGCTGCCGACTCGCCCGGGTGATTGGTCTTATATACTATATCTGGCTGGAAAACAAAGAACCCATCTGTGGTATAATTTGTGATATTATAGGCACTTTCAGGGCTCGGGCTTATGTACCTGTGTACTGATGTGGACCTTATCTCGTATATATAAACTATCATGGGATACTGTTTGCCTTCCTGGTAATTGGCAGGATAATGGAGTGCCCCCTGCAATTCCCTGCCGTCTTTATTGGTGAAATTTATGAGTTCGCTTTTTCCCCAGTAATAGTCTGACTGCTGGGGATTGGTATTTGTTATCTGTTCCTGTTTCCTGAAATTGCCCGCTGTAAGGAAAAGATCAGGCGAATCGGTATAGCTTTCCAAACGGTATAAGAGTTTATCTTCTTCTTTGGCTTTCCTCAGGCCTGAGATAAAATAATCATCATAGATAAGTTCACGTATTTTCATATCCGGGCTTATACGGTAAAAACCACTCTTCTTTGTCTTGTCTCCCCTGGCCGACAGGTAAAGGTCATCCTCATGTTTAAAATAGTTCTCTTCATAGTCAAGCCTCAGGGTTCTGAAAATGGTTTTATCTTTCCTTCCGTCTGTCAGTTTTTCAGCTTTAGCTGTGACAGGTGATACCTTCCATATATCGTATTCATCATAGATAAGCATATGACTGTCATTTTCGTACCAGCCGCCGGAACCGAAAGGAGGTTTTATTTCCCTTGGACTGTCATCCCTGGTATCCCACAGCTCTGTGTCTATCGATAAACTTATCACCCTGTTTTCATCTTTTTCGATATCGTAAACCCACCAGTTCTTATCCTTGAAATAGGGTATGAACTTGCCATCGGGTGATGAATTACCCAGACGTGTAAAATTCTCAATAATAACTTTCTGTTCACCGGTGGAAGCATTTACTAAATAATGGTCATAATGCCCGAGCCTGAATGCAGGGCGGTAGGGGAGATCAGTGCTGATAATCACATTGCGGCCGTCTGCAGTGATATTGTATTCCCTGAATTCTTCATTGCTGATACGGTGAATCTTATTATCGTCCAGGTTCCATGAGCACAGGTAAACAAAATCCTTATCGCTCCTTTCGTACATTTTTTCCTGCGCCGGTTTGATGGGATCATCTTTCCAGTGCCAGATATCGACATCGGGTATCTTCTCATCCTTTTTATCCTTATCCTTTTTCTCTTTGACATTCCAGTCATAAATACCGAAATACAATATCTTCATGTCTTTTGAGAACCTTGGAGAAAATGTTTCCCTTACTCTCATATTTTGAGGGATGGCATCTGCATCCAGGGGCTTTAATTTTCTTATTTCCGGCTGCGTGTATATGTTGCGCACGGCAAAAACAATATGATTTTTTTCAACATAGCCTGTATCTGAAAATGATTTAAGAAAACTGAAGGCCTTACCTTCTTTTTCCCAGGTAAGGTCGGAATAGGTACTTGTATCTGTATCTATCATCCTTATGGAGTAATCCTCAAGGTTGAACAATTCCACACCATTCCCTTTCATTCCTTCAGCATCAATTATGTAGGCAAGGCGGTCTCCTTCCTTGTTCAGTCCGTATTCAGATACGTTACCTATATTTTTTAAGCTGCCATTACCGAGATCATAAATATACATGTCAAAACTTTTACTTTCATCCCCGGCATAAGCACTCATTATGAGGTGTCTGTTGTCTTTGCTCAGATAAAATTTCCGGATGTCGTCAAAGGTTCTTTTTTTGCCATTTTCGAGGTTAAGCAACACCACCTTATTCTTTATCTTCTTTTTCTGCTCTTTCATTTTCTCTGTTTCTTCCTCGCTGTAACCCTTGCTTGCAGCCAGCCACCGTGAGTCTTCTGTAAAGGCAGGAGAGGAGCAAAGTCCGAGCCTGTATACAGTTTTCTTATCTGATGATACTACAAAAAGGGTATCATTGCCTTTGACGGGTGATATGGTATAGGAGATCCAGTTACCATCATCAGAGATTGCATAGGATCCCAGGTTTTGCCATTGGTCATAGTCTTCGCGTGTAAGGTTTTTCTTCTGTGCACTAAGCTGAATTGATGTGGCAACAATCAAGAGGCACAGGATTATGGTCTTTTTCATAGCAGTTATGATTTGATTTTGTAATTAAGGCATAAATATACAGAATACTATTAATAGCCATTCCTGCTAACGCAGGAATCTGCCGCGCCTGTTCGAAAACATATTACATTACCTCCAGAAACCCGGTCAACCGTATATCCGCGGACGAGGTACCCGGCATCAGATTGATCCTGTCTTTTTCCAGTACGAAGGCATGTTGATCATCGTCCCAGTAACGCAGTTCATCAGCAAGTAGATTTTTCTTTTTTTAGACGCCCCAAATAAGCAAGCTCATTCGGGCGCCTCAAAAAACAAAAAACCCCCTGGCGGGGGTGATTGTTTTCCGCTTGATCCTTGATCCTGCGGAGGTGGAGATAAGGGGAGTCGAACCCCTGACCTCGTGACTGCCAGTCACGCACTCTAGCCAACTGAGCTATATCCCCGAAAAACACTGCAAAAATATATTAAAAATTATTATCTGCAAAGTGTGTTTTACTACAGGGTTAATTTTAACATTTATAGTGAGAAAGACATTTTAGGACGGATACAATTGACAAAAAGAAAATAATTTCGTATATTAATGGTAGTATTTTGTTAATTTTTTGAAAATATTCATATTAATATTTATTTTTAGGCTCTCAAAATCTGAAAAAATGGAAATTAAGAAAAACGACAATGTAAATCTGGAAAAGCGTAAGGGTATCTTTTTGCAGCTGGGACTGGTAATTGTTCTGTCAGTTTGCCTTATTGCTTTTGAATGGACAACAGGGACGCGTAAGGATAATGTTTTTGATGCAGGTGTCGATGAAGCGATTGAGGAAGATATGATCCCTATTACCGAGATGGACGAAATGCAACCTGAAACACCGCCTGAAGTACCGAAGGTGACCGAGATATTTGAGATAGTTGACGATAACGTTGCTATCGAAAATGAAATATTATTCGAAGATGACGAGGCTGATTTCGATGACGAGATTCAGATGTACGATTTCGAAGTAACCGAAGAAGAGGAAGAAGAGGAAGAGGAAATTTTCGTTGTTGTTGAAGATATGCCTACTTTCAGGGGCGGCGATGTGAACAAGTTCCGTGAATGGGTGCAGCAGAGAATAAAATATCCTCAGATAGCAGCCGAAAACGGCATACAGGGTAAGGTATTCATAATGTTTGTTGTCGAACCCGACGGTTCGGTCAGTAATGTTACAATATTGAGAGGCGTTGACCCTGCACTCGACAATGAAGCCAAGAGAGTGGTTGAAAACTCACCCAAATGGTCCCCCGGAAAACAGAGGGGAGCACCCGTGCGTGTACGCTTTTCAATTACAGTTAACTTCCAGTTGCAGTAAGCTCTCATTAAGGATCTGATAAGGCCGCCCTGATAATTGAGGCGGCTTTTTTTTGAGGAAAATTATATTATCATATCTTTATCGCCTGTAAACCAATAAGTACTTAATATGAGAAAGGTAATTTTGTATTCCGTAATTATAACTGTCTTATTTGCATCCTGTTCCTCACCTAAGAAAAAGATGCAATCCGGCAATTATGACGCAGCTGTAACAAAGGCTGTTGAAAAAATCCGCAAAGACAGGAACGATACCAAAAATATTGACATCCTTGATCAGTCCTATAAAATAGTCCTCGAACAGGATAATGAAAGGATAAGATTACTGAAAATGGAAGGAAGACCCCAGAACTGGGATGAAATATACCTGATTTATAAAAAAATGCACGACAGGCAATCCATGGTCAGGACAGTATTACCATTAAAATCGGGTAACCGTACAGTCGATTTTCCATATGTTGATTATATGGATGAAATGATAACGGCAAAAAGCAAGGCAGCAGATTATTATTATGCCAATGGCCTGGAATTAATGAAGAACAAAACCAAAGAGTCATATCGCCAGGCAAATGCTGAATTCACAAGAGCAAAGGAATATGTAGGTGATTATGAGGGGATAGATCAGCTTATCGATGAGTCAAGATACCTCGGCATTAGCAGGGTTTTGGTTACTGTGGAAAACCGGTCAACGGTTAATTTCCCTCCTGAATTTGAGACCGACCTGCTTGCACTTGACCTGCCAAGACTCGATAATCCATGGGTTGAATACCATACAAGGCAGCTGGATGAAGAAACCGACTTTGATTATATCGTATCGGTTATTATAAAGTCAGTTGCAGTATCTCCCGATAATACCTTCCAGAAAGATACCCTGATAAAAAGGGAAATAGAGAATGGATTTCAATATGTCCTGGATGACAAGGGGAATGTGATGAAGGATACTCTCGGGAACGATATAAAAGTGAAAAAATACAAGAATGTGCAATGTGCCCTTATCGAAACAGTACAATCTAAAAAATGTATTATTGACGGTCAGGTTGAAATAGTAACGGTTAAGCCGGCAAAAGTATTAAAAAGCGATCCCCTGGTGGCGGATTCATTCTTTGAACATGTTTCAGCCAGGGCAATAGGTGACGAAGAAGCACTCGGCCCTGCCGAAATCGAAAAAATAAGAAGTGAACCAGTTCCCTTCCCTTCTGATATCGAAATGGTAATCCGATGCTCCGAGGCACTTAAAATGGGAATAAGAAGTGCGATGGAACGAAACAGGAGGTTCATAATCTAAGAGATTATTGATCAATAATGTAACGCATTAATCTGCGGTCGTTTTGAATTGAATTTGTGAGTATGGGTAAAATGATTGAAACAGCAGGACAAACCGACCGTGCTATCCTTATTGGTGTAATACTTCCTCTGCAGAGTGAAGATGAGGTAGCTGATTACCTCGATGAACTGGCATTCCTGACCGATACAGCAGGAGCAGTGCCGGTGAAAACCTTTGTCCAGAAACTACCGGCACCCGATCCCAAAACTTTCGTAGGTTCAGGGAAAATACAAGAAATTGAAACATTTGTCCGCGATAATGATATTAACCTGGCAATCTTCGATGAGGAACTGAGCCCTTCCCAGATGAGGAATATCGAAAAGGTCCTGAAGTGCAGGATACTGGATCGCACTAATCTTATCCTCGATATATTTGCACGCAGGGCACGAACAGCGCATGCCAGGGTGCAGGTTGAACTGGCACAGTATGAATACCTGCTGCCGCGGCTTACAAGGATGTGGACACACCTTGAAAGACAGAAGGGCGGTATTGGTCTTAGAGGTCCCGGTGAAGCGGAAATAGAAACAGACCGGCGTATAATACGCGATAAGATAACAAGGCTTAAACAACAGCTTCAAAAAATTGACAAACAGCGTACTGTCCAGCGGAAAAACAGATCGAAAATGGTTCAGGTGGCCCTTGTGGGATATACTAACGTTGGTAAGTCAACCATAATGAACATGCTGAGTAAGTCAGATGTTTTTGCTGAGAATAAACTGTTTGCCACCCTCGACACAACAGTAAGGAAAGTGGTAATAAATAACCTCCCCTTCCTGCTGTCAGATACCGTAGGTTTTATAAGAAAACTGCCCCACGGGCTGATAGAGTCATTTAAATCAACACTCGATGAGGTGAGAGAAGCTGATATACTCTGTCATATTGTGGATATCTCACACCCCGGCTTTGAAGAACAGATCAGAATAGTAAATGAAACCCTGCATGAACTGAAAGCCGATAATAAGGATACAATTATTGTATTTAATAAAATAGATGCCTTCACTTATTCCAGGAAGGATGAGGATGACCTGACTGAAAGGGGAAGGGGGAATTATACCCTCGAAGAGCTGAGCCAGAGCTGGATGGCAGGGAATAAGGATGCCATTACAATATTTATTTCAGCAAAGGAAAAAACAAATATCGAAGCCTTTAAGAATTTGCTGTACCAGGAAGTGAAAAAACTCCACGAGAAAATTTATCCGTACAATAATTTTTTGTATTAGGTATGGATAGAGACGCGATATTAATCGCGTCTCTATCCATTAATAATTTCCGCTATCTGTACCGCATTCGTAGCCGCACCCTTGCGGATATTGTCAGTCACTATCCACATATTAAGTGCATTGTTGCAGGAATAATCTCTCCTGATGCGGCCGACAAAAACTTCATCTCTTCCCCTGACATCAACAGGCATTGGGTAAATATTTTGTCCGGGATCATCTCTCACAATCAGCCCCCTTGTTTGATTAAGCAGTTCCTTTACTTCAGTCAGGTCGAAATCTTTTTTGAATTCTGCATTAACCGATTCGGAATGACCTCCGGTGACAGGTACTCTTACCGCTGTTGCTGTTACCTGTATGCTGTTATCGCCGAGTATTTTCCTTGTCTCATTAAGCAGTTTCATCTCCTCCCGGGTGTAAGCGTTGTCAAGGAAGGTATCACAGTGCGGCAAACAATTCATGAATATGGGATGAGGGTAGGCCATATCCCCCTGTATGCCCCTTATCTCATTATCCAGCTGTTCAAGTGCTTTTTTCCCTGTTCCCGTGACCGACTGGTAAGTTGATATCACCATGCGCTTTATTCCGTAAGCCCGGTGCAGTGGCGCCATAACCATCAACAATTGTATGGTGGAACAATTGGGATTAGCTATTATCCTGTGTTCCCTCCCTATGTCTCCGGTATTTATTTCAGGAACAATAAGCGGTACATCCTCATTCATCCTCCAGGCAGAAGAATTGTCTATGACATGAGTGCCCTTTTTGGCAAACTCGGGAGCCCATTCAAGTGATAAAGCACTTCCTGCGGAAAAAAGTGCCAGATCAGGGCTTTGCTTAAGCGCTTCAGTAATACTTATAATCTTATGCCTGCTGCCCCTGAAGATAATTTCTTTCCCGACAGATTTCCCAGATGCCACCGGTAAAAGTATTTCCACAGGAAAATTTCGCTCTTCCAGTATTTCAAGCATTGCCCTGCCAACCATCCCGCTTACACCAACAACGGCAACTTTCTTCATAAACTTTTTTGTTTTTTTGAGATTTATTACAGAAATTTATAAGACTAATGTTGTAAAGATAGTTTTTTAGCCACTATCATCAATTCGCTGCATGAGAAAAGTTTTATTGTTGTTTTTGCTTGTACCGGGTATGGTATGTGCCCAGGTTGTTTATGAGAATTTTGAATCGGGCCTAACAGGTGACTGGTTACTGACCGGAGGAGACCGCTGGGAAGCTGATTCATTATTCGTAATAAACGGGAAATTATCTCTTCATCATTCCTTCGATAACAGTGATTCGGGATGCGATCAGATTGGTATCGGCATAAATGGCCTTCAGCCTGCTTTTTCCGACACAAAGTGGAAATTTAAGATCAGACACGCTTATAATCCCTCTTCATCAAATAACTGGTCTTTCTTTCTTCTGTCTGATGAAGCTCCGCCGGGAATGATACCGGGCGGCACGGTATCAGGCTTTGCTCTGGGAGTTAACTTAAGCGGTTATGACGATACACTGCGCTTATGGAAGCTCACTGAAGGACGCGCATCGGTAGTGTTGTCAACCTCCCTGAACTGGCAGAATAATATAGGTATCGATTCTGTTCTTGCCCTTACCGTAAAGAGAAATACTGACGGCCACTGGCAGGTTTTCATTGCTGACACACAGGACAACCAGGTATTAATCGGTGAAGGAAACGACAGTGATTTATATTACGCGGGATGGGCAGGGATAATGTTTGAATACTCATCGTCCCAGGATCGTAAGCTCTGGATTGATGATGTTATTATTGAAGGTCATATAGAGGCAGACACGCAGCCACCCATTGTTGATACAGCATATTTTTCAGGTAATAAAACTCTTATACTTGAATTTAATGAAAGCCTTGCTGACCCTCCCGGGAGGCAATGCTGCACACTGATGCCGGGGAATATGAACCCGGATGAAATAATCCGGGAAGGTGAATCATATCTTTTGAGATTTGAACAGTCTCTTGCCAATAAAACTTATTATGAGCTGCATATAAGTAATGTATGTGACCTGTGGTCTAACTGTTGTGATACCATAATTGACAGTATCCCGCTTGTTATACCCGGAAGAGACGATATAATAATCTCTGAGGTAATGTTCGACCCGGAGCCCCCTGCAGGATTGCCGGATGCCGAATATATTGAGCTGTATAATACCTCGGGTTTTGATCTTAATATTTCAGGATTAAAAATTATTACCGGGACCGATGAATACCTGCTTCCGGCATTCCGCTTTGAGCAGGATACTTATGTCCTGATCACTAATGAAATTGATGCTGAATTATTTATGGGTTATGGCAGAACGATATACCCTGACCGCAGATTCAGCCTTAATAATACTGTTGATATGATTTTATTGAGGGATCAGGAGAGTGAATTTATTCATGGTCTTGAATATAATATTAAGTGGTACAAAAACCAGCTTAAGCAATATGGAGGCTGGGCACTCGAGATGATCGATTATGACTATCCCCTTGCAGGAAGGTCAAACTGGACTGAATCAAAAGACAGGTCAGGGGGAACACCGGGAAGGATTAACTCTGTGAACTCCTTTAACCCCGACCTGGAGAATCCTGCATTGATCAATATCTACCCGGTCACGGACAGGCATGTGCACCTTGCATTTTCTGAGACCATGGACCCGGAAGCAATGGATCCCCGGAGTTGGTCAGTGCAGGATATTGGCCTGACAGAAGCCGAAAGCGCTGATCCATTGTTCAGAAGCATAAATATTGAGCTGGCAGACAGCCTGAAGAGGGGAATTATTTATGAGATAAACTCCCTGAATGATGTAAGTGATGTGGCCGGTAACAGCCTTGTAATAAAAGATAATCGTTTTGGGCTGCCTCTTGTTACTGAAGCCCGGGATATACTTTTCAATGAAATAATGTTTGACCCTCTGCCCGGGGGTGCTGAGTTTATAGAGTTCTATAATAATTCCGGAAAGATAGCGGATATGTCAGATCTCTTTATTGTCACTTATGATGAAGAGAAATCAGACACCGGTACAATTTGCTGGCTGTCAGATGAGTGTCGTTGCCTCATGCCGGGGGATTATTATGTGATAACAGATGATCGTGAAGCTATTATTAATCAATGCATCAATTGTGATGAGGACAGGATCTTTGAGCCGGGCTCCCTGCCTTCGTTACCTGATAAGGGAGGCAGCCTCCTTCTTTTTAACAGGAATCTTATTCTTATAGACAGAATGGATTATTCTGAGGAGATGCACTCTGCCATGTTGTCAGTAACCTGCGGTATCTCCCTTGAACGTATTTCAACAGATATTCCTGCTACGGACAGGAGTAACTGGAGATCGGCTTCGGGCAACTCCGGTTATGCTACTCCGGGAATAATAAACTCAGTTGCAGAAGGCCCGGAAGATATTGGGAGCAAGGGCGCCATGAGTTTGTCATCAGGAAAAATAAGCCCTGATAATGATGGATTTGAAGATTACCTGAGGATACTGGTCACTTCGGCCAGTGATCAGAATATTCTTACTGTGCTGGTCTTTAACGATATGGGTTACCCCGTCAGGACTCTGGCCGATAAGCTGGCATCGGGTTCCAGCTCATTAATAATCTGGGATGGATGTGACGACAGGGGGAATCCTGTAAGGGAAGGCATTTACATTATCTGTTCAACCATAGTACCTGCCGGCAGGCTCCCGGTGCTTGTGAAAAAGGTATGTACTGTTGTGTACTACTGATCAGCTGCATTATTAAACTTCTTTTCAGGTACCATCATGGCAAATATGATTGAAGGGAAGGCCAGCAGTGCGGCTATTAAATATGTCTTGTCCATACCGATATGATCAGAAAAGGCTCCCACCCCGAGCGTCATGACCGCGTTGATAAAAAAGTTGATAGTCATGTATACCCCGTTAACAAAAGGAAGATGTTTGGTATCGAGGTTATGTATTATTGCCAGGTTTACCGATTCAGGCCCTACCAGGAAGATACCCATGAAAACAAGTAATATGATACTGGCAATGCCTGAGGACTGCAGAAACAGTATCATCAGCACCGGGGATAATATTGTTACGATGACCAGTGTCGTTCGCCTGCCTATCCTGTCAGATATTGAACCAGAAATGAAGGTGCCTGCCGCAGCAGCCAGCTGTAGCACAGAGAGTGATATGCCAGCTCCCCACAGTTCCATTCCCTTGCCTGTAAGGTAGACAGGAAGATAAAGTGTCAGAGACGATTTCATTGCCCCCCTGAAAAATGTTATTCCGGCAAGGGTAAGAAAAACGGGAAGAAACCTCCGGAATATTCCCGGGTAATCAGGTTTTTCGGTTTTAATTTCCTCGCTTATAGATATTTTATGGAGCTTGATGTAAAGAATGAATGAGGCAATAATGCCAAAGGGTATTAGCCTGAGGGTACCATTCAGACCCCATTGTTCAACTGCAGCAACGACAACCAGGGGGCCAAGCGTCCGTGCCAGTTCACCCCCCAGCATATAGAAACTCATACCCATACCGGTTCGTTCCCCTGATATTTTTTTTACCATAACAGGGGCAGGGACATGAAAAAGTGTGGAGCTTACGCCACTTACGAAAATCAAGATTACCAGTATAATATATGTTGGTGCAACACCAATAAAGCTCATGGCTACTGTAGTTACAGCAGGGGCAAATATTACGAAATATCTTACCTTCAGGTTTTCGGACAGTATGCCTATCAGGAAATTAAACAGGGAAGGCACACGCTGCACAACCGCCAGCAAGCCTGAGAGAAAGAGTGATATATTCAGTTTCTGTATAAGCAGGGGCAGGATGGGTGCGAGGAAGGAAGTGTATACATCGTGAGTAAGATGAGCCAGAGAAATAAGTATTACATTAGCTGTCTGAAACCCGTTTTTTCTTACTTTCTCACTATTCTGCATTCCGTCTGTCAGATTTTATCTATCAGTTTTGTCATTATTGCCGTCATTTTGGATTCGCTTGCGGCTGCAGCCTGGCTTACCATTTCATGGGTGATATAATGTATTTTCCCTTCCACGCCCAGGTCACTGATGATGCTTACCGCAAAACAGGGGATACTCATATGCCTTGCAACAATCACCTCCGGCACGGTTGACATGCCCACAGCATCTGCCCCTATATTCCTGAAATGCTTGTATTCGGCAGGAGTCTCAAAGGTGGGTCCTGTGGTGGCCAGGTATATGCCTTTCTTAACTTCAATATTCAGTTTCCGCGATACTTCGTCTGCTTTTGTTATGAGATCTTTGTCATAAGCCTCGCTCATATCCGGGAATCGCGGGCCAATCATGTTATTATTTGGTCCTATGAGTGGGTTTGGAAGGAAGTTGATGTGATCTGTTATGATCATAATGTCCCCGACGCTGAAATCAGGGTTTATTCCTCCGGCTGCATTCGAAAGGAACAGGTATTTTATGCCCAGGTATTTCATAACCCGCACCGGAAATACGAGCTGGGCCGTTGTATAGCCTTCGTAATAATGGAAACGGCCTTTCATGGCTACAATCTTTTTGGAGCCAAAATCACCGTAAATAAGCTTTCCCTCATGACCCTCAACGGTCGATACCGGGAAATTAGGTATTTCTGAGTAATCAACCTCATGTATGATTTTTATCTTTGACACCAGTCCGCCAAGCCCGGTCCCCAGTACTACTCCGGCATCAGGTGCCGTAAATCCTTTTGATTTAAGAAAGGCTGCCGTTTCTTCTATTTTTTCCAGCATAGTCTATAATTAGTTTATCAAATTTGCTCTTATCTTCATCACGGAAAATAACATTGATCCCGAGATAAAACAGTTTATCATCGGGGAAATCTTCCTCAACGAGGATTTCCCTTAGCCGTATAGCATCTTTTTCCGTTGTGATTAAACACCTTTGCCCTTCGGGCATTGACATATATTTTTCTCTGATCAGCCTGCGGTCCCTGTTGTTAAAGGAATGATGATCAGGGTATTTAAGATGCTTTATATTAAGCTTATATTCATTAAGATAACTCACCAGAGGCCCCGGGTCAGCTATTCCGCTTACCAGAAGAACATTTTTCAGGTCCTCAGCTATCTGATTCATTTTTATTCCGGGATTCTCCCCTGTGAAAATATTGACCGGCCGATCGTATGACAATCCCGTAAAGAATACCTGCTGTGCTGAAGACAGAGGGATTTCCTTTATCTTCTCCTCTGTCTCACCCGGTCCCTGCCGGGCAGGTGATTTTGTCACCAGGACTATGTCGGCCCTTTTTGCTGAAGACCCGGGTTCCCTTAACCTTCCGGCAGGAAAGAGGCAGTCTTTTGTCAAAGGCCTGTTAAAATCTATAAGCAATATGCTGAGGCCGGCTCTTACATACCTGTGCTGGTAGGCGTCGTCAAGGATTACCAGGTCGACATCAGGTTCCTTTGCGAGGATTTCGTTAATGCCGTGAACCCTCTTCCTGTCAACAGCTACTGTTATACCTGGATATTTGCATTTTATCTGCAGGGCTTCGTCACCCGAGGTACTAACACTGGAACTGGCTGTAACAATATTGAAATTGCGTGTCTTTCTTTTGTAGCCCCTGCTAAGCACGGCAATATTGTGCTCGTCCTTAAGTAGTTTTACAAGGTATTCTACGTGAGGTGTCTTACCTGTTCCTCCCACAGTAATATTTCCAACTGTTATGACAGGGAGATCAAAGCCGGTGGAATTCAGAATATTTTTATCGAAGAGCCAGTTACGCAGCCTTATTACCATGCCATAAAACAGGGAGAAGGGGAAGAGCAATATTTTTTGCAGGTTCTTCAGCATTACCTGATTTCAATGATATATGGCAGGCGCGCCTGGACACCTGTAAGTGTTCGCAACTCATTGATACTCTCATAATATTTTGACAGCTCACCGAGCTCCTTCTTTATTAATTTAGCCTTTATATCACCGGTAAGGCTTTTCATCAGTTTTGTGTATATATCTTCAGCTTCGGGGTATTCCTTTATATCGTAATCTTCCAGAGATGCCAGCGTCGCAGCTTCTTCGATTGCATCACGGAGTCCCCCGATATTGTCCACAAGGTTCAGGCCAAGAGCATCTTTCCCGGTATATACCTGTCCCTGTCCCATTGAATCAACTTTTTCTTCGTTGATATCCCTGCCCTCCGAGACCCTTTTGACAAATACTTCATAGGTCTTGTCAACATGTTGCTGGTATATCATTTCCTCCTGGCTGGTCATACCCCTGAATATAGACAGCATATCCGAGTTTTTATTCGTTTTAACCACATCCCGTGTTATGCCCAGCTTTTCTTCCATGAGGGCACTCGCTTCCGGGTAAATCCCGAAGACCCCGATGGATCCTGTCAATGTAGTGGGCTGGGCAAATATTTTTGTGGCCGGGACGGACATGTAATAACCTCCTGAAGCAGCATAGTTGCTCATTGATACAACAACGGGTATTTCCCTGTTTGTGAGCTCAATCTCCCTCCACATATTATCAGAAGCCATGGCATTGCCTCCCGGGGAATTAACCCTTATTACCACAGCTTTATAATCATCTGATTCCCTTATTTTTCGCATCATTGCAGAGAAAGAATCGCCTCCAATATTGCCTGTCTGGCCATGGCCCATATTTATTGTCCCCTCGGCATATACAACTGCTATTGATGATTCGGCTTTCTCCTTTTTGTCAATCACAGCCTTACTGTATTTGGACATGCTAACCTGCTCGGGCTTTTTATCATCTTCCGTCCCGGTGAGGCTTTTTATTTCTTCAAGGAGTTCATCCCTGTACTTCATCCCATCAATCAGGCCTGCCTCGAGAGCTTTTTCCAAGTCAAAAACCACCAGGTCATCAGCCAGCCTGTTCAGTTCTTCTGTACTTATTTGACGCGATTCAGATATATTGTTTACCAGGTGGCCCCAGATACTTGTTATATATCTTTCTATCTGCTCACGGTTGGCATCACTAAGGCCGCTCAGCATGTATTTTTCGACTGCTCCCTTGTATTTGCCATGCCTTATAACCTGGACGTTAACGCCCAGTTTTTCAAGCGCATTCTTATAAAATATCACCTCTGATGCAAGTCCCTTGAACTCCATTATGGCATTGGGATTAACATATATTTTGTCGGCAACACTTGAAATATAATATGCTTCCTGGCTCAGGATATAGTCGGTATATGATATAATGAATTTACCTGATTCCCTGAACCGGAGAAGGGCATTTCTTATTTCTTCCGCCTTCCCCCATCCGTTGACCATCATTCCGTTTGTAATCAGCAATCCCTTTATCCTGTCATCCGTGGCTGCCTTTTCCAGGTTTGAAAGAATATCATTTATGCCGGGGGCAGGTCTAAAGGTAAATTCGATGGGATCAAATGAACTCCATGGATCATTCATCCCCTGTTCCGGAATTATCAGTCCTGTATTCAGTACAAGGATTGAATTTGATTTTATGCTAACGGGCTTTTCTGCCGAAGCAATCATAAGACTGAAACTGGCCAGGCTGATAAAAAAGAATAATAATCCTGCAATAAGCAGGCCTGTAATGGTTGCAAGTGTGTATTTCAGAAAACTTTTCATGATGTGTATTTTACAGCTTAAATTAAGACTTCAAATATATAAAAAACAAGGACAGGGTAGTTTGGTTCGAAATGAATTAATAATTTTGAAGCCTGGTGAAAACGTTTTGAAAATGATTACAGCCTACCTGGGTCTGGGTACAAATATGGGCGACAGGGCCGGAAATCTTGCGGATGCAAGAAAACTTCTGGATGGGAACCTGATGGATATTATGTCGGTGTCGCATGTTTATGTTTCAGAACCATGGGGCTTTGACAGTGATCATGATTTTTTAAACCAGGTTATAGAGGTCAGGACAAAGACAGATGCCTTTGATTTACTTGATATTGTACAGGAGGCAGAAAATAAAATGGGCCGGACAAGGATGCTGACAGCTTATTCAGACCGGGTAATAGATATTGATATACTGTTTTACGGAGATGAGATCATAAGCAGTAAACCACTGATCATTCCCCATCCTCTTCTCCATAAGCGTATGTTTGTATTGCAGCCCATGGCAGATCTGGCTCCCGGCTTTGTGCATCCTGTTTTCAACAGGACTATAGCCGAGTTAATGGAAGAATGTAAAGATCCCCCTCTGACCCGGTTTCCCCTTTAAACCTGGGCGAAGCGGTCCTCGTCGGAGCCGGCGGGGACAGGGGGATCACAGTGTTCCGTTGTCAGCATAGCTGTAATACCCGTTATCGGTAACAATAACATGGTCGAGGAGACTGATATCAAAGCAGGAAGCGGCTTCCCTGATTTTCATGGTTATGCGTGTGTCGGCTTCGCTGGGATCGAGGTTGCCCGAGGGATGATTGTGGCATATGATAATTGAAGAGGCCAGCAGTTCAAGGGCTTTTTTAATAATTAAGCGCACGTCGGTGATGGTGCCGCTTATACCGCCCTGGCTGAGTTTATGCCTGCTCAGTATCTTATTTGACCTGTTCAGGTAGAGCAGCCAGAATTCCTCATGGGTGAGGTCGGCAAGCAGTGGATTGAAGATTGTATACACATCATTGCTTGATCTTATTTTTGCAGCTTCAATAATCTCTGCGGATTTTCGTCTGCGGCCAAGCTCAAGGGCAGCCATGATATTAATGGCTTTGGCTGTACCTATACCTTTCAGTTTAACAAGATCATGTACATCCAGCTTACCCAGGCGATTCAGGTTGTTGGAGGCAAGCTTCAGTATTTCCCGTGCCAGGTCGACTGCCGATTTATCATTGCTTCCCGATCCTATCAGGATAGCCAGCAATTCAGCATCACTGAGACTTGATATACCTTTGTAGAGGAGTTTCTCCCGGGGCCTGTCCTCAAGGGCCCAGTCTTTGATTTTAAGTGACATACAGCAAGATTTTTATTCTGCTGCAATTTACATAAAGGGAATGAAAAATTAAAAAAAAAGGCTGCCCGGGGAAGGACAGCCTTAATTAAAATTATAATCTCTTACAGGTTATTTACATGTTTTGTCAGCGATGACTTCAGGTTTGCGGCTTTATTCCTATGAATAACATTTTTATTTACCAGTCTGTCAAGCATGGATGATACTTTAGGATAAAGCTCCTTTGCTTCTTCCTTATCAGATGTTGCCCGAAGTTTTTTCAGGCTGTTACGCATGGTCTTTACAAAATACTTGTTATGCAGCCTGCGTTTCTCGCTCTGCCTGTTTCTCTTTTCCGCTGATTTGTGATTAGCCATCTTAATAATCTCCTCTGATTCGTAAAATTTGTACTCCGTAGGGGAATCGAACCCCTGCTACAAGGATGAAAACCTTGCGTCCTAACCACTAGACGAACGGAGCAAAGAACTCTCTTTTATAGAAAGCGGATGCAAAGAAAATACCTTTTTTTCAATAAAGCAAATCTAATATTGAAAAAGGCCGGGATACAGGTGGTCCTGGATTAAAAGACATACCTGACCGATAATCCCCCGTGGATACCTCCCCAGCCGGTATATCCTATGAGGTTAACACTGGGCATAATATCAAGGGCAAGGTTTAGCGGGATATCATCGAAGGTATATTCAAGACCAAGGGTAAAATCTGCACCCAGAACTGAGCCAACGTTAATATCATCTATGTACCTGTTATTATTCCAGAAACCTATGTGGGCGCCAAAACCCCAGTACCAGTTAAGGCCGGGATATTCACCCGTCCAGTGCTCATTCTCATAAAGTCCGGTAATAACAAATCCACCCCAGCTACTGGCCAGTATGCCTTCAAGAGCATTTGTCCTGTTGTGAAAATGTTTAACTGTAATGCCATAGGGGAAGCCCGCCCTGAGGCCAAGACTGGTTTTGTAATCCTGGGCACTGACAGTGAAACCGAGGAAAAAAATTGTTATCAGGACTAATACGCTTTTCTTCATTTTATAGTAATTTTTTAGTTGTTTTTTCAGAAACGGCAATTATAGCTAAATAAAATTTCTTCTCAAAAAACAATTATCATTATCAGATAATCAACAGACTGAATGCCATGACTGCCATTCCTGCCAGCAGGCCGTATATTGATAAATGGTGTTCCCCGTATTCCCTTGCTGCCGGAAGCAATTCATCCAGGGAGATAAATACCATTATCCCTGCCACTGCTGCAAAAAGCAGACCAAATAACTGGTCGTTCATGAAGGGCATGAGTATGGCAAATCCTATCAGGGCACCAATAGGTTCGGACAATCCGCTCAGGAAGGAAAGGGTGAATGCCTTCCTGCGGCTTCCTGTGGCGTAATATACCGGTACCGATACGGCTATACCTTCAGGGATATTATGGATTGCTATAGCTATTGCTATTGCGAGACCCAGTTCCGGGTCATCCAGAGCGGCAGTGAATGTTGCAAGCCCTTCCGGGAAATTATGAATACCTATTGCGAGGGCAGTGAACATTCCCATCCGCATAAGCTTTGTTTTTGACGGTTTCCTGTCCATATCCTCAATAAGCCTGACCTCGTGGGGGTTTTCAACGACAGGGATGAACCTGTCAATAATAGCGATGAAAAGTATGCCTGCGAAAAACGCTGCAACAGTAAACCACCATCCTTTGTCCTCCCCGTAAACAAGGGTTAGTGATTCGCTGGCTTTAAAAAGTATTTCAACAAATGATACGTATATCATTACTCCTGCTGAAAAGCCCAGGCTGACTGACAGAAAGCGTGTATTGGTCTTCTTGGTAAAGAAAGCAAGTGCCGAGCCAATACCGGTTGACAGTCCGGCAAAGAGTGTCAGTAAAAATGCGTTCAGAACAACCTGAAATTCCATAGCTCAAATATTTTTAATCAATACCGGATCAGGTCGCGGGCAAATGAAACAAGATCATACCCGTTAAAGTCGCCTGAACTCATAAACAAATAAACAGTATCGGGACCTGTCTCTTCCTTAATTTTATAAAATAACTCATCCGAATCATTTATAACAATAAGATTATCATTCCCGAATGAATGTTTTACCTTCTCCTTATCCAGCATTTTCATCCTCTTCACTTCCAGCGCATGTGGATTATAATAAACAAAAGAACTGTCGGCTTCGTCAAGGCTGTTTTTATAATTTCTTAAAAAGTCTTCATTAAGGCTGCTGTAGGTATGTAATTCAAGGCAGGCTACAAGCCTGTGTCGCGGATACCTTTCTGCCACAGCATCAACACTTGCTTTTACCTTTGACGGAGCGTGGGCAAAGTCGAGGTAAACAGCACAGGTTTCACCCCGGCTCAATAATTCCAGTCGTTTACAGGAACCTTTGAAACTGCCTGCTGCATGGTAGAATACATCTTCGTTTATTCCCAGCTCACGGCACACCGCCAGGGCTGCACTCAGATTCTGCATATTGTGCTCCCCAAAGATTTCCATCTTCTGAACCCTGTTGTGAGTGGCGGCAAAAAAACCCTTCCTGTTCTGAAAATAGCCATGAACAGAATATGGTAGCCTTATTATGTCTTCCCGTGCTCCTTCAGCGATATTGTTAACAAGTGCATCATCGCTGAAATAAACCAGTTTACCATTTTCACTTATGGTATCGGCAAATACCCTGAATTGCTCCAGGTAAGTATTGAAATCAGGGAAGACATTGATATGATCCCAGGAAATACCGTTAATTACAGCAATATCTGCCTTGTAAACATGAAATTTTGGTCGCCGGTCAAGAGCCGAGCTGAGATATTCATCTCCTTCGAAAACAGCAATTTCTGAATCCTCTGACAGGTTTACCATGGTATCAAAACCATCAACCTTTGATCCTACCATGTAATCAAATTTCTTGTTGCATGACTTCAAAACATGCATAATCATCGAGGTAATTGTAGTCTTGCCATGGCTGCCTCCTATCACCACCCGCTTCTTGTTTCTGGCCTGGTTATAAAGATATTCCGGGAATGATTTAACAGTTAATCCCAGATCCTGTGCTTTCATTAATTCAGGATTATCATTTCGCGCATGCATACCAAGTATTACTGTATCAATGTCAGTGCTGATCTTCCCGGGATACCAGCCCTTCTCGGGAGGAAGCAGGCCATACCTGTCCAGATCTGAGGCTGAGGGCTCAAATATTTCATCATCTGAACCACTGACATCATGCCCATTCTTATGCAATGCAATGGCCAGGTTATGCATCACCGCCCCGCCGATGGCAATAAAATGTATCCTCATAATAAAACTTTGTGCAAAATTACCCATTAAAATGATTAAACAATTGTTCTCTCCCAAAATCTTCAGTCAAAACAGGCTCGCGAGCTCGTCCCGGTTACTCGATGCCCGGTTCAACAACAAATTACTTTTTATCTCTGTTAAAGCACTGTATATTTGTGAAAATTTTTTTCACCATGAAATTGTCACCCGTACATATTACAAATTTTAAAATTGACGGAGGTGCTATGTTCGGTGTAGTGCCTAAAGTTTTATGGAATAAACGATACCCTGCCGATGAAGATAACCTGATAAACCTGGCACTTCGTTCGCTCGTGGTGGATAACGGTGAGAATGTGATATTAATCGATAATGGCTGGGGAGATAAGCAGGGTAAAAAATTTTTCAGTCATATTCACCTGAACGGAGGGGACGGTCTTGAAGGAGGGTTGAAAAAAGCAGGATACAGTCTGGATGATATTACCGATGTGGTACTTACCCATCTTCATGCAGATCATTGCGGAGGTGGTGTCAGGAAAGTTGCCGGGAGTAAGGCTTATGAGATGGTTTTTCCCAGTGCAAAGTACTGGGTTAGCAGGCAGCAGTGGGACTGGGCCGTTAACCCCAATCCACGTGAGGCCGATAGTTTTCTCGAAGAAAACCTCCTTCCAATGTTGGGTCATGGTAAATTGCATATGGTAGAAAAGGCCGGTAAGTTATTTGAAGGGTTTGAGGTGAGGATAGTAAACGGGCATACTCCGGGACAATTATTGCCCGTAATAGACTACAGGGGAACAAAGATTGTTTTTGCCGCAGACCTCATACCCACAGTGGCACATATACCACTGCTATGGAATATGAGTTATGATCTTGACCAGCTGGCAACAATTAAAGAGAAACGGGATATTCTTGAGGAAGCCCTTACAAATAAATATATTCTGTTCTTCGAGCATGACGTATTCACGGAATGTTGCACGGTGAAAGACACTACCAGGGGGATCAGGGAAGACAGGCTTATGAACTTCAGTGAAATATAGCCGGATCCTTGATAAGGGTTCTGGTATCTCGTTCCGGACTCTCAGCGCCTGTATTCTCTTCGATAGCCCTGATCTCAAATATCACGTGCCTGTCAAGGTTCTTCCAGTATAAAATTGCTTTCTGCCGCACCAGTTCCCAGTAGATATTGCTGTCGAGGCCATGGATGAAATTGATTTCCTTCAGTTCCTTCCTGATTTCGTTAGCTATATCATTCCTGAGGCTCAATTTGATGGTCATATCCATATAGGTAAAGGTGGCTTCGGGGATACCGTCATCATTCACCACTTTCAAAAGCCCGTGGCCCGCGGTGGCACCCGTGCTGACCTGGAGGCCGTCATTCATACAGCTTACCGGGGTTACCTCGCCGGCATATGATATAACCTTCATTTCATCAACACCTATATGAAAATATTCCCTTGCCCTGATCCCCATCTTAACACCTATTGTTGCATAAATCCCAAAATGCCTGTGCAATTCATTGGTCAATACACCGGCATCAAATTCTTCCTTGCCATGCCGTTTAATAATATCTGGGATATATTCCTGCAGGTCGGCGAAATAAAAGGATGTATCAACGGGGATGTCCTTGAAGACCTGGTTCCTGTTAACCGTATTGCCGGAAAGAATATCACATATCAAATCGTCACTGAACTTTTCGATGCCAGGGCTGTAGAAAGAGACCTTATCAAGGGAGTCGGCAATAAAAAGTCCGGGATAATGAAGGTAGATAGGTATCATATCGTCTACAAGCCCAAGGATAAAATCGTGATCTTCACCTGATCTGAAAAGCTCAGCCGTTCTCCTGGCATAGGGGTTATTTATAGTTTCAATTTTATCAAGCAGTGTACTGGTATAAAACTCCATAAAATAATACCCCACAACTTTCAGTGGTGTTTCATTTTCAAGCATTTTCCCAGCCGAGGCGGTGTCAAGCTCATAATTGAATCCTTCAAGCGGTTTAATACCATCATTGCTCCAGATAATTTCCTTTACCTGACTGAACAGTCCGGGCTTATTTTCAGAAAATCTGTAAACTGTATTAAGACTGGCGAGGGAAATGAAACTGACCGGCGTTTTTTCATATTTCAGCACATAAGTCAGCACCTCAATAAAATTTGCAGCATTATCTGAGCTTACACCCGTGTCATCAGCCCAGGCATAGTTCATTGGGACAGGCATCTCCCTGGCGGCAGGGTTCCTGTTTATTCCAACCATTAATCCCTGGTGGTGATAGCTGTCAAGAAGGCTTCTGATTTTCACATAGGCTTCACCGGCAGGCATTACGCCTCCCGAGGCTATGATTGCCAGTACCCTCACATCGGGTGAGGCAAGCAGCATATTTATTGCCTTCAGGTCATCCATTCCCCCGTCAGTGTCGATTATAACATAATGTGAAGGTTTCCATGGGTGAGACAGCAGAACCTGTGTACAGAGAATAAATATCAGGGCACTTATAATCTTCTTCATAATTTCCGGGATAATTTTTTATGCCTGTAAAAATAATCAAACATCGTGCCCATATGAAAAAGTTTTTTTTATATTGAGCGATTATTCTTTCCAATAATAATACATGAAGAAATTCTGGATCATTTTCATCCCCGGTATAATTCTTGGTATGCTCCTGGTCATTGGAGGGGACAAGGCCATAAAGGTGACATCCGGGAATGATTTCTGTGCCAGCTGTCATATTCATCCCCAGGCCACCACATCGTGGAAGCAATCGCCACACTATATTACAAGGTCGGGTGATAAAACGGGATGTGTTGAATGTCACCTCCCCCCTAAAGGACAGGGTCATATCCCGGCCAAGGCAAGGACGGGCGTCAGGGATCTTTGGGGGCAGTTGTTCAGGGATCATGAAAGCTTCGACTGGGAAGAAAAATCCAGGCTCGAGAATGCAAGGAAACATGTTCCTGAAAGCAGTTGCCTGCATTGCCATGAAACACTTTTCACCACGGAATTATCAAGGGAAGGAGAGGAGGCCCACCTGTATTATGACCAGGCTGAGAAAACGAATGATCTTCATTGCATAAACTGCCACCTGAATGCAGGTCATTACATTGAAGGGTATACTCACGGGGGGAATGAATCATTCGGAAAGCCGGAGAAGGAACCTGATACTTTATATAATGAGCCTGCACATGTTGTGTCTTTTACCTCTTACACTGAATATATTCCTGGTTCTTCAGTATCTTTTGACATGGTAGCGGTACCCGGGGGCGATTTTATGATGGGCAGCCCTGAAGACGAGCCTTTCAGGGATACTGATGAGGGGCCGCGTGTTAAAGTGAAAATCAGTCCCTTCTTCATGGCTGAGGTTGAGGTAAGCTGGGATGAATACCTGGCCTTTTATGCACAGACCTCAGCGGAAGGTCGCAGCACAGATACCGAAGGTGCCAGGACCGGACCTGATGCAGATGCCATAACAGGAGCCACTCCTCCATACGGACAGCCCGACCAGAACTGGGGCATGGGCAGGAGACCGGTTATTTCAGTTACCCACCATGCTGCCCAAACATACTGCGAATGGTTGAGCAGGGTGACAGGAAAAACCTACCGCCTTCCTACGGAAGCAGAGTGGGAATATGCATGCAGGGCAGGAACACAATCACCGTATTTCTTTGAAGGCGATCCCGGGGATTTTCAGCGCAGAGGAATTTTAGCAGGAATAAGGAAAAATGATACCACAAAAATTAATACATTTGTGATATACCAGGCTAACAGTCCGGGAAAAACTCAGGAGCCGTCAACGGTTAAGCCAAACCCTTTCGGTCTTAAGAACATGCCCGGGAACGTGGCGGAATTTTGTTCCGACTGGTATTCTGAAGCTACCTATTCAATGTATCCTGAATCGGGAGTGACTGATCCTGAAGGCCCGCCGTCAGGAGATGAGAGAGTAATAAGGGGAGGATCTTTCAGGGATCAGGCAGGCATGCTGAGATCAGCTGCGCGTGATCATACGAAGACTGATCAATGGCTCAGGACTGATCCTCAGATACCTAAGAGCAGATGGTGGTATTCTGATTGTTTTCACGTAGGCTTCAGGGTGGTTTGTGAATATGATGAAAAAACCGGAAACAGGAAGCCTGAACCGAGCCCCGAGTTCGGGGCGGGCTCGCCGTAAGGCAAACTTGAAACTGATGACTCATAACTATCTAATATCTAATAATTATTTATCATGAAAAATTCTATATCACGCCGAAACTTCTTGGGCAAAGCTGCTGCAGCAGGTGCTGCAGGGGCAGTGATGCCTTCCCTTCTGAACTCATGTGCCCCCGATGGCCGGATAAAAGATGTTATATTGCCCGAATTCCTTGATCAGGCACCCGACGGCCCGGAGTTAAAAGCAGGGCTTATAGGCTGTGGCGGCCGTGGTACCGGCGCTGCAACAGATTTCCTGTCTGCCGGTCCCAATCTTAAAGTCACCGCCCTCGGTGATGTATTCCCTGACCGGCTTAATTCATGCAGGGAAAGACTGATGGAGCAAAAAAACAATGAAGTAGCAGATGAAAATTGCTTTATTGGCTTTGATGCATTTCAGAAAGTAATTGATTCAGGTGTGGATGTAATAATCCTTGCAACACCGCCATTTTTCAGGCCCGAACATTTTGCGGCTGCTGTCGATGCACGCAAACATGTTTTCATGGAAAAACCTGTAGCTGTTGATCCTGAGGGAGCCAGGTCAATTATGGCCTCTGCAAAAAAGGCCGAAAGTATGGGACTCAGTGTGGTAACAGGAACACAACGCAGGCACCAGAGGGACTATGCCAGCACATATGCGCAGGTTGCAGCAGGTACAATAGGCGAAATAGTCAGTGCAAACTGTTACTGGAATCAGAGTAAACTATGGCACCGTGACCCGAATGCTGAATGGACAGAAATGGAATATATGATAAGAGACTGGGTAAACTGGTGCTGGCTTTCTGGTGATCATATAGTTGAACAACATGTCCATAACCTTGACGTTATAAACTGGTTTACTGGAAAATATCCTGTACAGGCTGTTGGATTTGGATCACGCCAAAGGAGGCTGACAGGTGATCAGTTCGATAATTTCAGTGTTGACTATGTTCTTGACAACGGGGTTCATATTCACAGCATGTGCCGCCAGATTGACGGGTGTGAAAACAATGTGTCAGAAAGAATACAGGGAAGCAGGGGATCAACAAACTGCCGGAATGCAATCTATGATCTGGAAGGAAGGGAAATATGGAAATATAAATACCCCCTTGATGAAGAAGGAAATGAGACCGGGAATGTAAAGGTAAGCCCCTATGTCCAGGAGCATATTGACCTTGTGACAGCCATCAGAACAGATAAACCTTTCAACGAAGCAGAAAATACGGCTATTTCTACAATGGTCGGGATAATGGGACGAATATCATCATATACGGGCAGGCTGGTGACCTGGGATGAGATGATGAATTCAGACCTGAAGCTGGGGCCTGAAGTTTTTGAATTCGGCCCTGTCGATATTCCAAAGGAAGTGCCGGTACCTGGTGAGGCATATAAAGGCTGATGAAAAAATTCTCTTTCTTGCATTTGTCGCTTTAGCTTTTTATTCCTGCTCATATAATGAGCTTTTCAGAAATAATATCCGGTGGGAGGAGATAAGCGAACTGCCGCCTGCCCCCGGTCTGGATGTTCAGCATGGTCTTGCATGTCATTATGCTGGAGTATCGGGTGATGTAATAATAGTGGCGGGAGGGGCCAATTTCCCTGATAAAGCTGTTTATGAAGACGGGTCGCTGACATATTCACTACAAGTGATGAAAAGCAGGCAGCTAAAAGTATATGGATGCACGGTGTTTTTCAATATAAATTCTATATCAACGGCCTTTGTGACTGATTTCTACAGGAAGATAGCTCCCGGTAAATCTGATAAGACTAACCTTGGATACATCAGGATCCTGAAATTATAAATAACTACGTAAAGATTTACAGGGAAGGGCTCCTTGAAGATATAATGCCTTTCTGGTTAAAACACAGTATCGACAGGGAGTATGGAGGATGTATGTTTTGCCTGAATCGCGATGGATCACTTTGACGGGAGGTTACTTGATCCGGGCCATGCCATTGGGGCTGCCTGGTGAAATACCTCGCGGTTGACAAGCCTTATCGATTCAATGGTATACAGAGCACGTGGGTTATAGTTATTTATTATTTCCAGCACAGGCTTCACCATGCTCCTTTTTACAATTATGTATAAAACTCCCACTTCTCCTTCCACACCGGTGGCTTTTATGGATGTTACACCAAAGCCCGAATCCTTAAGTTCTGAGACTAGCTCACCTGCCTCACTTTTTGTTATTACCCTTATCATCTCATGGCCGATGGCCAGACGCTCTTCAAGCAACATACCTATATAATTCCCGGCGGCAAAACCACCGGCATAGGCAAGATATGCAACCCAGTTGTCAAGGTCCTGGAAGATGCGGCTTATTGCCAGGAGCCAGATCAGTATCTCAAAAAAGCCAATGAAGGGAGCCACGTTCTTCATCCCCTTGGACACAAAAATAATCCTGATGGTCCCCAGTGAAACATCCGCAATTCGTGCCAGGAAAATCAGGAGGGGAAGTATGAGATAGGAAAAAATACCGGTATCCAGAAAGTTCATTCTAAAAGGGATTATAAAAATTAATAAACATGTTTTTCAAGTAGCAAAAGTAGAGGATTTTTTAAAAAAATGCTTTTCTGAGAGCCTCCGTTGCAGTGTAGTATTTTACGATCATATTGGGTACTTCCCATTCAGGCATGTTCCCTTTATTGACATATTCAAGATATTTTTCCATTACCTGTCCGAAATGAGCCTCATGACCCAGCCTGTATCTTTCAGGAATGATAAATTTCCAGGTATTTTCATTCAGCCGTGTATAGCCGATTCCTTCCCATGGCAACTCATCGAGTGCCTGGTCCAGCATTGGATTAAGGCTGTCTGTGGCTTCCTTCAATTCAAGGTATAATTCAGGTTTATATAATTCTTCTTCCCCCTGCCTGATTACCAGGTTTGACTTTGTACCTTTCATAACTGAATAATGAGTGTCTCCTGTCCCTTCCCCTGCCCGGAATTTCCATTCAACAACCACCCTGGCGTAGGTGTCTTTTATCTTATATATTATTTCTCCGTTGGCATACACGTGCAATTTACCATCAATAATATCCTTATCGAGGAATGACGGAAAGCTATCCATGCCGCTTACTTCACTGAATTCTTCAGCACTCAGGATGCCTGGCCATCTGCGGGCTTTTATTATTTCAATATCACTTTTGTCAAGGACTACTCCGGGATAACATTCCCACTGGATAAGGTCAATCAGGTGAGTTGTTACATCAACTATGCCTTCCCCCTGTTGCCGGGTGTCGAAATACCATGCCGGTCTTTGGAGGGCATGGCCCGAGACGTATTTAAAAAAGTGATGCACACTTTCTTTTGTAACAGCAGGTTGATCAGCACTGCCAGCCCTTAGCTCGCCGAAGATTTCCTTGTTTTGTGACAGTGCTTTCTGCAGCATGGTTGTGATCTCGTATCGTTCGGTCATAATATCGTAGAGGAGCACATTATTCTCTTCAGCTACTCTGAAAGCCTCTTCAAGCATCGGGAATTTATCCGGTGTTATGACCATTGGTTTGTCGGCCAGTACATTTAAGCCGGCTTTTACCGATTCAAGTATATAATCGGTCTTCTTATTATTATTACCTGACAGGATTACTACATTGCCCGGCCGGGTTTCAAGCATGCGCTCAAAAAAACCGGCACCTGCATAAACTTTTACTTCCCAGCTGGTGGGATTATCTTCCCTGTTATTATATAAACTGATCCTTTCAAGGTGTTGAGAGAGCTCATCACCTTGCGGGGCAAAAACATAGGCCCGGGGAGCTACTTCATCATACATATTCTTCTGCACCAGAGCCGCATGAAAATGCCCGGGATCAAGCGTCATAAGTTTTATATTGACCATCTCTTTCGTTTTTTCATTTTCCCCCCTTCCGCATGCTGCGGATGTTAAAATTAAAATAAGGGATGGGTATTTTAAAAGTTTCATATTACAGTAAAATTTCCAAGAGAAAATTACTCATTACTTTTATTTAATCCTATATCTTCATAACTTTGATTAAAGTGTATATCTCTGAAATAATACTAACCAAATAATTCATACCATGGCCGATTTTATATACGAAAAACCTTTCCAGATAAGAAAAGACAAAACTGAATACCGTCTGATCACCTCGGATCATGTAAAACTAATAAAACAGGATGGGCGTGAAGTCCTGAAAGTTGATCCCGAAGGACTGGAATTGCTTGCCAGGGAAGCAATAAATGATGTCTCTTTCCTGATGCGCAGCTCTCACCTCGAGAAACTCAGGAAAATCCTTGATGATCCTGAAGCAACAGATAATGACAAATTTGTTGCTTACGTAATGTTGAAGAACCAGGTTATTGCCGTCCATGGAGAGTTGCCTTCCTGCCAGGATACGGGAACAGCCATTGTAATTGGCAAAAAAGGGGAGGATGTTTACACAGGAGCAGATGATGCGGAATTCATCTCAAGGGGGGTTTATGATATTTATAAAAATAAAAACCTGAGATATTCCCAGATAATCCCCTATTCGATGTTCGAGGAGAAGAATTCAGGCAGTAATCTACCTGCACAAATAGACATTTATTCGAAACCAGGCAGGGAATATGAATTCCTGTTTATTACAAAGGGTGGTGGATCGGCCAATAAAACATTCCTCTACCAGATGACAAAATCGCTCCTGAACGAGGAGAATCTTACCAGGTTTGTAAAGGAAAAGATCAGGGAACTGGGAACGGCAGCATGCCCGCCCTATCACCTGGCACTGGTGATCGGGGGAACATCTGCAGAGGCAACTCTTAAAACCGTTAAGGAAGCATCAGCAGGCTACCTTGATCACCTGCCTGTGGAGGGTAATACCAGTGGAAGGGCCTTCCGTGATCTTGAATGGGAGAAGAAAATTGAGAAAATATGCCAGGAATATGGTGTGGGAGCTCAGTTTGGAGGAAAATATTTTGTGCATGACGTGAGGGTTATACGAATGCCGAGACATGCTGCCTCCTGTCCGGTTGGAATGGGAGTAAGCTGCAGCGCCGACAGGAATATAAAAGCCAGGATAACCGAAAAGGGTATTTTCCTGGAGAAGCTGGAAAGGAAGCCGGAGCGCTTTATGCCGGAAAAAGCACCGGCACTGGAGGAACCCGTTGAGATTGATATTGACAGGCCTATGGATGAGGTGCTGGCGGACCTTGACAAATATCCTGTGAAAACCAGGCTGAGCCTGACAGGCACCCTTGTTGTTGCCAGGGATATGGCCCATGCACGAATCAAGACAATGCTCGACGAAGGCAAGCCCATGCCCGATTATTTTAAGAACCACCCGGTATATTATGCCGGCCCGGCCAAAACCCCGAAGGGTATGGCATCAGGAAGTTTCGGACCCACCACGGCAGGGAGGATGGATCCCTATGTCGACCTCTTCCAGAGCCACAGGGGGTCAATGATAATGCTGGCCAAAGGTAACCGCTCAAGACAGGTGATAGATGCATGTAAGAAACACGGCGGATTTTATCTTGGCACTATAGGCGGACCGGCAGCTGTATTGGCCGAGGAAAATATCAAATCGGTTGAGGTAGTCGATTTTGAAGAGCTGGGAATGGAGGCGGTGAGGAAGATAAGGGTTGAAAAACTGGCAGCCTTCATCCTTACCGATGATAAGGGGAATGATTTTTTTGATGAATATAATAGATAGATTGAGGCTAAGGAGGGAGCAGGGTTTATACCAGTGGTTCCCGGATCACCGGGTGCCGGGTATCCGGGGCTTGCAGGTGTGCTTTTTATAGTAAAGAAACCAGACTTCTTTTTCCCTGTTGTGGTTCTTTTCCAACCAGGTGCGCTATTCATCGCGGGTGATTACATGACGAGTTTTCATGGCTTATTTAAAAGATAAAGGTAAAAGGACAAAAGCCCAGGACAGAATTATTATCATCCGCCATACCCTTTCAATCTCACTTTATAAACTTTAAAAACCTTATAAACCCTGTCAACTTAAATATTTATCATTAGCTTTGGCGCCGAAATTCAGTATGTTTTAGATAATATCTGGTTAATTGGCGAAGTGGACCGAAGATAATATTCCCCGTCTTGACAACAGAAATGTTATTGTAACAGGTGCCAACAGCGGTATTGGTTTTCAGGCTGCGAAAAAGCTTGCCCTGAAAGGTGCAAAAGTCATCATGGCATGCCGTAATACTGAGAAAGCAACCCGGGCAGTTGACATGATACTAAAGAAAGATAAAGGGGCCGACCTGGAATTTATGCATCTTGACCTTTCCAGCCTGGATTCGGTTAAGGGATTTGCAGATATATACAAAGGCAGGTATAAGAAACTTGATATCCTTATCAATAATGCCGGGGTAATGGCTACTCCCTTCAGAAAGACCAGGGATGGTTTCGAATGGCAATTTGGGATAAACCACCTTGGGCATTTCGTACTAACCGGACACCTGCTGGAAAGTCTTACCTCAACACCGGGAAGCAGGATTGTTACCGTTACAAGCATTGCCCATTTCAAAGGCAGGATACACTTCGGAGATTTATCGGGCGGGTCCTGGTATCGCAGGATGGAAGCCTACCGCCAGTCTAAACTCGCAAACCTGCTTTTCGCATATGAATTGCAAAAAAGACTGGGCCTCGCGGGATCATCAACCGTTTCGGTGGCAGCGCACCCCGGGATAAGTGCAACCAGTATTGTATGGCTTCCCTTTCCTGTGAATAAGCTTAAGGACCTTGTCCTTATGAGCGCTTCCAAAGGGGTTCTGCCAGTTATTATGGCAGCAACGGATGCCGGTATCAAAGGGGGGGAATATATAGGTCCGGGGGGAATATGGCAGTCTTTCGGCTATCCTGCGGTTCTGAAATCTTCAGATCAGTCACATGTTGAAGGACTAGGGGAAAAGCTATGGAAGATTTCTGAGGAAATGACGGGATTGAAATACCTCGATTATTAAGTGCAATCGAATAATCCGATTTACTATAATTCTAAAAAAAAGGCTGCCTCCCGGGCAGCCTTTTTTTACTTTCTAATATGCATAACTATTATTCGTATGCGTATTCCTTAATATTGTCAGTAGTCCAGTTTGACTTCGGAAGGTCACCATGGAACATGCTGTTTGCACCAAACTTAAGTGACTTGGCATCATAACCTAGAGTGCCCAGGTAGGCAGTAATGAAGGCACTTGTCTGACCAGTATAACAATAAACAACAATGGTTTTATCGGTTGGCAGCGTTTTCAGGTCGGTCGCCAGGGTTAATGACTGTCCCGGAACATAGTTATATGCACCCGGAATATGGCCAGGGTTGAGATATTCGCTGTTTGGCCAGTAGTTAACTATGTAATAGTTATCAGGATTATCGGTAACCATTGTGGCATTAATTGCATAAGCCCCAAAACCAGCAGCAATCATCCCGTCTATACGTGAATCAAGAATATCCTCACCGTTTTCAAAACCTGTATTTATTTCGGGGAGTTCACCTTCTTCAGGTTTAGTGTTTTCAGTATTTTCCAGGAAGGAGGCATAATAGGTGCTTACGTTACCTGACCAGCTGTCAAAATCTGAATGCCATGATGTCATTCCGAAGAGGAGGGATTTGGCGTTAGTATAGCCTGCCAGTTTAAGCAGTGAAGTACAGTAAGCTGCACTCTGTCCGCTATAACACACCACCACGATATTGTCCCCCATGTTACTGATATTGGTTTCGACATGTGTCAGGATATCAGCTGCTCCAACGTTAACAGCACCGGGTATATGGCCTTGGCCATAGTGTGTTGCTTGCCTTATGTCAATAATGTAAGGTGCATTACCACCATTAATTGCGGTTAATAAATCCTGTGCACTAATGTAAGACGGTAAACTTCCGACACTTACAACTGATTCTACATAATTAACCAGCACATCGGATTCAACAACCGGATCTTCCTTGGTACATGAAGAAACGATTAATAATGAGAATATCACACTGTAAAAGAAAAATTTTGTCTTTTTCATAATCAATAATTTATTGGTTTCTGTTCATTAATAAAACTAAAAATTTGCTCAATACTATCAATTTCTTTTTATTTGGTCCATATTGCCGGGAGGGCATTATCAACCGTAATTTTGCCAGTGGCCTCTGCCTCCCATTCCAGAAGGTCATCCATAAACAGGTATAATTCCTTGTTTATCAAATCACCACCCTCATTCCTGATATGGCAGTTAACATAGCATGCCCCATCTGTCTGGGTCCGGCTGGTCCATCTGAGAATATTATGGGGAGTGGTATAATTGTATGTCGGGAAGGCCTCAAGGCTGGCATATTCATCTACACCATAAACCTCCCAGTTATCGGGTGCGGCCAGTGTTCTTCTGACGAGTGTCATTTTATAACCTGGTTTCGTTTCAGGTATCGGGTTAAGGGCGATTTTAAAATCCTGGTATGAAGGTATTCGTGCACCGTCGCCATGAACGTGGCATTCGCCACAGTTATTGTAATCCTGGGAATGGCATACGTGGCAGTTGAAATCGTTATAATGCATATCATGATACATATTATCTGCCCTGTCATGGCAGTCATCACACTCAGGCAGATCAGAATATTCATACCTGTGATCAACGGGCATACCGTTACCATGAAGCTCGGTGCCGGTGTGGCAGTCAATACAATGATAACCTGCTTCTGTAAGATGAACATCAGGTTCTGTCCCCGAGGCTAATCCAAGATATGCATGTCCGCCCCTCGAACTATGGCATTTAATGCAAGTATTCAGCATACTGGGGCTTTTAATGAAGTTATGTCCGTCGACCAGTCCTCCACCCGCCAGGGGAGGTCTTACAACATGACAATTCCCGCATGTTCCATGGCAGGTAGCACAGTTGGCATTATACCCTTCGATCTGGTGTTGTGGCAGCTGACTGAAATCTTCGGGTCCGCTCAGTCCGCTTCTCATGGTGACTTTTCTTTTCTGGCCTGTCCCGTGGTGGAGGCTGGTGGAGAAATCACCCACTATATCATCATGGCAATCACCGCATTTCTCAACGTATTGTTCCGATGGGTGCCTCAGGAAATCACCTGAATGAGCCAGGTCTTTATCCGATGTCTTGTCCACACCGTTATGGCAATCGGTACATTTAAGCAGGTCATGTGTAGACGATTTGAAGGCCTCATAACCACCACCTTCCATAATAACCCTGTCATAAGGTTCAAAGTGTGGCGCGGTACCTCCACATCCTCCTGCCGGGGCGGCAGTGTCAGGAGAATACACAAGCTGCAGATGATCATAGTCTGTATGACAACCCTCGCAGGTACCATAGGGCAGAGTATCCTTGTCCTTGTTCGTTACTTTTGCACAACCGAAGATAAGAAGTGCAGGGAACAAAAAGATAAACAGAGGCTTCAACTTGCTGAATATTATTGTGTTCATAATTTTATTATTGTGAAATAATTAACAATTACTGTAAAACGCCTTGCAATGTGTAAAAATTGCTGTTTTCCGCCTATTTGCCAATATGATTATGTATGAGATCAGTATCATATTCTATTGCTCTGCGATGGCAAAAAAACTGATCTGTGTCATATTTATCTATAGTTTTTCATATATTTGAAACAGATAAAATTAAAACGGATGGATGAAACAATAAGGTATACTGCATGCACAATAAGTTCACATTGGGGGAGGTGTTTTGATAGATTAACGGAGGAAGAGAAGGATTATCTTGATAAACAGTCAGTTGCTATAAGGTATAAGAAGGGGGAGATAATTTGCAAGCAGGGAAGTTTTGTTTCCCAGGTGATGTATGTTAAAAAGGGACTTGTCAAGGTATATCTTGACAGCGGGAATAATTCACTGGTTCTAAAAATAATACCTGAAGGAAATTTACTCGGCCTTGCAGCTGTTTCACAGGAGTATAATACCTACCAGTATTCGGCCATGACTTATATAGATTCTGAGATACAACAGATCGACATAAATGTATTCAGGGAATTATTGAATAAGAATCCTGAATTTTCCAGGGAGGTTATAGACATACTGAGTTCAAACAGTGTGCAGATCTACGGCAGGTTCTTTTGTCTGACCCACAAGCAGGCATTTGGAAGGCTTGCCGACATTATCCTGTGTCTCTCGGAGCGTATTTTCAAAAAGAAGGAATTTGAACTGCCGCTTTCCAGGAAAGACCTGGCCGAGTTATCGGGGATGAGTTCAGAGACAGTTATCAGGATACTGAAAAAGTTTCACGAGGAAGGACTTATCAGCATAAACGGCAAAAATTTCATTGTTCATGATTATGAACGTCTTCAGCAGATAAGTGACAAGGGCTGATAAATAAATTTGGCCATAGTTTTGCACAGTCGTATAAACTGTGTTATATTTGCATCCACATTGCGGGGTGGAGCAGTGGCAGCTCGTTGGGCTCATAACCCAAAGGTCAGAGGTTCGAATCCTCTCCCCGCTACTAAGAAAAATCCCTTGCCGTGAAGCGGTGAGGGATTTTTCTTTTCTGACCGAGGCCCGCTTGCGAGGCTGAGGAATGAAAACAAAAAAACCTCAGTCGCACCGCAGGCGAGACAAGGGATTTTTCCTTGTTAAGCCTCCCTCAAGGATCATGATCGAAGCGAATAATCTCTCCCTATCCTTCGAATGCTTGCTTTTGTAAGGAGGTAATCCTCAGTTTTCAATCCTGCCCCCCCCGTGAAACAACGGACTTCAATATGAGGAAATTAATTTGTAATTTTGCAGTTCATAACAGGTCAAAGTATAGTATAATCTTTAAAACAAGGATATCATGCCACGCGTATTCAAAGCAACAAATATTGAAGAAGAGGAAAAGGAGGTAAAGAAGGATTACCTCGACAGGCATATGCCTCATGTTATATGTGAAGATAAGGTTAAAAAGGGTGGGCTTTTCAAAGTAAAAGTCAGGATGGGAGAGAATTACGCTCATCCTGATGATCATGATCATTACATCAGCACTATACAGTTATGGAACAGGGAAACTCTTCTTGCCGAAACCAGGTATTCATCGGGAGCATACAGCAATAAACCTGCCCACGCGGAAGTTGATTTTTTTATCAATGCCCCCGGGGTATCAATGAATTTATCGGCAATGGCTGTGTGTACAAAGCATGGGTTATGGCAGAGTGAGGATAAAGCTGTAAAGGTTATTTAATTATGGCAAAGACTGAAACCAGGAAAAGAAACTGGAGAGACAAGTACCGTTTTTCCATTTACAATGACAAAACATTTGAAGAGGTCTGGCATGTGCGTATGACAAGGTATAACGGTTTTCTGTTGCTTGTCTTTCTTATCCTTTTCGTTGTTGGCCTGACAACTGTTCTTATAGCATTTACCAACCTCAGGGAGTTGATTCCGGGTTACCCTGATGGTAACACCAGGCGTAATATTAGAATGAATGCCATTCGACTTGATTCGCTCGAATATGAACTTGAACTCAGGGATCAGTATTTTGCCAACCTGAATGCAATAATATCTGGCAGAGAGCCCGTAGACAGGGTAGCCGGTCAGGATACAATGGAAAATTATGCAGAGATAACATTTAATAATTCCGAGGAGGATTCTTTACTGAGATTGCAGGTTGAAAGGGAAGAGCAGTATAATTTAACCTTCCTGGCAGATCAGGCGGGACGTAATATTAACCTTTCGAGTGTTCATTTTTTCCCCCCGGTAAAAGGTATAGTAACCGGGCATTTTAATCCGCGCACCAGGCATTACGGGACTGACATTGTTACTTCACCCAAGGCTGTTGTCTCAGCAACACTCGACGGTACGGTTATGTTTACCGGCTGGACAATGGAGACAGGCTGGGTTATACAGATCCAACACTCAAATAACCTCATTTCTGTTTATAAGCATAATGCCACACTGCTTAAGGAAGCGGGTGACGGGGTGCATGCAGGCGAAGGAATTGCCGTGGTAGGAGATTCAGGTGAATTGTATACCTCGGGTCCGCATTTGCATTTCGAAATATGGCATAACGGGGAAGCTGTAAATCCTGAAGATTACTTACTTTTCTAAATTATAAAGGAGATAAAGCGTGAAGCGGCTGGCTGTTCTGGGTTCTACGGGTTCAATAGGCACACAAACGCTGGATGTTATTGAGAGTCATCCTGATGACTTTACTGTTGAGTTGCTAACGGCATACAATAATGTTGACCGGCTGATAGCTCAGGCCAAAAAGCACAGACCTGATACAGTCGTAATAGTAAATGAAGATCACTATAAAATATTAAAAGACAAGCTTTCCGGGCTACCCATAAAAGTGTATGCTGGCTTAAGTGCTGTGGAGCAGCTTATTGCCATGCCGGGTATTGATATGGTAGTGGCTGCCATGGTTGGTTTTTCAGGGCTCAGACCTGTAATAAAGGCTATCGAATCAGGTAAGGATATTGCACTGGCGAATAAGGAGACCCTGGTAGTAGCCGGCGGGATTATCAACGGGCTGGTGATGGAACATGGTGTAAAAATTATACCTGTCGATTCGGAACATTCAGCCATACTGCAGTGTCTTACCGGAGAATCGGACAATCCTGTTGAAAAAATCACCCTGACCGCCTCAGGGGGTCCATTCAGGAATTATTCAATTGACAGGCTCTGCAATGTGAGGCCAGAGGAAGCTTTAAAACACCCAAACTGGGCAATGGGAAACAAAATAACCATTGATTCGGCTTCAATGATGAATAAAGGACTTGAAGTTATAGAGGCCAAATGGTTTTTTGACATACGCCCTGACCAGATAGAGGTAATAATTCATCCACAGTCAATAATTCATTCCTTTGTTCATTTTTCTGATGGCTCAATTAAAGCACAGCTTGGCCTGCCCGATATGCGTTTGCCAATAATATATGCCCTAAGCTACCCGAACCGCATGAGTACTGATCTTCCAAGGTTTGATTTCAGGCAGTTCAATAAGCTTACTTTCGAGGAGGTCGATACAAAAAAATTTCGTAATCTTGCACTCGCTTATAAAGCCCTTGAAAAAGGAGGAAATTTACCCTGTGCAATGAATGCTGCTAACGAAATTGCCGTGGAGGCTTTCCTGGATGAGAGAATAGGTTTTATGCAAATGACCGGGGTGATTGAAAAAATTATGGATGGTATGAAATATATACAGAACCCGGGCATTGAAGACCTTGAGGAAACAGACAGGTTTAGCAGGATAGCTGCCGGGGAGTATATTCAAAAAATAGTTGTGAAATGACGGTCCTGATAAAAATAATGCAATTTATACTGAGCCTTTCCGTGATAGTTATTATCCACGAAATGGGTCATTTTCTTTTTGCCAAGTTGTTTAAAACGAGGGTGGAGAAATTTTATCTTTTCTTTGACCCCTGGTTCTCCCTGTTCAAATTCAAAAAGGGTGAAACTGAATATGGTATAGGGTGGCTGCCCCTGGGGGGATATGTGAAAATAGCAGGAATGATCGACGAATCAATGGACCGTGAACAGATGAAGAAAGCTCCCCAGCCATATGAATTCAGGTCCAAGCCATCGTGGCAGAGACTTATAATTATGCTGGGAGGTGTATTTTTCAATTTTATCCTTGCAATGGTGCTGTACGTAATAGTGCTCTTTTCATGGGGTGAAACATACCTGCCGACAGAAAATGTGAAATATGGCATAGTCACTGATTCTGTCGGGCATGAGATGGGCTTGAGGGATGGTGATAAAATAGTGTCTGTTGATGGTAAGTATATTGAAAATTTCTACGAAATAATTCCTGATATAATACTTAACGAGCGGGAACAGATTACAGTGGAGAGAGACGGGCAACTGGTGGAAATAGATATTGACAGGAAATTTATTCCTGCTATCATAAAAGGACAGGGAAGAATTGATGCCCGCATGCCCTTTATGCCCTTTGTGGTTTCAGATTTTATGAAACAATCTCCTGCAAGGGAAGCGGGTATACTGGTGGGGGATAAGCTCGTCGGAATTGACGGAAGGGAATTCAGGTTCAACGATGAATATGTGCATTACCTGTCGGATAAGCAAGGGAAGGAGATCACAGCTAATATCCTCAGGGGGGATGACAGTCTGGCCATAGGCCTTAAGACCACCGAAGAGGGCATGCTTGGAATTGTAAGGAGTACAGAAGGGCTCCTGGAATTGCGAACGGTAAGATATGGCTTCTTTGAATCGATACCTGCAGGTATATCAAAGGGATTTCAAACAATGAAGGATTACCTGAAACAGTTTAAACTCATATTCTCAAAGGATACCAAGGCATATGAATCACTTGGTGGCTTTATTACCATTGGCAGTATTTTCCCGGGCATGTGGAACTGGCAGGCTTTCTGGAGCCTCACGGCCTTCCTGTCCATAATTCTGGCAATAATGAATATCTTGCCAATACCCGCACTTGACGGAGGGCATGTAATGTTCCTGCTTTATGAAGTAATAACAGGAAGAAAACCCAGTGATAAATTCCTTGAATATGCACAGCTGGCAGGAATGCTAATACTTATTTCCCTTCTGATATATGCAAACGGCAATGATATTTTGCGTTTATTGAGGAAATAGCTTTTTTTTAATTAACTTTGTACATATTATTAATTGTAAATATCTTATATTATGAACGTTCTAGCCGGCATGTTTGGACCAACTGAGATAATTCTCATTGTCCTGGTGGTTGTTATTCTTTTTGGTGGACGTAAGATTCCCGAGCTGATGAAGGGCATAGGGCAGGGTATGAAAGAGTTTAAGAAGGCCACTAAAGATGAGCAGAAAGATGAAGAAAAAGTTAAGGACCAATAATCACTGGTAGAATAAAATTACTAAAGCCTGCCCCCGGCAGGCTTTTTTAACTGAAAGTATATGAAAAAAACAATATTACTTATTTTGTCCGCTGTCCTGGCAATAATAGTAAATTCATGCGGTGATTCGGGTGGAAGCCAGGTAATACTCCCAAATTTATCAGGCAGTTCAGGTGAGGTACTCGTGGTACTTGATAAGGCAAAGTGGGAAGGCCCTCTTGGTCATAAAATAAGAGAAGTCCTTGGCGCTCCCGTTCCCAAGCTGCCACAGGCTGAACCATATTTCGACCTGGTTAATACCAGCCCTGGTGCTTTCAGCAAACTGTACCAGACTCACCGGAACGTTCTTTTTGTCGAGACAGGTGAGGATAAGGTAAACCAGGTGTCCTTTCTCGAGAACACCTATTCATATTTACAACTGATGATTAACCTGCAGGGAAAGAACGACGAGGAATTGATGAAACTCCTGGATGAAAAGGGACAGACAATAATAAACAAGCTAAATATTGCGGAACGTGACAGGTGGATATCGGTATATAAAAAATCTCTCAATAGCATGATATTCAATAATCTGAGGGATAAACACAAAATGAACCTGCATATGCCTGCCAATTTTGCGCTTGATGTTGACGAGAAGGGCTTCCTCTGGTTCTCCTATGAAACACCAACAACAACACAGGCTATACTTGTTCATTATTTTGATCATAAAGGGAAAAACTATTTCAATAAAGACAGCATAATGAAAATAAGGGATAATATGACCCGGGAAAAGGTGGAAGGCCCCGTTAGTGGTTCATATATGGCAATAGAAGACCAGGTGCCTGTAGACTTTCAGCTTTTCAGGTTCAGGCAGAGAAATTATGCTGAAATGAGAGGTTTGTGGACCCTTGAAAACGGATTTATGGGAGGACCTTTTATCACCCTGGTAACGAAGGATGAAGTGAATGACCGTTTTGTGATGCTGGATGGCTTTGTATATGCACCCAATGATGAAAAAAGGGAACTGCTGCGGCAGGTTGAGGCCATTATCTATACCATCAGTTTCCCGGATGATTCAGAAGTAGTAGTCACACCAAAGAACTGAATACTCTGTTATTCCTCCACAGGTTCGTATTTCTGGTTTCTCAGAACAGGATTGAAACCGGCTTCCTTTATTATAGCCTTTAGGTCAGCTGCATTGAACATATTGGATGACCCTGCAGCACTCACAACATTTTCCTCTATCATAACAGATCCAAGATCGTTGGCTCCGGCATGAAGGGTCATCAGGGCCGCATCTTTTCCGGTAGTCAGAATGGATGACTGTATATTTTTAATATTATTCAGTACTATCCTGCTTATTGCTATAATCCTTATGTGATCACTTATACCAGTTGTATTTCGAACTCCGTACTTACGCAGGAGCACTGTGCCTTTGTCCTGGAAGGGCCAGGGGATAAAGGTAATAAAGCCGTAATGACCTTCAGGTTTCTGATCCTGGAGGTCACGAAGCCTTATGAGATGATCTATCCTTTCTTCAACACTTTCTATGTGCCCGTACATCATGGTTGCCGATGTGGGCAGGTTCATTATGTGAGCCACCCTCATCACCTCAAGCCATTCTTCTGTGGTGGCTTTTGCGGGAGATACGATTTTCCTTACCCTGTCGACCAGTATTTCGGCTCCGGCTCCCGGCAGACTGTCAAGTCCCGATTTCACAAGCTCCTCGAGTATATAGCGGAATGACTTTTTTTCCTGCCTTGCGAGGTGTACCACTTCAGGGGGGCCAAGGGCATGGAGCAATAGTTCCGGGAATTCACTTTTCAATTGTCTGAAAAGGCCGGTATAATATTTTAATCCAAGGGAAGGGTGCATCCCTCCCTGGAGAAGCAATTGTCTTCCTCCCTTTTCAAAAAGTTCCCCTATTTTTTGCCTGTACTCATCTATGCCTGTAATATATGCATCAATAGCCCCCGGCCTGCGGCAAAAATTACAGAACGTGCATTGTGAGAAGCAAACATTGGTAATGTTAACGTTACGGTCGATCATCCATCCGGCCTGGTTTCCCGGAACCTGCCTTTCCCTTAGCAGGTTTGCCAGAGCTATAAGCTCACTTAAAGGAGATTCCGTGTAGAGTATTAAGGCTTCCTCATGAAGGAGGGGTTCCAGCCTCAATGCCTTTTCTGTTATGGTATCCATGCTTTTCATTAATTTACAAAGGTAGTTGATTATATTTTATACGATCAATTTTACTAACTTTACATCTTTTCAAAATATCTTATCTTCCTCTTATGTTTCCACGTGTAGAAATAAGAAAAGAATTAATGCCCGAGAGTTCGGTAGCAGTAATAATCAAAGGAAAGAAATTACCTGATTGGCCGGTGTTTACAAAAACCGAACTTGAGTACGCAAGGCGTCGCCTTAATGAGGGTGAAGAAGTGATACTTATCAATTCCTATTATAAGGTAACTATAATAATACCTGAAAAGGAATTTCCTGAGCCATACAGAAAATATGAGGAATTGAGAAGAAGAGCCGCGAAGGTAAGGAGCATACTTAAAGAGCATAAGCAGAAAGAAATAACTGTCTCTGCAGGGCATGATAATTTGTCGGCCCTTGCTTTTGCAGAAGGATTGATCTTAAGCAGTTACGAGTTTAAAAAGTACAGTAAGAAAGGGGGAAAAGACAACAAGCATGCTTATCCCGGTGATATATTCCTGTATGGGGAGTTTACAGCGGATGAAGTGCTATGGTTGAATGCTGTTGGCAAGGGAGTATACTTTGCACGAGACCTTGTTAATGAGCCCAATAATTATCTCAATGCAGAGGATTTTGCCGGTATTGTGAGTCAGTATGCCGGCAGCACAGGTGTTAAGGTTGACATATATGGCAAAAAGAAGATAGAGGCATTGAGGATGGGAGGGATCTTATCTGTCAATAAGGGAAGTGTTGATCCTCCCACATTCACTATACTGGAATGGAAGCCTGAAGGGGCTGTTAACCGGAAGCCTGTGGTTCTGGTGGGTAAAGGAGTGATGTTTGATACCGGAGGCATAAACCTCAAACCGGGGAATTACATTGAAGATATGAAGGCTGACATGGCCGGCGGTGCTGTGGTGGCAGCTGTGCTGTCAGCCATTGCTGAAGCATCAATAAATATACATGCAGTTGGCCTCATCCCTGCAACTGATAACAGGCCGGGCAGCGATGCCATTGTGCCGGGAGATATTATTACCATGTATGACGGGACCAGAGTTGAGGTAATAAATACTGATGCTGAAGGAAGACTGATCCTGGCCGATGCCCTCAGTTTTGCAGAAAATTATGATCCCTCACTGCTTATTTCTATCGCAACTCTCACAGGGTCAGCTGAAAATGCTTTCGGAAACCAGGCTGTGGCAGCAATGACCAATGCCGGCAGGGATATTTTCAATCTTCTTCTTGATTCCGGGAATGCTGTTTATGAGCGCCTGGCAGAAATGCCCTTCTTCGAGGAATATGGTGAAATGATCAAGTCAGAAATTGCTGACATTAAAAATCTGGGTGATAAAAAGGCAGGAGCTATAACGGCCGGCAAGTTCCTGGAGCATTTTACCTCTTCACCCTTTATTCATCTGGATATTGCAGGATGTGCAATATCTAAGGTGGACGAGCATTACAGGCCCGGGGGAGGAACAGGTACAGGGGTAAGGTTGCTGGCAGATTTTATTAAAAGAATGGCTGAACTTAAGAAGGAACAGTAAAAACTGGTCAAATAATGAGTAAGGAACAAATAATTGCAGGCATAACACACGGAGATATAAATGGTATCGGTTATGAGGTTATAATAAAAGCCCTGATGGATAACAGGATAATGGAAAATTGCACCCCCGTGGTATATGGCTCTCCCAAAGTGGCGGCTTACCACCGCAAGGCGCTGAACATAAATAATTTCAGCTTCAATAATATCAGGGAGGCTTCTGAAGCCAATCATAAAAGAGCAAACATAATCAATTGTCTTGATGATAATGTGAGGGTTGAACTGGGTAAATCAACGCCTATGGCGGGAGAGTCTGCCATAATACCCCTGGAGGCAGCCGTTAAAGACCTCGCAGATAATAAAATTGATGTCATTGTCACAGCACCCATAAACAAATACAACATACAATCCGAAACATTTAATTTTCCCGGGCATACAGAATATTTCAAGAACAGGTTCGATGTGGATGATGTTTTAATGCTTATGGTAGACGAAAATTTAAGGATAGGGATGGTTACCGGTCACCTGCCTTTGCGTGAAGTGCCTGATAGCCTTAGCAGGGAAGGCATTGTCAAAAAGATAAAAATAATGGAAAGTTCCCTGATCATAGATTTTGGCATCAGGAAGCCCCGGATTGCCGTGCTGTCACTCAATCCCCACAGCGGGGATACCGGATTGCTGGGCAATGAAGAGATTGAGACAATTATTCCGGCTATCAATCAGGTATCCCAGGAGGGAATACTGGCCTTTGGCCCCTATCCTTCAGATGGCTTTTTCGGATCCGGTGCCTATATGAATTTTGACGGTATAATGGCCATGTACCATGATCAGGGCCTTACCCCTTTTAAAGCCCTGGCACCGGGTGAAGGAGTCAATTTTACTGCCGGCCTGCCCGTAATACGAACATCACCATCTCATGGCACAGCCTATGAGATTGCAGGAAAGGGTAAAGCTTCCGAAAATTCCTTCAGGAAGGCCTTATACCTGGCATGTGATATATTCAGGAACAGGGAAATGTACCGCGAAATTACCAGTAAGCCTTTAAAACACCATGATCTTGATACAAGAGCTGAAATACCCGATGAACTGCCCCCGGATGAGGATAACACAATAGACACTGTATGATAGAATATATTAAAGGAAAAATTACATCCCTTACACCTACCTATGTAGTACTTGAAACGGGCGGACTGGGATATTTTGTGAACATATCCCTCTCTACCTATACAAAGCTGGAGCACATGGAAGAATGCAAACTCATTGTTCATGAAATAATAAGGGAAGATGCACATCTGATTTTCGGTTTTTTTGATGAAGCGGAACGCTATATTTTCAGGTTACTTATTTCTGTGTCAGGAGTGGGCGCAAATACGGCCCGAATGATGCTTTCTTCCGTAGAGGCCTCAGGCATAGAAAAAGCAATTATGCAATCGGATGTTGGCATGCTGAAAGGGATTAAGGGGATAGGAGCAAAAACAGCCCAGAGAATAATAGTGGATCTTAAAGACAAAGTTGGTAAATCTGCTGATGCAGGTGAAATATTTACGGATGAAGGCAATACTATAAGGGAAGAAGCGTTTACAGCATTAGTGATGCTTGGTTTTCCGAAAAACTCCGTCAACAGGACCCTTGACAAACTTCTGAGAGAAGAAAGGGATCTTACAGTGGAGCAAATGATAAAGAAAGCCTTAAAAATTTTGTAGAACCGAACGAAACTGGTATTGATTGAGATCCGGGTACGTATATAGCACTAACCTGCCTGTTATTGCCTTCTTTGTCATTTGTTTCCTCCCGGGAATAATGCTGAATGGCCAGGATGTCAGTCGTGACACCACAAGAAACCTTAGATATCCCTTTAAAGACAGAACAGGTATACCATGGGAAAAACAGATAATTTCTCCACTGACACTTGACATGCCGTCAAATTTTTCCAGTACAGTAGTATATGATCCTGAGAATAACGAATATATTTATTACGAAAAGGTAGGGAATCTCGACTTCAGACAACCGGTTTATATGAGCCCGGATGAATATTATGACTTTATTTTCGAGCAGTCTATCAGGGACTACTGGCGGTATAAATTCTTAGGGGATGAGGCACTGGCAAGGGGCTCACTGATACCACAGATACAGTTCGGGGGTGAGGCATTTGATAAGATCTTCGGATCAAATACAATAAATATCATACCCCAGGGTTCAGCTGAATTGATCTTTGGCTTGAATATATCGAGGACTGAAAATCCCACTCTTTCGGAAAAACTCAGAACCATACCTACTTTTGATTTCCAGGAAAAGATTCAGATGAATGTTACCGGAACAATAGGTGACAAAATGCAGCTCGGCATCAATTATAATACCGAAGCCATGTTTGATTTTGAGAACAGGACCAGGCTTGAGTATTCGGGCGATGAGGATGAAATTATTAAGAAGATTGAAGCTGGTGATGTTACCCTTCCCCTGCCGGGAACACTTATAACAGGCAGTCACAGCCTTTTCGGGCTTAAGACAGAATTGCAGTTTGGCAGGCTTACGGTGACGAGCGTTTTCTCGCAGCAAAAGGGTGAATCATCAACACTGGAAGTGAAGGGAGGGGCCCAACTAAGCGACTTTGAGGTGAGTGCAGATGAGTATGAGGCGAATAAGCATTTCTTCCTGTCTCATTATTTCAGGAATATTTATGACAATGCAATGAGAAATTTACCCGTAATAAGCTCGGGTATAAATATTGAAAGGATAGAAGTCTGGATAACTAATAAAACAAGCAACTTTGAGGAAACAAGGAATATCCTGGCCTTAATGGACCTTGCCGAGGGTGAGCAGCACATATATAACGAAGTACCCGGTTTTCAGGCAGTACCCGGCAACCCTCCATATCCCGATAATACTGTCAATAACCTCTATTCACAGCTTACATCCGCATATCTTGATACCCGGGATGTTGATAAGATAACCGATTCATTCGATCCTATAGCACAGGATTTCCAGATAGGAACCCATTATGAAAAAATTGAGAATGCAAGGAAACTGACGGAACGTGAATATACCGTAAACAGGCAACTGGGATATGTATCACTGAATGTGGCCCTTAATAATGATGAAATACTTGCCGTGGCATATGAATATACTATGAACGGCCAGGTATTTAAGGTTGGTGAATTATCCACTGACGGGATAAGTGCTCCTGACGTATTATACCTCAAATTGCTCAAAGGGACTAACCTTACGCCACGCCTGCCAACATGGGACCTGATGATGAAAAATATTTATGCCCTTGGAGCATACCAGATAGAAAGAAAAGATTTTGAATTGCATATACTTTACCAGGATGACGAAACCGGGAATTCAATAAATTACATCCCTGAAGGAAACCTGAGTGACCAGTTATTATTGCAGGTGATGGAACTGGATAACCTGAACGGCCAGCTCGACAGGGAACCTGACGGTGTGTTTGACTATGTTGAAGGATTAACGATTGAACCATCAAAAGGCCGGCTGATATTCCCTGTGCTGGAACCCTTCGGCAGCCATCTGAAAAGTAAATTCACAAACCAGGCACTTGCCGAAAAATATGTTTTCCAGGAACTCTATGATTCAACACAGACAAAAGCAGTGCAGAGCGCTGAAAAGAATAAATTTAAAATATCAGGTACTTATTCCTCGGCTTCAGGATCCGAGATATACCTGAATGCCGTTAATATTCCCCAGGGTGGTGTTAAGGTTACAGCCGGGGGTGTTCCTCTGACAGAGAATGTGGACTTTACCGTAGATTATAATGCGGGCAGGGTGGAAATTATCAATCCCGCATTGATTGAATCGGAAACTCCAATCCAGGTATCACTAGAGAGTAACCAGTTCTTTGGTTTCCAGACCAAAACACTGGTGGGTACACATCTCGATTACAGGATATCCGATGATTTTAATATCGGCGGAACCGTTCTTCACCTTACCGAAAGACCGTATACACAAAAGGTAAATTTTGGCGAGGAACCAATATCAAACACCATCCTGGGTTTAAACACTTCATACAGGTCGGAATCGCAGTTCCTTACTAAAATGGTTGATGCTCTGCCTTTTATTGAAACAAAGGACCCGTCATCAATTACTTTTTTTGGTGAATTTGCCCATCTTATACCTGGGCATTCAAGGGCCATAAGCTCTGCCGGCAATTCGTATATTGATGATTTTGAAGCCAGTGAGATACCTCTTGACATGAAGACATATAATGCCTGGGTACTGTCGAGTGTGCCCCAGGGCCAGGATGACCTGTTTCCTGAAGCAAGGCTTAACAATGACCTGAGAAGTGGTTTCAACAGGTCAAAGCTGAGCTGGTACGTAATTGATCCGCTCTTTCTCAGGAATGGAACAACAACACCTGAACATATAAAGAATAACCCCGATCTTCAGTCGAGCCATTTCGTGAGGGAGATATATGAGAATGAATTATTCCCTTTTAAAGAAAGTCCGTCAGGCATCCCAACAAATATTGCTGTTCTTAACCTGGCCTTTTACCCGGAGGAGCGAGGCCCTTATAATTATGAAACAGGTCCGACAGCATATTCATCCGGTATAAACCAGCAGGGCCGGCTCAATGATCCGGAGACCCGGTGGGGAGGCATCATGAGAGAAATACTGACAAGCGACTTCGAGACCGCAAATATCCAGTATATTAAATTCTGGATGATGGATCCCTTTAACGAGGATCCCGATCATGACGGAGGAGATCTCTATATTAACCTTGGAAATATTTCAGAGGATATCCTTCGTGATTCAAGGAAATCCTTCGAGAATGGCCTTCCTGGTTCACCTGAAGAAGCAAACGTAGATACCACATCATGGGGAAGGGTGCCAACCGTGCAGGCAGTGGTGCACGCTTTTGATAATAATCCTGAATCAAGAAAATACCAGGATGTCGGACTCGACGGCCTTTCAAATGAGGATGAACAATACTTCTTCAGTGAATACCTGCAGGAAGTTGAAGGTCTGGTTGATGAGAATGTGTTCACTGATATTCTGAAGGACCCTTCGAATGATGATTTTCATTATTTCAGGGGATATGATTATGACAACCAGCAGCTTGACATACTTGAACGGTATAAAAAATATAATGGCATGGACGGTAATTCACCTACTTCGGAGATGAGTCAGGAGAATTACCCGACAAGTGGATCCACCATGCCGGATATGGAAGATATAAACAGGGACAATACCCTCAGTGAGACGGAGAGCTATTACCAGTACAGGGTGAGCCTGAGACCTGAAGACATGGAAGTGGGTAAGAATTATATTGTTGATGAGATAGAGTATTCGGCAACCTTTGCCAACGGGCAACAATCAACGGTTAAATGGTACCAGTTTAAAATACCTGTCACAGATTATTTAAAGACAATAGGGAATATCCGGGATTTCAAGTCTATCAGGTTTATGCGAATGTTTATGAAGGGATTCAACGAAGATATTATCCTCAGGCTGGCAAAGCTTGACCTGGTACGCGCTGAGTGGCGTAAATATAATATTTCATTTCTTGAGGGAGGCGAAAGAGTAAGTGTGCCTGAACCTGAAGATGGCAGCTTTGAGATAAGCTCTGTTAGTATCGAGGAAAATGCCGGAAAAGAACCTGTGAATTATGTGCTTCCCCCTGGTTTCGACAGGATTATTGATCCTTCCAATCCACAACTCAGGCAATTGAATGAACAGTCGATGGTTCTGAGGGTTCTTAATCTGGAAGACGGTGATGCCCGGGCAGCTTTCAAAAATGTTAATCTTGATATTCGCCAGTACAGGAAACTGAGGATGGAAGTTCATGGGGAGGAAATTATCGGTGAACCGCTCCTGGATGATGAGTTGACAGTTTTTATACGAATCGGCTCCGATTATAAGGGTAACTTTTACGAGTACGAATTACCGCTTAAACTGACGCCCCCGGGTTATTACAACAAGGATAATGATGAAGACAGGGCAATGGTATGGCCTGAAGAAAACAGTTTTAATATTGACCTGTCGCTGTTCCAGGAGGCTAAAAAAGCCCGTAATGCAGAGCTTAACCGGCCGGGATCATCTCTTTCCAGGACTGATACGTATGTCTATCCGCATGAAAATGCAAGAATAAGTGTTTCGGGCAATCCTAACCTGAGTAATGTGAGAGTAATTATGATAGGTGTACGGAATCCTATTAAAACAAGGAATACAGGTAATGATGATGGTATGCCAAAATCAGGCGAGATATGGGTTAATGAGCTGAGATTGAGCGATTTCAACGAAGAGGGAGGATGGGCTGCCAATGCGCGTATGCAAACAAGGCTGGCTAACTTGGGTACAATTGACCTTGTTGGCCAGACAAGTACCCCGGGATTCGGCAGCCTTGATATGAAGGTTAATGAAAGGAGCAAGGAGCAGATTACAAAATATGATGTTTCCTCAAATCTTGAACTCGGAAGGTTTTTTCCTGAAGAAGCCGGGGTAAGACTACCTGTATATGTGGGTTATTCGGAAAGCCGGATACAGCCCCAGTATAATCCCCTTGACCCCGACATCCTTTTCAAGGATGCACTGGAAAATATGGAGCCTGAAAAGAGAGATTCGCTGAAAACCATGGCAGAAGATTTTACCCGGCGAAAGACAATTACGGTAAGTAATGCAGGGATAAATAAGCAAAAAGATAAGTCTTACCCCTGGGATATCTCGAACTTCTCGGTCAACTATACATTTAACGAGATATACAGGACTAATATAAACACCGAGATCAACCTGGAAAAGAATTACCGGGGAGGGATAAATTATAATTTTGACACCGACCCAAAAAACGTTACACCATTCCAGAATATCAAACTCTTCAGGACTCAGGCATTCAGGCTTATCAGGGATTTTAACTTCTACCTGCTGCCAAGGCACGTGGGTGTAAGAACCGATCTCAGCAGGTACTACAGTGAGGTAAAGACAAGAAATATAAATAATGACTTTATCAAGATAAAACCAACTTTCAGAAAAGATTTCGAGTGGACCCGTTTCTATGATGTGGAATATGATATTACCAAACAGCTCAAGGTTGATTTTACTGCCACCAATATCGCCCGGATTGATGAACCGGCAGGTGGAGTGGACAGGGAAAGATACAGTGACAGGTACCAGGCCTGGAAGGACTCTGTTCTGTTTAACCTGCGCAATTTTGGAAGGAATATACATTACAACCATATAATAAATGTAAATTATAATATCCCTGTCAATAAATTACCACTTCTGAGCTGGCTGAACGGTAACCTGAGATACCGTGCCAGTTATGACTGGCTTGCAGGGCCGCTGTACCCCGACAGTCTCAATATAAACCTTGGCAATACCATAAAAAATTCAAGCACAGGTCAGTTTACAGCTCAGGCTAACCTGACAAACCTGTACAATAAATCTGATTTCCTGAAGAATATTGAAAGAAATACCAGGCCGGGCGCAGCCGAAAGGATGCAGAAGGAGTATAGAACAGTTAGCTATAAACGCGACAGGGTGGATCTGATTGCAAACACAGGGAGGAATATTTATCATGACCTCAATACCCGTGATGTTAAAGTGAAGATGTTCAGGCCTGACGGTACTGAATTACAGGGGAAGGTTGAGATTGAAACAAACAGTAAAATAATTTTTACCGCTTCCGAGGATGTTGAAAATGCAAGGGTGGAAATAGAGGCACAGGTGGAGAAGAGGAGAAATCCCCTTATAGTGGCCGGCGAATATTTTGTGAGAGCATTAATGGGAGTACGTAAAATTTCGGCTACCTATTCTGTCGGCCAGGGCCAGATGCTGCCTGGTTTTACCCCTGAATCACAGTACCTTGGAATGACACGGACGGATGATGTATATGCACCGGGATGGTCCTTCATCGCAGGTTATAATGACCCCGATTTCTTTGAGAAAGCACTAAGGAATGACTGGATAACTACCGATACCATACTGAATACTGCTGCTGTTTCAAACAGGAATGAAACATTCAGCATCCGGAGTACCATGGAACCTTTCCCCGGAATGCGCATTGATCTTACAGCCGATCGCAGGTTTGCACAATCAGAATCGGCATATTACCGGGCCAACTCCAGTGGTGATTTTCCGGACAGCCTGAGAAACAGGGTTATGTCAGGTAATTTCTCAATAACCATCTTATCATGGGGAACGGCTTTTGAAAAGATAAGTGAGGAAAATGAGTATGTATCGGAAACCTTCGAGAAATTTAAGGAGAATACGGTAATTATATCCAGGAGAAGGGCAGAGGAGAGACAGGAAACAGATCCCGGGTATGAACCCGGGATTGACCCTGAAACCGGTGAAGCAATTGAGGGGCCATACAAGAATGGTTACGGACTGTCATCAAGGGAAGTTCTTATTCCTGCTTTTCTTGCTGCTTATTCAAAGACAAATCCCGAGAAGGTAAGTCTTGATATGTTCCCCGGTATACTATCCATGATGCCCAACTGGAGAATAAATTTTGACGGACTGTCAAAATTTGAGCTGGTGCAAAGGGTATTTCGTTCGGTAAATATAGCTCACCAGTACAGGAGTACCTATACCATAGGCTCGTATACCACAAATCTTTATTATGACGAGGGTGAAGACGGGATAAGCAGGATACGGGATCTCGATTTCAATTTTATCCCCCAGTATGAGCTTAACGTGGTTACCATAAATGAGCAGTTCAGCCCTCTTTTAAATATTGATCTTAACTGGAAAAACAGCCTCACTACCCGTATTGAATGGAAGAAGTCGCGTACGGTGAGCCTTAACCTTGCAAACAACCAGATAGCGGATGTCCGGAACAATGAATTTATTATCGGGGCAGGATATCGTTTTGATGATGTGCAGATAATCCTGAGGTCGGGAGGGCGGCGCCGGCCTTTGACAAGTGACCTGAATGTAAGGCTTGATTTCTCTGTGAGGGATAATAAGACTATATCGAGGAAATTAATAGAGGATGTTAACCAGCCCGTGGCCGGTCAGAGGATATTCTCCATCAGGACAACTGCTGACTATGTCTTAAGCGACAGGTTCAACCTGCAGCTTTTCTTTGATCATAACCTGAATGATCCCTTTGTTGCCACTACCTACACAACATCGAATACCAATTTCGGGTTCAGCCTGAAGTTTACTTTGATACAATAGTTTTAGGCTAAGGCCCCACCATCGCTGGCGCGGATCTGGCTTACTGCTGGAGCAGGTCTCCAGACCAGTGCCCGTTTGCTGCCGAGCTCACAGCATTCACTCCGAATTCCAAGACTAAATCAAACAATAAATTATCCCCAGAATTTAGGCAACAGGTATAATTAGAATATTTATTAAACTTGTTGTTCTGAAAAAAATAAATGAAAACAGGGCCAACAGAAATAAATAAAATAATTTCTTCATGGTAATTAGGTTTTGTTATCAAACATTGAAGAAAACCAGTTGTGATTTCAGGAGAAAAATGTCAGGTAAATACATAAGAGTACGCTCTGACAATTTAACAGTAAATTCTGTTTATCAGGACTTCCCGATGGATAATGACTTGGCATTTTTCTCGAAATAAGACAGATTCTTCAGTATTGCAATATCAAATTTTTTTAGTCATTGGTACAACAAAATATCTGACTAATCCTTTCATTAACCTACAAACAGGCCTGTTCCGTGTTTCGCGTTTTACGAAATCCCGCCTGCTTCATTAGCCGAAGCCTCTGAAAGAGTCTTTCACCCTGCATAAACCGCGGAGTGGAAAAATAATAACGGCCGCTTCGCTCAGAATGACAAAAAACGCTTTTTCATTGCTTCAATTAATTTAAAAACTTATTTTTGGCTTAACATAAAAAAGCAATAAATTCAAAAAACCTATTAAAGATATGAAAGTACCTGACAATTTAAAGTACACAAAGGACCATGAGTGGTTACGTGTTGAAGGTGATGAGGCTTATGTTGGTATTACTGATTTTGCCCAGGGCGAGCTTGGCGATATTGTTTTTATAGAAATAGAGACTGAAGGTGAGACCCTGGAAAAGGAAGAAGTATTCGGCACCATAGAAGCGGTAAAAACTGTATCAGACCTTTTCATGCCGGTTGGCGGCGAAGTACTGGAGTTAAACCCGGCCCTCGAAGACAGCCCTGACCTGGTTAACAAAGATCCTTACGGTAAGGGATGGATGGTGAAGATTAAAATAAGCGATCCTCCGGAAATTGACGAGTTGCTTTCACCTGACGAATACCAGGATCTTATAGGTTAAAATCTAAAGTGTTTTCTTGACTTCAAATTCCTGGTATCCTTCTACGATATCCCCAACTTTTATATCGTTGAAGTTTTTAATGTTGAGTCCGCATTCATAGCCGGAGCTTACCTCTTTTACGTCCTCCTTGAATCTTTTAAGGGAGCCGAGTTCACCTGTATATATCACTATTCCATCCCTTATTATACGAACTTTTGAATTACGGGTGATCTTACCTTCTCTGACATAGCATCCTGCTATTGTTCCGACCTTGGTTATCTTGAATACATCCCTTACCTCGACAGTAGAGGTAATTTCTTCCTTAAGCTCAGGTGAGAGCATACCTTCCATAGCTGATTTTATCTCATTTATGGCGTCGTAGATAATTGAGTACAGGCGTATGTCTATTTCTTCTTTTTCAGCAAGTTTCCTTGCTCCAAGAGAGGGTCTGACCTGGAAGCCTATGATAATGGCGTTTGAAGCTGCTGCCAGCAGTATATCCGATTCTGATATCTGGCCTACAGCCTTATGCTGTATGTTAATCTGGATTTCTTCGGTTGACAATTTTATCAGGGAGTCACTTAAGGCTTCAACTGATCCGTCAACATCGCCTTTAACTATTATGTTGAGCTCCTGGAAATTGCCTATGGCAATTCGACGGCCTATCTCATCAAGGGTAATATGTTTCTGTGTGCGCATACTCTGTTCTCTCTGGAGCTGGGTTCTTTTATTGGCTATTTCTTTTGCTTCCCTGTCAGTTTCCATGACATTGAATTTGTCGCCGGCCTGTGGGGCGCCGTCGAGGCCGAGAATAAGCGCGGGCGTTGAGGGTCCGGCTTCTTCTATTTTATTGCCCCTTTCGTTATACATTGCTTTCACATGACCGTAATATGAGCCTGCCAGCACTATATCACCCAGTCTCAGTGTTCCTGATTTAACCAGTATGGTGGCTATATATCCCCGTCCCTTGTCGAGTGATGATTCAATTACTGTTCCGTTTGCTTTCTTATTGGGATTAGCCTTGAGTTCAAGCATTTCCGCTTCAAGGAGCACTTTTTCGAGAAGTTCTTCAATATTTATTCCCGCCTTGGCGGAAATTTCCTGCGACTGATATTTACCACCCCAGTCTTCAACAAGGTAGTTTATATTAGCCAGTTCCTCCTTGATTTTCTCAGGGTTGGCAGTTGGTTTGTCAATCTTATTTATGGCAAAGATAAGTGGAACTCCTGCAGCTGCAGCATGATTTATGGCTTCTACCGTTTGAGGCATAATGCCATCATCTGCGGCAACAACAATAATAGCTATATCGGTTATCTGTGCGCCTCTTGCCCTCATTGCTGTGAATGCCTCATGCCCCGGGGTGTCCAGGAAGGTAATCATTTTCCCTCCGTCGAGTGATACACTGTATGCTCCGATATGCTGTGTAATTCCTCCTGCTTCACCTGCGATGACATTCGTGTTTCTTATATGGTCAAGAAGTTTTGTTTTTCCATGGTCCACGTGGCCCATAACAGTAACTATAGGTGGTCGCGGCAGGAGATCTTCGGTTTTGTCTTCCTCTTCCCTTACTGCATCAAGCAATTCGGCACTGATGAAGTTAACATCATAGCCGAATTCTTCAGCCACCAGGGACATTGTTTCAGCATCAAGCCTCTGGTTTATTGATACAAAAAGACCGAGGTTCATGCATGTTTCTATAATATCGGTTACAGGTACATCCATCATTGTAGCCAGTTCATTGACAGAAACGAATTCGGTGACCTTTATCACTTTCTTTTCCTGTTCCTGTTTTTCAATCTCCTCCCTGTGTTTCTGGCTTATGGCATCCCTCTTTTCTCTCCTGTACTTTGACCCTTTTGATTTGCCCTTTGAAGTAAGTCGTGCGAGGGTCTCTTTCACCTGCTTCTGTACATCCTCCTCGTTGATTTCAGGCCGAACCTGGGTTTTTCTTTTTCTTTTATCCTTTTTGTCTTCACCGGACGATTTAAGGCTTACCTTTTCCTTTTCTTTTCTTATTCTCTTCCTTCTCTTTTTTGAAGAGCCTTTTTCTTCGTCGATATCAACCTTTTTGGCCTTCTGTGTTTTTCTTTTGTCATCAGCAGGAAGGTTTATTTTACCCACCACGGTAGGGCCTGACAGTTTTTGTATCTTTGTTTTTATAAATTTATCTTCTTCAGGCTCATCTTTTGCAATAGCGGGTACAATTTCTTCTTCCTTCTCAACTGTCGGTTTATCTTCTTCCAGCTGCTCTTTGTCCTTTTTGTCTGCTTCCTTTTCACCTTCGGGTTCAACTACTGTTTTTTCTTTCTTGTCCTCAGCCTCTTCACCAGCCTTAGCCTCAGCCTCTGCCTTTTTGTCTTCTTCCTTCTCCTCTTTTTCCTTCCTTGCTTTACCCTTATCGAGGTCAATTTTACCCACGACATTTATTCCAGGCCTTGTTTTTTCCTTTTTATCTTCAGGGCTTTCACCTATTGCTTCTTCCTTCTGTTCTTCTGCAACTGCCGTTTCTTTTTCTTCTTTTTCTTCTGCAGCTTTTTCTGCTTCCTTCTGAGCCTTTTCCTTATCCTCGCTAACAACAGCTTTCTCTTTCGGCTCACTGGTTTCTTCTTCCCCTGCGGGTTCTCCTTCAGGATGATCAAGTGAAAGAGTTTCTTTTTTTCTGCTGAGTTCTCTCAGTGTAAGTTTTTCAGATTCTTTTTTGACACTTAAATCTGAACTGTATTCCTTTAACAGAAGATCATAAGCTTCAGGTGGTATTTTCCCATTGGGATCCGGGGCTATGTCAAATCCTTTTTTCTGTAAAAATTCAACAATAGTGGATATCCCCACGTTAAATTCACGTGCAGCCTTGCTCAATCTTGTTGCTTTCTGTCCTTCTGCCATATATTAATCCTCGGTTTTCAGAAATATTTATTCAAATTCAGATTTCAGGACGTTAATCACTTCTGCAATTGTCTCTTCTTCCAGGTCTGTTCTTTTGACAAGGTCGGCGAGTGACAATCTTAGTACTGATTTAGCTGTATCGCAGCCTATAGCTTTAAGCTCGTCTATTATCCATCCATCGATCTCATCAACAAATTCTTCAAGGTTTACATCCTCCTCGTCCTCACTGTCAGGCTCCCTGTATACGTCTATTTCAAATCCTGTAAGCTGGCTGGCGAGCTTGATGTTCAGGCCTCCTTTACCAATAGCAAATGACACTTCGCTTGGTTTCAGATATATCTCCACTCTTTTTTCATCATCAAAAAGCTTCAGTGAGCTTATCTTCGCCGGGCTAAGGGCTCTTGAAATATAGAGCTGGAGGTTTGAAGTGTAGTTTATCACATCTATATTTTCATTTCTCAGCTCACGGACAATACCATGTATCCTTGATCCTTTCATTCCCACACAGGCACCGACGGGGTCAATTCGCTCATCGTATGATTCAACGGCCACTTTTGCTCTTTCTCCCGGAACCCTTACTATTTTCTTAATTGTTATTAAACCATCAAATATTTCCGGGACCTCAAGCTCAAACAGGCGTTCAAGAAATACGGGAGATGTACGTGACAGAATAATATAAGGGGTGTTACTCTTCATTTCCACCTTAATAACCACTGCCCTTATTGTATCACCCTTTCGGAAATGGTCTGAAGGTATCTGTTCTGATTTGGGGAGTATCAATTCGTTTCCGTCGTCATCGAGAATAAGAATTTCACGTTTCCACACCTGGTAAACTTCTCCTGTTACAATATCACCTATACGATCCTTATATTTCATATAGATATTATTCTTCTCCAGGTCAAGGATGCGTGTGGTAAGGTGTTGCCTGAGAGCAAGAATCGCGCGTCTGCCAAAATCATGCAGCTTTACCTCATCCGATACCTCTTCACCCACTTCGTAATCTTCATCTATCTTTTTAGCCTCCGACAGCGGGATCTGTGTATTGGGATCCTCAAGGTCAGTATCTTCCACAACTTCCCTGTTTCTCCATATCTCAAAGTCTCCCTTGTCAATATTGACGATTATGTCAAAATTTTCATCCGACCCGTATTTCCTGGCCAGCAAACTTCTGAAGACATCTTCCAGGACACTCATCATTGTTGCCCTGTCGATGTTCTTAAGTTCCTTAAACTCTGAGAAGGTATCGATTAAGTTTAGATTTTCCATCTCACCTCAAATTCTTAATTATTTGAACCTTATAACTTCTTTAACT
>DRFJ01000048.1 GCA_011050615.1 Bacteroidota bacterium
AAGAGATCTCCTGAGACTCTTTATTCTTTCCGTTTTTTGTTTTTTCTGTTTCAATCTCAAATCCCTCACCTGACACATTTTTCAATATGCCGGTAATTTTCTTTCCTTCATTATCTGTAACTTCCACCTTCCTGCCAATATTCATTTCATATTGCTCCCTGACTTTGAAGGGCATGTCCAGGCCGGGGGAAGAAACATTCAATTCGTAATCTTCCTTTTCACGATCGAGGTTTGCTTCAATATGCCTGCTTATCATAACACATTCTTCAACGGTAATACCTGATGGTTTATTTACCAGGACAGTAATCCTGTTAGTGGTAGATACCTTAATGTCGACAAGGAAAATATCCCTGCCTTCACAAAAACTTTTCACCACTTCTTTTACTATCTCTTTATTAATCATATAAGTTAGCACTAATAAAATAGGGGACTCCGGTCCCCTAAGAAGTCAAACACCCCTCAATCGCCTGCAAAAGTACAAATTTAATATTAAATACACAAAACATCGTGGTATAGAGAAAAATAGGGAAGGGGGATGCTTTATTTATTGTTTCCCGGTACTCGCTCAAACACTAAAAGGTAAAGTGCTGCACCATAGTAAGTCTGTTAAGCCGGGAGGGCATCAGATAAATTTTTCCCTCTTCTGCAGCTTATACAGTGCTGCAAGGAGGAATACTATTATGGAAATAAGCAGTATTATCCTGTTATCGCGTACTATATTCGCCCAGGCCGTTTCACTGATATCGTCGGGGTATGTGAAGGGATTGAGGAATACGTTCCATTTGCTTGTCTCCAGGGGTTCCTGCAAAATAAGAAAGAAAAGGCCGAAAATTATCATCAACACGGCTGTTCCGTTGCCGTTCCTGACTATTGTTGAGAGCATAAAAGCCATAACACCAAGGAAGAAAACCGGATACAAGACGTGGTAGGTAACCGCAAGGACAGGCATTGGAATAATCAGGAATGAAGAGAGTGAAGAGAAGGCAAGCAGCATAACAAAAGTAATAATATAGATAAGGATGATTCTTACCAGCCATACTTTGTACCTGTAATCAGGAATGCCAAAAAGTATTTCTATTGTTCTGGCATCCTGGTCGTTCTGGATACCAAAGACCGTAGGGTAAAATACAAGGAGGATGCCGCAGAAAACAAATATTCCGTAAAGGTCTTCAATCCTGGAAACGTCTTCGGTAAAGACATAGATTAGGGTAAGGCCAATATAAAAGCTTACGGCTCCGAGGAGGAACCATATAAACCTGTTGGCGAAAATGATCTTAAGGTTATACCTTATCATTTTCACCACTATATCGGCCAGGTTAGCTATATTAGTTATTCTGCTCATTATATATTTCACTTTTACTCTTTCTCAGCAGCCAGAGGTAGGAATCCTCAAGGTTGGGCTTTACCTCCCTTGCCTGCTCATGCGGTTTATTCAGGGATATGCATCTCACCCTTATGCTTCCTTTTTCTGACATATGGTGTACCACCATGTTCTCCGAGGCAAATTTCCTGAATTCAGCTGCGGGAATGTTAAACTGCCATACCCTGCCCTCGGCTTCTTTAGTCATTTGTCCGGGGTGACCCAGGTATTTGAGATAGCCCTTATCAAGCACAGCCACCTTGTTACATGAGCTCGATATGTCTTCGATTATATGAGTTGAAAATATTACCACCCGTTCCCGGCTCAGTTCCACCAGGAGGTTTCTGAACCTTATTCTTTCCCTGGGGTCGAGTCCTGCCGTCGGTTCGTCCACCACCAGTATGCGAGGCAAATGCAGCAATATCTGTGCAATACCGATTCTCTGCTTCATTCCACCTGAGTAGGATCCGATTTTTTCATCCTTGCGTTCATGCATATGCACTGCATTAAGGACATAATGTACCCGTTCATCCCTGGTTTTTTTGTCGGTAATATTTTTCAATATAGCCTGGTGCTGTAGGAATTCCCAGGCTGTCATGTTTTCATAGGTCCCGAATTCCTGGGGGAGGTAGCCGATAAGTCCCTGCAATTCCTCACGTTTTTCGGCAACATCAAGGCCATTAATCCATATCTTTCCATAGCTTTGATCGAGTATGCCGCAGATTATTCTCATCAATGTTGTTTTTCCCGCACCATTTGGCCCCAGTAATCCAAACATCCCATTTCCAATCTCCATTGATACTCCCCCCAGTGCCTTGAATGGTTTACGAACCTTGCCTATGAGGGGAGTGGAAAGAACCAGTTTGTAATAAGCCTTCCTCAGATTCCTGAATCTTCCTTTCAGCCTGTAGATATCGGTAGCTTTTTCATTGAGAGATCTGCCTGTTGACCATATCATAAGGCCCGCATACCATAGAAAACCCACAACAATGACTGCAGCAATATTATTCCATTTGGCCTGGAAGATAATCAGATTGGCAAAGGGGATAAGCCAGTAGACAGCTATATTCAGTATTTTTTTCAGGAAGGGGGGCAAGGTTTTCTTATCCCTCAGTATCGAATAAAGCGGATCCCAGATAAGGATTATCATAAACCAGCTGACAAGGCTGAAGAAGAATATCCAGAAGCCTTTCTGTAAATATATATATGTGAAATAAAGTAAGAAGCCCAGCAGTGGTATTTGCCAGATATACTGTTGTAAATCGCGTATTGATTGAGGTTTTGTATCAAGTCCCAGCCTGCTTCTGATTTTCTTTCCTGCTTTCCATTCCCTGATCATCCTTGGATCACGGTCATATATTTTAACAAGGCTCCTGATAACTATATTTACCGGCTCGTCTTCGGCTATAACTGTTTCTCGTGCTTTCCTGAGGCTTGTCCTGATAAACCAGGTCACTGCCGGCACAAGTATGATTACAAGTATGGTGCTTATAAGCTGCCACAGGAACTTGTTAATATAAAGGTATATCATTGTCACAAGAAAAACAGAAACGATGAGCATTACTGTTTTTATCTTCCAGTTCTGTGACCTTATCCATGATATTGAATTTTCAAGTCCGGTATAAAAAGTAGGAATAAAGACCAGTGTAAGCATCGTACTGAGGGCAAGTCCGCCAATAACAGTTATTGCAAATGAGGCCCCTATTATGGATGCATATTCTGATTTTCCCATTGCCAGAGGCATTAATGCTACGATAGTTGTAATTGCCGTAATAAGGATAGGCCTTACACGGGCCAGACCTGCCGTCATAAGAGCTCTTGACCTCCTGTAGCCTCTTTTCCTGAGTATATTTGAATAATCGATAAGAATAATGCCATTATTGACCACCACGCCAAGCAGAATGAGAAAGCCGGTAAGTGTGTTGGCGTTTAGCAATGAATTGCCCGTAAGTATAAGTGCAATTAGTGAACCAAGTGCTGCCAGTGGTATTGAAAGCATGAGCACTACCGGTGTTGACAATGATTCAAAAACAGCAGCCAGTATCATAAAAATCAGCAGGAAGGCAATACCTATAAGGTAATAGAAGTCTTTTAACTGGTCCTCTTCATGTATAACTTCAATAGCTATACCCGAAGGAATATTCATTCCTGCAATCAGCTGGTCTATTTCTTCCCTTGCACTTTCAAGCAAGGTCCTGGATGAAGTTATCTCATTATTAAACCTGTAGGTAATAGTAATACTCTTTTCCTGGTTTTCACGGTGGATATTACCCATGCCGTAGGAGAATACTATCGCGGCAATCTCTTCCATTTCAACAATGTTACCACTTGCACCGGATATCTGTAACCGTTTAAGGTCATCAATATTTTTATACTCTTCTTCCTCTTCCTCCGGCCTGTCGTATTTTATTATTATATCATATTCCTCCTCGCCCTGTTTGAATTTTACACCCGATGAATATTCAGGTTGAAATGATGTCAGTTCCTGGGTAATATTATTCAGGCTGATATTATTCCTGCTCATCAGCTCAGTGTTGAAACTGAGCTGTACTTCGGGTGTATTGTCCTGGATATTAGCACTTACCGATCTGATGGTATTCAGGTCTTCCAGATAATATTCCATATCATCAGCCAGGTTTCTCATCTTGCCGAAGTCCTGGCCCTTGATTATTATGCTTTCAGACTCGGCACCTATGCCCAGCATACGGGTAAATCCCTCTCCCGGGTTAATCCCGCCGGCTCCACCGCCTCCTCCCATACCTGAGCCCGAGGAAATCTCACCCATAGTTATTTCAGCACCTCCGAAATTGTGTACCCGTTCGTAAATATCGTTTTTAATTTCAGCAAGTTCACGGTTACTTTCCTTATCCCAGTCTTCCTTCAGCTGGATTGTAAGGGAGGCCTGGTCTTCCTCAATCTTTGATATAATATCTCCTTTTTCGGGGAGGTTGTCGAGGCGTTTTTCAAGCTCGCTTACCAGTACATCTGTTTTTTCGAGGGTTGACCCGGCCGGCATAATAATGCTTACCGGGAAGCTTCCTGTTTCTATCTCTTCCAGGGTATTAATGCTTAATCCCAGGCTTATCAGCAGGGCGGCAAAAAAGACGACCAGGCTTCCAATAATAGTTGTAGCGGGACGGCGCATGCTGGCCTTCAGGATGAGAAGATAGGATTGTATCAGGCGGTCATGTATTGAGAGTTTTTTGAAGACCTGTGAATGACTCTTTTTGGACCATGAAAGCAGGTAATGTGTTGCCATGGGAATCAGCAGAAGGGCAACGGCCAGAGAAACCAGGAGGGTTGACACTATCGAAACTCCAATATTCTTACCTATAATTTTTACCAGGAAATTATCAGAGAATACAAAGGGAAGGAAGACTGTTATGGTAGTAAGTGTGGCTGCTATCACTGACCTGTACACTTCCTTAGTCCCTTTTTTCACTGCCTCGTCGGTACCGGATCCACTTCCTGCGAGCCTGTAAATATTCTCGAGGACAACAACCGAATTGTCAATAAGCATACCTATGGCAAGGGCCATGCCTACCAGGGTAAGGCTGTTCACGGTTATGCCTGCTGCATAGAAGAAGTTAAAGGCTGTGAATACTGAAACAGGTATGGAAAAAGCAATGATGAAAACCAGTCTGAGATTTCTGAGGAAGAACCATAATATTACAACAGCAAGGAGTCCGCCCAGAAGGGCAAGGTTAATTATCTGGTCAATGTTCTTTTCCATAACCTCGGCGTTATTGTTCTGGACAAGAACCTCCACACCTGAAGAAGCCAGTCGTTTGTTCAACTCATCTATGACTTCGAGGGTGTGATGGGAGAGATCGATGATATTAGCCTGGTTATCATATACCAGATTAATGGTTACCGCATCGAGGCCGTTTACCCGGCTGTACGACTCCTCCTCTTTTACACCGAAGAATATTTCTGCCACATCCTTTAGCAGTACAGGTCCCTGGGGATTTACCACTATATTCCGGATATCAGTTACATTATCGAATTCAGCAGATATATTGACAAAAAATCTCTTATCTGATTCGTATACCAGTCCGGCGAACACCTTATCATTACTGTTTGAAGAAATCAGGGATCTGACCCTGTTCATTGTTATGCCATTTGCCTTGCAGGCTTCCTCATCCAGTCTTATTTCTATTGAGCTTTCCCTTCCTCCGAAGACTTCCACCCCTGCAATACCATCTATATTCTCAAGTTCAGGTTTGATTTCCCTGTCGGCTATATCCCTTATCCTGTCGACTCCTCCGCTGCCCCTGACCTGCAGGTCCATAAACCGGCTGTTGAGCTGTTCAAGGTCTATCCTTATTATATTCACAACAAATTCTTCAGGAAGGCTTGCTGACAACACATTCACTTTTTCCTGTAACTTGAGATAGGAGTATTTAAGATCGGCATTCTGGCTGTAATAGATCATTACCATACCATAGCGGGATGTAACTGTTGATTCTATCTTCTCCACGTCTTCAAGTGTCCCGACAGCTCCTTCAACGGGTATTATTGCCTGGTTTTCAATATATGAGGGGTCAACATCAAGGACTGAACTCACCTGGACGATAAGAGTGGGTAATTGTGCATTGGGATAAAGCTCAACCTGTAGTTGCTGATATGATACATAACCAAGAAGCGAGAGCCCTATAAAGAGCATGCTTATGAGAGTCTTTCTTTTGATTATAAATTCCATAGCAGTCTACCTGGCTTGCGTAATAAGGCTTTGTTTCTTTCCTCCCACCATGTCCTTCAGGGCATCCAGTACCCAGTATACACAGGGAATAACCACAAGGGTCAATATGGTAGACGTTACAAGTCCGCCTATCACTGCCAGGGCCATCGGCGACCTGAGGGAGGCACTTTCGCCAAAGCCGAATGTCAGAGGTAAGAGTGCCAGTATTGTGGTAATACTGGTCATTACTATAGGTCTGATCCTTTGACCTCCTGCTTCTATTATTGCCTGACGTCTGCTTAAGCCCTCTGCCCGGAGCTGGTTGATCCTGTCAATCAGGATAATGGAATCATTTACGGCAATGCCCGCCAGCATTATAATTCCAATATATGCCATGATATTGAGCGTTTTGCCAAGGAGGAAGAATATCCATACTGAACCGACTGCGGCAAGGGGAATTGTAAGCAATATAACAAAGGGATGGATGAGTGATTCAAACTGTGAAGCCAGCACCATATAAACAAGGATGATTGAAAGGATGAGGGCAAAAGTCAGGTTTTTCATTGATTCTTTACGCTTAAGTTCCTCTCCGGTGATAATGGTACGGTAGTCTGCCGGCAGACTAATACCTGCCAGTGTCTTTTCAGTATTCCTGACTATATGGTCAAAAGGAACCTCCTTATCGGCCATCGCATATACATAGCTTGTTCTTACCTGGTTATTCCTGCTAATTTCACGTGGTGCACTTACTTTTTTTATATCTGCCAGTTCACTGAGCGGCACCGATACCGAGCCGGCCTTTATCAAAAGGTTTTGCAGGCTCTTCAGTGGTAATTCTTCCAGTTTAATGGTTATATCCTTCAACTCACCACCCTGCTCAAAGTCGCCCGCTTTTATCCCGGTGAGGTAAGACTGCACCTGTGAGATTATGCTTTCCACACTCACACTGTAATGACTTGCCTTGTAACGGTCAATTACTATATCAACCTCTGGAGTTCCTTCGTCCAGTGAGCTGGTGATATTATAAAGGTTTTCTGATTCTGCGAGCCGGGCCTTTACTTCTTCTGTCAGGTCCCGGATAATGTCAAGATCCTCACCCCTTATTTCAATTACCAGGGGAGCCTTATCCGTTCCAAGAGTTGTTTGCAGGGATGTTTCTTCCCTTTTAAAACTGATTTCAATGTACTTCATGGAAGAAAATTTTTCCTGCAGCAGGAGGATGGCTTCATCGGAACGGGCTGCATATTCATCACTAAGAAACACTCTTATCACAGAAGTGTTTTCGTCCCTGAACAGGTCTGATTCGCCTGAACCCGTTGTGGTTGTAAAACCGGAATGGCTGTACAGCATCTCGACCCTGTCTCCAAGAAGTTCCCTTGTGATATTTTCCATCTTCCGCGTTGTTTCTGCTGTACGTTCAAGCATCGTACCTTCCGGCATTTTCATCTCGATGGTAAATTCTGATGATTCTGCCCCGGGCATAAATTCACTGCCCACTTTTGGAAGAATATAGGCCGTAGCAGCCAGCAATATTAAGGCAAGAATTATTACCGGTCCCTTGCGGGCTATTATTTTTTCCAGCCAGGAGGAATACCATCTGAAGCTTACTGCCCTTTCTTTCCTTTTTGTTTTTCTGTCTTTAAAGAAGGTTGTCACGAGCAGTGGTATTACCAGTATGGCAACAAAGAGGGACGACAGGAGGGAAAATGCCACTGTCCACGCCTGGTCTTTGAACAATTCACCGGAAGCACCCTGGAGATATACAATTGGAAGAAACACAACTATTGTAGTTATTGTTGAGGCTGTTATGGCTCCTCCCACCTGGGCTGTCCCTTCAATGGCAGCTTCCCTGAGGGACATCCCCGATTCATAATTACGGAATATATTTTCCAGGACGACTATAGCATTATCAACCAGCATCCCGGCTCCGAGGGCCAGTCCCCCGAGGGTCATTATATTTATTGTAAGGTTATTGAAATACATGAGGTTGAAGGTTGCGATAATTGAAATGGGTATCGCAATGCTCACAACAAGGGTTGTTCCTATGCGGCGCAGGAAAATAAAGAGTACGAATACAGCCAGTATTATACCAAAAAGGGCAGTTTTTTCCACTTCATTGATAGCCCGGTCAATAAACTGGCCCTGGTCCTGGACAATAATAAATTCATAACCGGGCAAAGCCTTCTTCAGTATCTCAATGGCTTCTGTCAGTTCCTCCACGGCATTAACGGTATTATAGCGGGGCTCTTTATAAACTGACAAGCCCACACATCGTTCGCCGTTGACGGTTACAATGTTTTCCGGATCCTTATTTGCAATGTAAATATCTGCAACATCGCTGAGGTAAACCGGTATTCTCTCAGCCGCATCCAGAGTTTCTGCGGTGCTTCCTGCCTGTGATCCTTCTGCAATTTCCCTGAAGCCTATTATAATGTGTTTAAGATCATCGGCCTCTTCTATAACACTGACTCCTTTAACAACATACCGGGTTCCCAGGTCGGTAATTGAGCCGCCCGACACATTGCGGTTATAGCTGTTTATCTGCTGGGCAATGTCGGAGGTTGACATATCATATGCCTGGAGCAGGTATTCATTTGTTTCTATCACTACTTCACCCTCTTCATGACCGGAAAGCTGTATGTCGGCTATACCTTCCAGCCGGATAAGCTCATTGCGTATGTAATTTTCCGCTGTCTGTCGCAATTCATCCATATTGCTTATCCTGTCATGTTTCAGGGCTATGATCATTACGGGGGTGGCATTGGGATTGTACTGAGTTATATTGAACTCATCAAGATCTGCATTCTGGCTGAATGAACTTATATCTTTCTGCAGGTCGAGAAAGGCTTCGTCCATATCCTTGTTCCAGGCATATTCAACAATTACCTGGGCAGTACCCACCATCGAAACAGATGAAACATTAATTGCATCCTTCTGTCGCATTGCTATTGATTCAACCTGGTCAACAAATTGTTTTTCCATCTCTTCGGGCGGTCGCTCACCGGCCTGCAGTTCAATATAGATTTTCGGATTATTCAGGTCGGGGAACAGGTCTGTTCCCAGCTTGCCAAAGGAAATTATTCCAAGCAGGATTATGCCCAGTACCAGCATAAGTATAGTTACCGGATTTTCAACTGCAAATCGGACTATTTTTTTCATTTTTCGGGATGCTTATTTCAGTATTTTTACCTTGGCATTATGGCTGAGCGTTTCAAAGCCGTCAGTAACGACTCTTTCATTGGTGTTCAATCCCCTTATCACTTCAACCTCTTTGTTGTTTTCTAGTCCGGTGGCGATTATGCGTTCATTGGCAACACCCCTGTTTACAATGAAAACGGTCATTCCTCTTTGCCTTGACAGGATAATATCTTTAGGTATTACAATAACCGAGTCGGCACGGTGGGTAATTATATCAGCCTTAACAAACATCCCCGGCCTGAGTTTTAGCTCCGGGTTGTTTATTTCAATGCTCCCCCGGAAAGTTCTTGTCTGTGCATTTATTGCAGGTGACAATTGAGTAATCTTACCCTTCAGGGTGTCTCCGGGAAGGGCATAATTAGTTATTCTGACAGTCTGCCCGGTGCGGATATCATTTATATATTTTTCAGGGAGGTTAATATCCAGAAGCATGGACTTGTAATCCATAATGCCTGCAACCTTGGTTCCTGACTGTATTTCTGAGCCCTGGGTATAATATGGCAATTCGGTAATAAACCCGTCAAAGGGAGATGTGATTTTCATCTTTTCGATTTGAAGGCGTGCATTTTCGACTGTAATCTGGGCGTTGATATAATCATAGCCAGCCTGCTTCAATTCATTAAGTGTAACACCCCCCTTTTCATATAATGACTCCTGTTTTTCAAGATTACTCTTTGCGAGTTCAAGATTAAGCTCATAGAGTTCCAGCTTAATATTATTTTCATATTCTTCATCTTCGAGGCGGACAATTAATGAACCTTTTCTAAGCCTGTCACCAAGCTGCCATTGCCTTCCTGTTTCCGCGTTATTTTCCAGGTAGTACCTGGCGGCTATCTCAGCCACAAGTTCAACATCCACCACAGGATAGACAGTGCCTGTAGTGCTTACAAATTCTTCAATTGATTTGAGTTTTATGTCTTCTACTGAAACAGGAATTTCAACGTCAGCCTCCAGACCGGCATCCTGGTTATTGCATCCTGCGAATAGGAAGGAGAAGAATAAAAGATATATCAGTCTTATTTTCATGATATTATATTGTTTCGTTATTTATTGTTGTTCAAGTATCTTTATAGGTGTTACTGCTTCCTTCTTTTCAAAATCATAAAGGGTTTGTATTTTGAGATTAAGTAATTCCAGTTTATATGATATTATTGCATTGGTAAGAGACAGTTGTTTTTCAGATAGCTGGTTCTGGTAGATATTAAGATCCATACCTGTAAGGTCGCCGTTCTCATATTTTTCAAGGTTAAGCTCATAGGTCAGTTGTGCATTTTTGACATTCTGCCTTGCTATTTCAATCTGGTTTTTAAGATTGGTCAGATTCCTGTATACTTTTCTTATGTTAATTATTATATTGTTTTCTTCCTCTTCATAGCCTATCATCTGTGATTCGATTGAAGCTTCGGCGGCTTTTATCCTTGATTTACGCTCACCCCAGTCCCACAGGGGTATGGAAAAAGATACGGATACCTGCTGGTTGTCGGTTGGACTTGCATATATATCGGTAAAATTTTCATTATCACCGAACAAGCCGACCGAGAGGTTAAGGTCGCCCCGAAATTCATTGAGAGCCTTGGTTTGTATAAGTGAAAATTCTGTATTCTCAATATCTATTTCCCTTTGCCTGAGTTCCATCCTGTTTGCCAGGCCATGATTAATGGCAAAGGTCACATCAACATCAATTGTATCGACAGAAATATCGGGGATAACTATTATATCGTCATACAGGCTCATTCCGATCAGCAATTTGAAATCATCCTTGGCATCTTCGAGGCTTACCCTCTGGTTGTCAACATCAGAACTTGAGGTCGCGAGGTTGAGCTCAGCCTGGTAAAGTTCTTCCCTGGCTGATAATCCGGCATCAACTTTATTCCTGATTATATCATAGCTTTTCGTCATATTCTGATAAGCCTCTTCTGCTATAATAAGGCTTTGCTGCTGCTGGTATACGAGATAGAAATACTGGGCTACCTGTCTTTCCAGTGAAAGCCTCTGTATGGCATAATTGAGCTGTGAATTTTCAAGAGCCAGTTCCAGTTCGCTTATCTGCAGCTTTGTCCTGTTATATGTAAACAGGGGCTGGTTTATGTTGAGGGACAGGTTATTACTAAATCCTTTGGTGCGCGAGTCATTATACTCGCTGTAGGAGTTTTGCCACGAAAACCTGTTGTTCAATGATATTGTGGCATCAGTGGCAACTATGGGTTGAGATATTCTGAAGGTGCCGAAACTGCGTGTTGTTTCACGGGTATTCCATCTTGAAACAAGATCGTTGAATTCCCTGTTGTGGGTATACTCAAAAGGGTTTACCGAAAGAGAGAACTGGGATTTGAGAGCAGCCCTCTGGGCATTGAGGTTTTCCCTGCTTCTGACAAGATTAAGCCTTGTTCTCTTTATTGAAGGGCTGTTTTCTTCGGCTATATCCAGTGCCATTTCCAGGGTGAGGCCCTGCTGCGCTGTTACATTAAGAGCAAAATTAAGGACTACCGGTAATAATAATATTAACTTCTTCATATAGTATTATATTATTTAAGCGTATTCTGTCTTACCCATTTTACTGCATCTCCGGTAACTGTTCTTCCTTCTGACTGGTTTGTCATTATCACCCTTGCGGTGTCAGGTGAGAGATAATATGAACCCAGGTGATTCCATCCGTTTTCCGCGTTTTCCCAGTTTACTGTCATTTCCTCGCTCCCATCATCATGCTCAACGCTGAAATGCAGGTCCTGCATTACATTCCTGCCTTCCCCGCCCCGCCCCATCATCATTCTTTGTCCGCCCCGCTTGCCTATAAAAGTATACACATCGTAGTATCCGGGCTCCGGGATACTGGCTGTCCAGCTTATATATCTTTCCCCGCTGCCGGCGCGTGTATATACTGCTGACTTGACATATTTACCATAATAAATGCTCTCAACCGTCTTTTGCCAGTATTCCGGTGCCCACCATATGAACATTTCACGGTAATCATTACCATTATCACGCCTGATATTCAGCCATTCTTTCAGTTTACCTGATGATGTTTCCTGGTAGATTCTGAATCCCGGATCTTCATTGTCAACAATTATTTCATTTTCCTCCTCCATGAGAGGTATTTTGTCAAGTATTATTTCCCCTTCGGTATTGTCATCTGTTTTGCCCTGCATAAGATCCATCAGTGGAAACTGCAGCTCACCGGGATTATTAATTGAAAAGAGTGTATTTACGAACATACCCCGTGGCTGGGCATCAAGTATCACACTTATTCTTTTGGCCTGGTTTGCTTCAAGCTTTACAATTTTTTCCACATCATTGGTCTGCATACCCCTGCCTTCCATACCTATTGACATACTACCCCTTCCTGAGGCGCTTATGGTAATTGATACATTGCCCCCCATGCCTCGTCCTCCACCTTGTCCCGGCCTACCGGTACGGAAGCCGACATTGAAAATGCCGGGTGTCTTTTCAGGATTGGATGCAGTAAAACTTACTTTGTACCTGGTGCGGTTTCCTACAACTATTTCGTTAACTATAATATCAGTAAAAAGAAAACCCGGCTGCCCTTTACCATTATACCATTGATCAAGGTAGCTCTTGAGGTCGAAGCCGAACCTTTCGCCGAGATCGCTGTTAAATTCATCTATACTGACATTCCTGAATTTTTTCTTTTCGAGGTATGATGAAAACCAGTTGTTAAACTCTTCCATCCCGGCCTCCGCACGAAGGAGGTTAAACAGGTAATCACCTTTTAATGTGAGTATAAGTCTTGTAGTGTCTGTCGACGGGTTAAGGGCGAGTATTTCCTTCAGGCTGTGATCCTTGAGGATGGTATTTGCCCTGTCATTCTCACTGAGTCCTCCCAGAAGCATCCTCTGGAATCCTCTCTGAGGCGTTTCCACTTTCTGAAGGTGTGTTTCAAAAACAGCATTGATAACAGGATATTCATCGGAATAGAAATTATTCTTGTAAAAATAGAAACTGGGTCCCAGCAAATATCTTCCCGGGGTCATAGAAGTGTTTCCCCTGTTAAATCGGAAACCGGAGCTGGTGATGAAGGTATTTCTGACAAAATTATTAAAAGCCCTGACCTGGAGTTCCCTGTCGGTTATTACCTCGTTATTCCTTTCCATCCTTCTTTTTTGCCTCTTTATTGTACCGTGGAAGCCGGCATCATTTATTGTAGCCAGCTTTTCTGGCAAGAGTATAAGTGAAGGCTGAACTTCAGCCCTTGTCTGGGTATTTTTTCTTTCTATCGAGTGAAAATAAACCGGCACTTCCACGAGACTCAGGCTGTTAAAGGGATATTCAGTGCTAAAATTTGTTTCGAGCTCTGTCATAATCCCTGATATGAGGTTACCGAGGGTGTCACTCAGTTCATTCAGATCCTTCCTGAAGTAGTCGTGTCCCCTGTAGTAATGTGCTATAAAGCCGGTTGAATCAACTGTAATGGTATCGCTGATATAATTACCTTCTATTAGACTGATTCCGGTCAGAGGCACCTCATTCTTGAAATACCAGTAATCATTGTCAGATGATCTTACTCCCTGTGATACAGCAACAAGTTTATTGTTTCTGGCAACCTTTAATGTATAATATGTAAAGTCAATGAGGATCCTTGCCGGATTGCCCGGATAAAAGTTGAGCCCTGCTACGGGGTACCAGTGAGTTTCAGGTGTCAGCAAGAGAAAATTGTCTTTTTGAATAGCCTGTCTTTTTTCAACCCTGACGGGCCCAATGGTGAACGGATCCTTCTTTATATCTTCCGTATGCCAGGGATAGCAGTAAGCCTCTTCTACCAGGCCCTCATAGGTGAAACTAATACTTAAAGATGAATCGGGTTCAAGGGCTTTCCCGAGATCAACAATAATTATATGGCCATCGCCTGTAAATGAAGCAGGCGAACCATTTACGTCAATCTTTCTGACCGCCAGTCCGGGGTTTAATGAAAAGGGAGATTCACTGAGCGGCCTTCCCGTGTTATTTACACAATTTAATGTTGCCAGGGCAGTGATAGAACGCTTTGAATAATCAATTTCAATATCTGCCTCCGTAACTTTAAGGAAATCGCTGCTTTCGTATTTCCTGTTGGTTTCTGTTATGGAAGTTTTAAGGTTTTGGGTCCTGTAATAATCATCCAGGAAATAATATGCTGTGAAAGCGGTAATGGCTAAAAATATAATCAGGGAGACAGAGCTTATGATCCTGTGTGTTCTTGATTGTGGCAGCCTTTTAAATATAAGTATTGTTGCGAAAATAAAAACAAGACCCAGGGCTGTATACATAATTCTCTGGGCAAGAATCAAATCTAAATTACTGAATCCCGTTATATTGCTTTTAAAGACAGGAAATCCAAAGAGCATATAGTCGAAAAATGAATTCATCCTGTTATAGAGATAGAACATATCAAGTGCCGCAAGGCCCAGCAGCAGGAGGAAGGTGATTGCCTGGTTGCGGATGATGGACATCAATATATAGGCAAAGCCAAGGCTGAAGATCAATGTCGGGATAGTGATTATAAAAATATATTCAATATAAGCAGCTGCATCTATACTTGCCTGTTTAGATATTATGTTAATTATGAGGCAGATGATAAGGATTAATATATTTACGCCCAGGAAAAGCCTCAGTATGCCAAGTGATTTTCCGAATATATACTCCATGTTTGACATCGGCCTTGTATAAAGAACCTCATTTGTATCCAGCTTTTTATCTCTTTTAAGGAAGTCTGATGCCAGAAATATTACTATAAGAGCCTGGGCAATATTAATTATGTAAAGGTTAAACAGTGGCAGGGATGAAGGGATGGCAAGGAAGGACCAGTCTTCATCTCCCACGGGGCTGAAAATCCCGATATTCATTATTGAAAGGATAAACAGTGCTCCAAATGAGAACAACCTGAAAAGCCAGCTGCGGCGTAATGTTTTAGCCTCATAGTGGGCAACAGTTCTGATATTGTGAATGGAAATCATTTTATTTAACCTGTACGTTAATGTTTGTTCCGTTTATCTTATGCTCCATGTAATAAACATAGGCATGTTCCAGGTTGGGCTCAATTTCCTGGCTGTCAAATCCTGACACGTCATCGGCCACTACCTGGGCATCCCAGCCAATATCACTGGGTATGGATGAGATTATATGGTAAGTGTCTTTAATCCTGTCATATTCTTCCTGGGTCAGTCTCAGGTTAAATACATGACCCTCAGCCTGTTTTACCAGTTCGTCAGGTGATCCTGAAAAAACCATTTCACCCATGTTCAAAAGCGCCATTCCCTGGCATGTAGAGGAAATATCTCCTACTATATGCGTGGAAAGGATAATTGTAACATCATGTTGACTCAGGTCTGACAGTATATTCCTGAACCGTATTCTTTCATCAGGGTCAAGGCCCGTTGTTGGCTCATCCACAACTATAATTCTTGGGTCACCTATCAGTGCCTGGGCAATGCCAAGTCTTCTTTTCATCCCTCCTGATAATTTATTTGCCTTCCTGTCCCGTGCTTCAAGCAGGCCTACCTTGTCAAGAAGCTCATCAACTATGGACAGCCTTTGCTTCCTGTTTTTTATACCAGCCAGCGAGCCTGCATAATCAAGGAATTCCCATGTTTTTAAACGTGTAAAGAAACGAAAATCCTGGGGGAGGTATCCCAGGTAAGAACGCAGTTTTTTCCTGTTCTTCTGTATGTTTTCTCCATCGACAAGCACCTCCCCGGAGCTTGGTTTCATAAGGGCGACAAGTACCTTCATGAGGCTGGATTTACCTGCGCCGTTCGGACCCAGCAGACCGAACATCCCTTCTGCAATTGTCAGATTGATGTTTTTAACAGCGTGATTACCGTTTTTATATATTACATCAAGACCTCTTATCTCGATCTTCATTGGATATTAAATTTATGAATGAAATGCTTTACAATATATTCGACTCCTTAAAGACCTGAAATATTTCAAATAGATGGTAATATTTATATAGATTTTCTGTTTTTAAATATGCTTAACATTTTGCAATGATTTTAATTATCCTGCAAGGGTGTAAAAGTAATTTCTAATTTTGTAAAACAAAAGAATAAGGTTGGATACGGGAATAAACAAGCTTAAAATATTAAACGATCCTGTACACGGGTTCATAAAGATACCCTCGGAATTTATATTTGATCTTCTGGAAGATCCGTGGTTTCAGCGTCTCAGGTTTATCAAACAGCTGGGTCTTACAGATATGGTATATCCCGGGGCCACCCACAGCAGGTTTCTGCACAGCCTGGGTGCTTTACACCTTATGGGACAAGCTCTGACCACCCTCCGTAAAAAGAAAGTAGAAATAAGTGATGAAGAATTTGAAGCAGCCCTGATAGCAATACTGTGCCATGACCTTGGACACGGTCCGTTTTCCCATTCTCTTGAATTCAATATCTCCGGGAAGATCAGCCATGAAAACATATCTTTGCTGGTAATGAAAATCCTCAACGATAAATATGCAGGAAAGATGGAAATGGCAATTCAGATCTTCAGTGGCGAATATCACAAAAAGTTTTTTAATGATCTTATTTCAAGTCAGTTAGATATGGACCGGCTGGATTACCTGCTTCGGGACAGTTTTTATACGGGTGTGATTGAAGGATCTGTTGGATCGGACAGGATAATAAGTATGCTTAACACTTCGGGCGCCAGGCTTGTTGTAGAGGAAAAAGGAGTATATTCAATAGAAAAATTTCTTATAGCACGACGGTTTATGTACTGGCAGGTATATATGCATAAAACTGTTCTGGCTGCTGACCAGATGCTGAAAAAAATTCTGAGCAGGGCAAGATTTCTGATTGATAACGGTGAGTCCGTCAGGTCGACTGTGCCTGTAGACTATTTTATCCGTACAAGGATAGACAATGAAGAAATATTAAAGTTTAAAAACAGTGAGTTTGCAGAAATGTTTTTTAAACTTGATGATAATGAGCTTATTTCTTCCATAAGGCAATGGGCCGGGAATGGCGACAGGATACTGTCTGACCTTGCAAAATCATTTCTTTCTCGCAGGCTACCTGCAATAGAACTTTCTGATCAACCTTTCCCGGAAAAATCGATTAATAAAATAAGCGCTTCTTTGAAGGGGCTGAATGATTTCAGATCGCAGGATACCGGAAGTTATATTTATTCTGGTTGCATATCAAACTTAACCTATGCTCCTGCAGCGCCCAGTATCAAAATACTGAAGAAGGACGGATCACTTAAGGAGCTTACAGAATTATCAAGTATACTCAGGCATGAGACTTTATCGAAAAGTACCCTAAGGTATTATCTTTGTTATCCGAAGGATTTAAGGGATAGTGTGGTAAAACAGTAATAATTTTCAAAGAGAAAAATATAGAAAATGAAATTTACAACAAAGGAAATTGCACAGTACATTAACGGGGACATCGAGGGTGACCCCGGGATTATTATTGACTCAGTAGCCCGGATTGAAGAAGGGCATAAGGGAGCTCTCTCCTTTCTTTCAAACATGAACTATGAAAAATACCTTTATACCACCGGCTCATCTGCAGTTATTGTTAACAGGGATTTCAGGCCGGCTTCACCTGTAAAGGCAACATTGATAAGGGTTGATAATTCATATGAGGCTTTTGCTGCATTGTTAACCGTGTATGAGCAATCAAAACCCAGGAAAAAGGGCATTCATCCCACTGCCGTTATTGAGTCTACGGCCAAACTGGGAAAAGATGTTTATGTCGGACCTATGGCTTATGTCGGGGAAAATGTAATCCTGGGCGATCGTTGTGCTGTGTATCCACATGCAAGAATAGGTGATAATTGCAGGCTTGGTAACGATACCATGATTTACCCGGGTGTAACTGTTTACCATGAATGCATTATAGGTAACAATTGCACTGTTCATGCCGGCTCGGTTATAGGAAGTGACGGCTTTGGCTTTGCTCCGCAATCGGGTGAGAATTATAAAAAAATACCACAGATAGGTAATGTTATTCTTGAAGATAATGTTGAAATAGGTGCCAATGTGGTGGTTGACAGGGCAACAATGGGGTCAACGGTAATAAGAAAGGGCGTTAAACTGGATAACCTTATACAGATAGGGCATAATGTAGAAGTGGGTGAGAATACTGTGATGGCCGGACAGACGGGGATAGCCGGGTCGACAAAAATTGGCAGAAACTGTATGTTCGGAGGACAGGTGGGAATTACAGGGCATGTTAAGATAGCAGACGGAACCAAAGCTGCTGCAAAATCAGGTGTGAACTCCAATATACTGAAAGAAAATACTACAGTTTACGGTTCACCTGCATTTGAGTATCGCAAGGCACAACTGTCCTGGATAATCTTCAGGAGACTGCCTGAGCTGAAACAGCAGGTGGAGAGACTTGAAGAGGAGATTAAAGAGATAAAAAACAGATAATCAGAATCGTTCCAAACGAATTTGTTTGATATAAACCAGGTTGGAAAGGTTTTTTATAGTACGTTCGAAAAAAAATTCATTTCTTTGCATGCAATATAAATAATTAGAGACTTAAATGAGTATAAAGAACCAGAGAACTCTTGCCAGGGGAATCAGCCTGAAAGGTAAAGGCTTACATTCAGGAATCGATGTTACCGTTACCTTCAAGCCCGCTCCCGTGGATCATGGTTATAAGTTTTGCAGGGTTGACCTGCCCGGGAAACCCGTTATCAGGGCACTGGCAGAAAATGTTACTGACACCACAAGGGGTACAACCCTGCAGGAGAATGGAGTATCCGTAGCAACAATAGAGCATGTGCTCGCGTCTTTCTACGGTATGAACCTCGATAATGTTCTTGTTGAAATTGACGGACCCGAAGCCCCGATAATGGGTGGGAGCGCAATGAAGTTTACCGAGGCAATAATAAAAGCTGGTATAGTCGAACAAAAATCACTCAGAAAATACTTTGAGGTAAAGGAAAAAATTGTTTACTCCGATGAAGAACATGGTGTTGATCTAATAATATATCCCGATGACCATCTAAGTATTAATGTCCTGATCGACTACAATTCGAAAATACTTGGCAACCAGTATGCGGTGCTCAACAACAAGGATGATTTTGTTAACGAGATATCAAGGAGCAGGACTTTCGTCTTCTTCCATGAACTTGAACCTCTGTTCAAGGCAGGCAGGATAAAGGGAGGAGATCTCGATAATGCTATAGTTATTCTCGAGAGAGAAGTGCCACAGTCCGAGATCGACCGTATTGCCAGAATGTTTAACAAGCCCAATATTACTGCTCATAAGGAAGGTATTTTAAATAATACGGCGCTTCGTTATCCCAATGAGCCGGCACGTCACAAACTGCTTGATTTACTTGGAGACATGGCACTTGTAGGGCAGCATATCAAAGGGAAAATTGTTGCTACAAGGCCGGGTCACATGGCCAATACAAACCTGGCAAGACTGGTGAGGCAGGAAATAAAGAAGGCTGCATCCAAAAAAGATATTCCTGTTTATGATCCTGCTGCTGAGCCTGTATTCGGGATTGACGAAATCAAGAAAAGACTTCCTCACCGCTATCCCTTCCTGATGGTTGATAAGGTCATTAAGATGGATGAAAGCACAGTGGTGGGAATTAAAAATGTTACCTTTAATGAACATTTCTTCCAGGGGCATTTCCCTGATGAACCGGTAATGCCGGGAGTATTGCTTGTTGAATCAATGGCCCAGGTAGGGGGAATGCTTGTCCTGGCCGAGGTGGAAGATCCTGAAAATTGGTCAACATATTTTCTTAAAATTGATAAGGTAAAATTTAAACAAAAAGTTGTACCTGGTGATACCCTGATAATTAAGCTTAATATGTCTGAACCCCCAAGAAGGGGTATTGTCTCAATGTACGGGCATATTTACGTAGGGAACAAACTCGTTGTGGAAGGAGAAATGGTTGCCCAGGTAGTTAAAAATAAAGAATAATGATTTCAGACCAGGCTTTTATTCATCCGGATGCCAGGCTCGGAAAGGATGTCACTGTCGATCCCTTTGCTTACATTGCCGGGGATGTAATAATAGGTGATGGCAGCCGGATAGGTCCCAATGCAACAATCCTTGATGGTGCACGCATGGGAAAAAACTGCAGGGTTTTTCCGGGTGCAGTTATATCAGCCATACCTCAGGACATGAAATATGCGGGTGAGAAAACAACCACTGAAATTGGTGATAACTGTACCTTCAGGGAAGGAGCTACCATAAATAAAGGCACGGCTTCACTGGGTAAAACCATTATGGGGAATGACTGCCTTATGATGGCCAATTCTCATGTTGCACATGACTGTATAATAGGAAATAATTGCATACTGGTGAATAATGTCCTTCTGGCAGGTGAAGTACATATAGACGATTATGCAATTATGGGAGGAGGATCGGCAGCTCACCAGTTTACGCATGTGGGTGCCCACGCCATGATAAGCGGCGGAGCCATGTTTAAAAAGGATATTCCACCCTATGCGATGATAAAGCATGACCCGGTAGGCTTTGCCGGAATAAATAAAATTGGCCTTAAAAGGAGAGGTTTCAGCCAGGAAAGCATTGATCAGATTGAAGAAATCTATAAAATAATATATTTCAGTGGGAGGAATATAAGCCAGGCCATGCAATACCTTAAAGATAATTTTGAATCCACCGCTGAATTGAATTATATTATTGGATTCATAGAAAACTCAAAACGCGGAATCCTAAAATCGGCAATCAGGTAGAGACCTTGATAATCGCGCCTCTACACCGTCCTCCATTCACCGGTCGTTGACCCCGTTCGTCGTTAGTCGTTCACCGTTCGTCGCATTTTATTTACCTTTACATATAATTTTACAGTCATGCCGGATAAAGAACAATCAAATGAAGAGGGTTTCGGAAAATATATCCTGATAGATAAATTAAAAAATAAATACCCGGAAGCATTTGGTGACACCGGATCATACGGTGCTGTTTCGGGCATACTCTGCCTCGAGGGTATACATTTCAATCTTGTTTATTTCCCCCTGCAGCACCTGGCTTATAAGACAGTCATAAATTCAATAGCTGATCTTTACTGCAGAAATGTTTTGCCTCTTAATATTATCGTCAATATAGGGTTGAGCGCCCGTTTTAAAAAGCCAGATATAGAAAATCTTATTGAAGGTATGTTATTAGCATGCAAAAGATATGGATTAAAGATCTCTTCACTGGATATAAGCAGCTCACTGACAGGACTGGCTATCAGTATTGCCTCAACAGGAAAAAGGACTGATGGTTTCAGGCAGGTAAAAGCTGAGGAGACTGACCTTATTTGTGTCACAGGTGATCTTGGCGCTGCCTTCCTTGGTCTGCAGTTGCTCGAACGTGAAAGAAAGGTTTTTGAAGCTACCGGGGGAGCACAGCCAAAGCTGGAGGGTTTTGAATATGTTATCGGGCGGCAGTTGAAGCCTGATATAAAAGTAAATGTGCTGGAAGAAATAAAAGAAGAAGGAATAGCTACCGGTGTGATCAGGACTGTCAGGGATGGCCTGGCATCAGAAATTATTCATATAAGTAGGGAAACCGGTATGGGATGCAGGATTTACCACGACAGGCTGCCGATTGACCGTGATGCCTCAGCGGCAGGCCGGGAGCTTGGCTTCGAGCCTCTTATTGCTGCCCTTAATGGAGGAGATGATTTCGAATTTGTTTTTACCGCACCGGTTAGTGAACACGCAAAGATCGAAAAGATCGAAAAATTGAGCATAATAGGTCATCTTGTTCCCCGCAGTGAAGGGAATAGCCTGGTGCTCCAGGATGGCAGCCTGGCTGAACTGAAGGCACAGGGCTGGACCGAATCCCCGATTCGCTAATCATCATTCAAGAATGACTTTCTGGTTCTTCGGATACTTAACGGCATAAGTTAAGATAAATACCTTTGAGCTGCCCGCGGGGATAGTAGTGTCCCATACCACTTCTCCGCTTATTTCATTAAGTCTTCCTCCGGAAAGTTCTGTTACCTCTACTTCTATGTCTTTATTTTGTGACACGGGTATCTGATCGTAGACAATGATATGTATATCAGAAGACTTGTTGTTTCTGATGCTAATTTCAAATGAGCGGGTATCAATCCTGTTGCTCCCAATTGTTCTGACAAGTGTATACTCTTTTCGTCTCTCCCTTTTAACCGTAATATTATTATCCGTTCCCAGTGAAACATTAAGAGTGTCAGAAATCTGGTTTGTGTTCAGGATGGTGGTACCGGTAAAGGTATTCCCAAAATAGATATTGGTTTCCCCGTTCATAAGGTTCAATGCTTCCCATTCCGGTATGTCTGCAGTAAGGAAGGCATCCTCACGCAATTTGGGCACTGCAATGTATTTATAACCTGCTTCAGCACTTAATTGTTGCAATTCAATTGTGTTGATCTTTCCATCGGAACTGATTTTTTGTGGTATGTCTACTTCGAAGGAAAAACTGGTGTTAGTCCTGGCAATATTAACCGGGGGTGCGTCTGCTTCCTGAACCGGAACGGCTTCCTCGAGTGTGAAGAACATTTCTTCTTCATCCGGAATATCCATCGTTTGTGGCCGGGCTATTCCTTTTGCTGACTTAAAGTTCGCAGAGGGCTGCACATAAAAATTCAGATACAAGGGCAGCAGTACCGGCAGGCTGCCTGACATGGATGGATTGGCACTGGAGAAGCTGAGTAATACATTATCCCATTCTTTGCCCGTATTCTGGTGTAAGTTAGCCTTATAATATAATCTGATATCCTCGTCTATGTCATCAAGCCTTATATCATATGAGGGATACCATCCTGCATTTGAGACAAGGTAGCTGAGAGTTATTTTGCCCCTTGCAGGAGTAGGTGAGCTTACTGATACCAAAAGCTCTGAACTTGGCATTTTTGATTCGCGTAGTGTCAGGTTTAGCTGGTTCTCAAGCTTTTGTTTTTCTTCCTCATATTTTTTTATCAGCCTGTTTTTCTCAAGGATGCCCTTTCTGACTGACTCTATTGAGGATGTATAGAGGTCAGTAATATTTTTTAATTCCTGGGCACTGATATTCTCATTTTTTCCCGTAACAATCCTGTTTGCGGTCAGGAAACTCTCCTTTTCCTTTAATATGCCGATCCCGGTTTTTTCATCCTCAATACGGGTTTCTAGTTCCTCTATTCTTCCGCTGATTTTTTTTACTTCCTCAGATTCCCCGGTTGGTTCAAGGAAATTCATCCTGGTGTTTACGGAAATAATCATAAAATCCCCTTCTCCCTTTACCTGCATGCTGGAAGGCTCGGCATAGGGCGACAAACCGCTTATTCTTAGAATTGACTTACCCTCGCCTTTACTGAATAATGCTTCCCTGTTGATCTGGGCCCTGTCGGGAAACACAGTCACACTGGTTATTTTCGAGTCAATATTCACGTATTCCTGTGAACTGATTGTCATAGTTGCCAGCAACAAGGCTATGAAGGGAATTATTGTTTTCATTGACCTGAATGTTTTAATTGTTTCCTCTGATGCAAGTTAATGAAAAAAATCAGCATTATTCGGCAAGACGGTATTGTCGCTTCCGGTATATGCATATTTTTTTATTTTTGTCTGTAAATGGATAATTTATGAAAACAACTTTCGGGCCTCAAAAAATAATGTTTCCATGCCCCACAGCACTGGTAGTGACGGGAACCATGGAAAGAGCCAATATTGTGACCATAGCCTGGGTTAGCCTGCTTGCCAGCCAGCCCCCCACCCTGGGAATATCGGTTGGGCAAAAAGGATATTCAGGCCGGGAGATAAAAAAGAATGGTGAATTTACAGTGAATATTGCATCGGTTGATATAATGACCGAAGCAGATTTTTGCGGTATAAGCTCAGGCAGGGATACCGACAAGTTCCGGGAGACCGGTCTGACTAAGATGGCTTCAAAAGTTGTTAAATCACCGATAATTAAAGAATGCCCTCTCAACCTTGAATGCGTACTAATTGAGTCGAATATAGTAGGAATAACCAATCATTTTATCGGCAGGATAGTGGAGACACATATTGACACTGACAAGCTGGCCGACACAGGTGAATATACATCCTTTGACATAGAGGCCATTGATCCTCTTATTTATATAGGGGGAGCAAGGGAATACCGTAGTCTGGGTGACAGGATAGGTGATGCCTACAGTGCCGGTAAAAAACTGAAATAATACGCTGTAGATATTTCTGGAAACTGCTCCTGATCCTATTGATGCAATCAGGTTCAGAATGGATCAGATGAATCTGAAGCAGAAGGACATTGCTCCTCTTTTTGGTGGAGAGACAAGGGCCCCGGAAGTTCTAAAGGGGAAATGCCAGCTTACACTTAAAATGATAGTTATGTTAAACCACTACCTTGATATCCCTCTTGAATCATTAATCAGCGGCAACAAAACCTACAAACTGGAATCCTTCTGCAAAATTATTCCAGGTAGCACCATAGCCCCGGCTGAAATATGTTCCGTTCCGCCTTCCGGTCCCGGAGAAAGCTGTGTCCGGCTGTGACTTAAAGCCTGTATTTCGTTAGTGTTGCTGTCATCGGCATCTGTTATTCCGTTGGCAGGACTGGCAGAAAATACCGGATCAGACTCAGCAGAGAGACTTTCCACTGTTTTGGCATGCATTGCATAGGGAACACTTAACAACTGGCTTGTTCCGGTTATAGTGTAATTGGATCCGCCAGCAGGGTTTGTTTCTGTCTTCAGGAAGCAGGTCCAAGAAATCACAACGGATTTTACGATCTTCAATTTAGGAAATGGAGGAATACAAGTCAATAAAATGAAAACTATATGCTATCATTTTTAATAAAGCCCCAGTAACTGTATGGCCAGCCTTTGTAAGAGGCTTCGGAAGGTAAATCAAGAAACAAACAGGCATAATTCAGTAGCTGCTTAAAATTTTGTATTTTTGTTGATTCTTTATCCGGATTAAATACATTTAAAGGAACAATATGTAGATCCTGACTGTTAAGTAATAGGGCAGTAATGGATTAAATTGATGAGAGACGATGGAAAAGGAGCAGGATAAAATACTGAATGAAGTAACTTCAGGCGATTACAAGTATGGTTTTTATACCGATATAGATATGGAGACCATTCCGAAAGGGCTTAATGAAGATGTGGTCAGGCTCATTTCGGCAAAAAAGCAGGAGCCTGAATGGATGCTTGAATTCAGACTTAAGGCATATAAGGCCTGGCAGGGGAAAAAGATGCCTCAGTGGGCACACCTGAAGATTCCTGAGATAAATTACCAGGATATAATTTATTATGCTGCTCCTAAACAAAAGGCAGGCTTAAGTAGCCTGGATGAGATTGATCCTGAACTCCTGGAAACCTTCAATAAACTCGGAATACCGCTGGAAGAGCAGAAGAGGCTGACAGGGGTGGCAGTGGATGCAGTTATGGACAGCATTTCAGTTAAAACAACATTTAAGGAAACACTTGCTGAACTGGGGATTATTTTCTGTTCATTCAGTGAAGCAGTACGTGAACACCCTGACCTGGTTAAGAAATACATGGGTACAGTGGTGCCGTACACCGATAATTATTTTGCGGCACTTAACAGTGCTGTATTCAGTGACGGCTCATTCTGCTACATACCAAAAGGAGTAAGATGTCCCATGGAACTATCAACCTATTTCAGGATAAACGCTGCCAATACCGGGCAATTTGAGCGCACCCTGATTGTGGCTGAAGACGACAGTTATTTAAGTTACCTTGAAGGATGCACGGCACCCATGAGGGATGAAAATCAGTTGCATGCAGCAATTGTTGAAATTGTTGCGGAGAGGAATGCCGAAGTAAAATATTCAACGGTACAAAACTGGTATCCCGGTGATAAGAACGGTAAGGGGGGGATCTATAACTTTGTTACCAAGCGCGGAATATGCAAAGGGGAAAATTCTAAAATCTCCTGGACCCAGGTAGAAACGGGATCTGCAATAACGTGGAAATATCCTTCATGCATATTGAAGGGGCATAACTCAAGTGGTGAATTTTATTCAGTTGCTGTTACAAACAATCACCAGCAGGCCGATACCGGGACAAAAATGATACATATGGGTAAAAACACAAGGAGCATTATTGTATCAAAAGGTATATCTGCAGGTAAAAGCCAGAACAGTTACCGGGGACTGGTGAAAGTACTTAAAAACGCGTCTAACGCACGTAATTTTTCCCAATGCGACTCTCTCCTGCTTGGCGATAAGTGCGGTGCTCATACCTTTCCTTATGTGGAGGTGGATAACCAGACAGGTATTGTAGAGCATGAAGCCACAACTTCAAAGATAGGAGAGGACCAGATATTCTATTGCAACCAGAGAGGCATAAGCACTGAGGATGCAATAGGACTGATAGTGAACGGTTATGCCAAAGAAGTGCTGAATAAACTGCCAATGGAGTTTGCAGTGGAAGCACAGAAGCTCTTACAGATAAGCCTGGAAGGATCAGTAGGCTGATAATTTAACGATTCAACAATAAATAAATATGTTACAGATAGAAAACCTTAAGGTTGAAATAGAGGGTAGGGAAATACTGAAGGGTATAACACTCAGTGTTAAAAAAGGTGAGATACATGCCATTATGGGACCAAATGGTTCGGGCAAAAGCACCCTTGCTTCGGTGCTGGCAGGGAAAAACTTTGGAGAGATTACAGGGGGCAAAATAACATACATGGGTAGAAACCTGCTGGAGATGGAGGCGGAAGACAGGGCAAAGGAGGGGATATTCCTGGGCTTCCAGTACCCCATTGAAATACCCGGTGTCAGCATGGTTAATTTTATGAAGACCGCCGTAAATGAACACAGGAAATACAGGGGTGAAGAACCTTTGTCTTCATCGGATTTCCTTAAATTGATGAGGGAAAAGAAGGAACTTGTTAAAATTGAATCAGGCCTTACAAACAGATCAGTAAATGAGGGATTCTCGGGAGGAGAGAAAAAAAGAAACGAAATATTCCAGATGGCCATGCTCGAACCAAAACTGGCAATTCTGGATGAAACAGATTCAGGACTGGATATTGATGCGTTAAAAATAGTGGCCAACGGGGTTAATGAACTGAAGACTCCCGAAAATGCTGCAATAGTGATTACTCACTACCAGCGTTTGCTCGATTATATAATACCTGACGTGGTACATGTGCTGTATGATGGAAGGATAGTAAAAACAGGTGGTAAGGACCTTGCTGTTGAGCTTGAAAAGCTGGGATACGACTGGATAAAAAAAGGTGATGATACCGTAAAGTATGGATAAAAAAACTCAGACAATAAAGAGGTTCTCAAAACTGTTCACCGATAACAGCAGCAGGATTGAGAATAATTCTGCCGGACTGATAAACAGCTACCGCGGGGATGCCATGAAACAGTTTGTTGAACTGGGAATACCCGACCGTAAAAATGAGTCGTACAGGTATACAAATCTGGATCCCTGGTTCAATGCAGATTATAAATCCTATTTTGTTCCCGGGGAAGAGGACTTTAAGGCAGCTGAAAATTTTGAATGTGAGGTTGCTGACCTCAATAGTTATGACCTGGTTTTGCTGAATGGCATTCCTCCCAGGTATAATGGCACACTGGATGGCCTGCCTGAAGGTATATGGGTGGGCAGCCTTGTTGAAGCCGCTGAAAAATATCCCGATCTGGTAGCCAGGCATTACGGCAGATACGCACAGAATGGCAAGGACGGGCTTATCCCCCTGAATACTGCCCTTGCCTCTGATGGAATATTCGTATATATTGAAAGAGGAGTAACACTGACAAATCCCGTTCAGATAATTAACCTGGTACATTCTGACCGGGACATGTTTGTGCAGCATCGTAACCTTATTGTTGTTGAAGATGAGGCGAAGCTGCCAATGATAGTGTGCGACCATGCCCTGTCCCCGCAGAAGTTTCTTACAAATGCAGTTACTGAAGTCTACGTTGGAGAAAATGCACATTTCGATATTCTGAGGGTGCAGAATGAACATAATAATGCTGCCAAACTTACTCATACATTCATACACCAGGAAAAGAACAGCTATGCCGTATCCAATAATATTACCCTACATGGCGGACTTATCCGTAACAGCACATATCACAGGCTGAATGGTGAGGGAGCCGGGAGTAATGCCCTTGGCCTGTATCTGACTGACAGGTGGCAGCATGTAGATAATTTTGTAAGCATAGATCATGCCTCTCCGAACTGCACAAGCAACCAGCTCTTCAAAGGAGTGCTTGATGATTTTGCAACCGGGGCTTTTAACGGGCGTATACTGGTTAACAGGGAAGCACAAAAAACCCTGGCTTACCAGAAAAATAATACTATCCTGCTGACTGATGATGCCAGGATGGATACCAAACCACAGCTGGAAATATATGCAGATGATGTGAAATGCAGTCATGGTGCAACGGTCGGGCAGCTTGATGAGGATGCAATGTTCTACCTGCGCTCCAGAGGTATAAATAAGGATGAAGCCCGGCTTATGCTTATGTTTGGCTTTGCCCGTGAAGTAATAGAAAAAATAAGCACTGAAGCATTAAAAATCAGGATTGATGACCTGGTGCTGAAACGCTTAAGAGGAGAATTGAGCAGGTGTGCAACCTGTAGCATAAACTGTGATAAATAAAAGTGCCGTGTTCGATATAGATAAAATAAGATCCGACTTTCCTGTACTGTCCTGTACTGTCTATGGTAAAAAACTGGTTTATTTTGATAATGGCGCCACAACCCAGAAGCCTAAACAGGTAATAAATGCCATTACAGAAGCCTACAGTAAGTATTACAGCAATATACACAGGGGAGTGCATGCACTGAGTGATATCTCATCAGAAAAATATGAGTCGGCCCGGGAAAGAATAAGATCTTTTATCAATGCATCAGCAAAGGAGGAAATAGTTTTTACATCCGGAACAACCGCTTCCATTAATCTTGTTGCTTTTTCCTTCGGTGAAAGGTATATCAGCCAGGGTGACGAAGTACTGATATCGGAACTGGAACATCATGCCAATATCGTACCCTGGCAGATGATGTGCGAAAGAAAAGATGCTCATCTGAGGGTCATACCTGTAAATGATGACGGCACCTTACATCTTGAAGACCTCGATCACCTTATAACAGAAAAAACAAAAATTGTGGCTGTAAGCCAGGTGTCAAATGCCCTGGGTGTTATAGTCCCGGTGAAAGAGATTATTGAAAAGGCCCATGAGAAGAATATACCTGTCCTGGTCGACGGGGCACAGGGCATACAACACGGGCATGTGGATGTGCGGAAACTGGACTGTGATTTTTATGTTTTTTCGGGACATAAGGTATATGGTCCGACGGGAATTGGTGTACTGTATGGGAAGAGGGAATGGCTTGAAGAAATGCCTCCTTGCCAGGGAGGAGGGGATATGGTCGAGCGTGTTACCTTTGAGAAAACAACCTATAATGAGCTCCCTTTTAAGTTTGAAGCCGGGACGGTGAACTTTGTGGGAGCAATTGGCCTTGCCACTGCCCTTGAGTATATTGAGGCAACCGGGATGGACAACATAGTAAGACAGGAGGCTGATCTTAAAGTATATGCCGATGAAAGAATAAAAGCAACAGGGGGAATAAGGGTTTATGGCAATACGCAGAATAAGATTTCAATAATATCTTTTCTTATCGATAAAATACATCCCTACGATGCGGGTTTGATACTTGATAAAATGGGTATTGCCGTAAGAACGGGATCACATTGTGCCCAGCCCATAATGGCCAGGTTTGGAATTGACGGCACGATACGTGCTTCCTTGTGTTTCTATAATACAAGAGAAGAAATAGATATACTTATTGCGGGAATAGAAAAAGTAAAGAGCATGATGCTATGAGTTACCATGATTTAACAGTCAGGGAAGTACAGGATGAAATAATCAAGGAATTTTCACTGTTTGACGACTGGATGGACAGGTATGATCATCTTATTGAAGAAGGCAAGGAACTTCCTGTTATGGATGAAAAGTTCAGGAAGAGTGAATACCTGGTAGAGGGTTGCCAGTCAAGGGTATGGCTCTACCCGGAATTTACAGATGGGAAAGTTTATTTCAAAGCCGAAAGTGACGCATTAATTGTCAGGGGCATAATAGCACTCCTTGTAAAAGTATTATCAGGGAGAACCCCCGATGAAATAATGGATGCTGATCTTTATTTCATTGAAGAAACCGGCCTGAGACAAAATCTTTCCCCTACAAGGTCAAACGGTCTGCTGGCAATGCTGAAACAGATGAAATTGTATGCAATAGCCTATAAGGCAAAAAAGGAAAGCTGAGAATAATATGGGGAATAATGATTATCTTGAAACTGAAGGGAGGATCATAGAAGCCCTGAAAACCATTCATGATCCTGAAATACCTGTCAATATCTATGACCTGGGACTGATATATGAAGTGAGTCTTGATGAAAAAAACGTGGCAAACATAATAATGACCCTTACGGCTCCCAACTGTCCCATGGCGGAGATGCTGGTTGAAGAAGTTAAGTATAAGGTTGCGGGCACAAAAGGGGTTAAAGACTGTAATCTTACCCTTACATTTGATCCCCCCTGGGATAAAAGCATGATGACCGACGAGGCAAAGCTTGAACTGGGATTTCTTTAATTAATATATGATGGCAGGTAAGCCTGAGTTAAGCCTGAAAATAAAAGATAAGGCAGCGGGGCTCGGTTTTGATCTGTGCGGGATAGTAAGTGTGAGACCTCTGCATGAGCACAGGGAAGAGATCGGGAAATGGCTGGAAAAGGGATATCATGCCGGCATGACATATATGTCACGGCATTATGAAAAACGTATCGATCCCTCCCTGCTTGTTCCGGGTGCCCGTTCGCTTATTGTTGTTGCCATGAATTACTACCATGAATATAATCCTGAAGATGATAAACCGGTGTTTTCCAAATATGCCCTGGGGCAGGACTATCATAAGGTGCTCAAAGATCGCCTTTACAGCTTACTCGATTTTATCAGGGGTAAAATACCCGGTACTGAAGGAAGGACTTTTGTAGATACAGCCCCTGTGCTTGAAAAGGCATGGGCTGCTAAAGCCGGACTCGGATGGATTGGCAGGAACAGCATGCTTATAAACAGGGATAAAGGTTCTTATATTTTCCTGGGAGTACTTCTTATAAATGCCCCTCTTGAATATGACAGGCATTCATTGAAAGATTATTGCGGCTCCTGCAGGAAGTGCATTGATGCCTGTCCCACAGGTGCCATAATGGAAAACCGGATGATCGATTCAAATAAATGCCTTTCATACCTGACAATTGAGAATAAAGGGAAAATTCCTCAGGAATATGCTGAAAAAACCGGGAACAGAATATTCGGCTGTGATATCTGCCAGGAAGTCTGCCCATGGAATAATAAGGTTAAGGAAACCACGATCAAGGAATTTGACCCCCTGCCGGAAATACTAAATTACACCACAGAACAGTGGAGAAATATCAGTGAGGAGGAATATCACTCGATATTTAAGGATAGTGCAGTGCTCAGGGCAGGTTACAGAGGGTTTATGAGAAATTTAATCTCAGGCTGAGGCTCCGCCTTCGCTGGCGCGGTTTTGCATCCTATGCCCGGATAAGGCGGAAGAAGAAGGCTCAGGCCGGGGATAGGTATACATTTTATAGTTATTATAGTATCTTACCTGTTAACCCTGGCAGGGGCTTCTTTTTACATAGGAATACCCGGCGATCAGGAAGTTTTCTTATTAATATCAGCAATATTTTCAACAGCCGGCATTGGCTTTTTATGGTGGAAAACTCTTTCAGTAACATACAGTATGGCCAGGATGAAAGGGCTTAAGAAGTAGATTTAAGATTTAAGAAGAAGTCAGGAGTATAGAAAAATTATTGATTTGTTTAAAAATCGTAAATTGTCTGGAAAACCTAAGCTATGAAAAAATACCTCCAGCTTTTCTTTCTCTCTTACGTGCTTTTTTCCGCATGCAGGGACTACACCTATAAGACCTGGCGAATCAACACGGTGGATTTTGAAGGCTTTAAGGGATGATGATTGGATTACCGCCAATTCTGCAATGGACAGCCTGATTACCTCTGCTTATTTTGATGCTGCGAAGCTTCTTGAAACTTATAATGAACCCGGTATCAGTGAGGAGGTGCAATGGCGTATAGTATATGTTTTTGGTCATCGTCATGAGCCTGAGTCAATACCCCTGCTGACAGAAGCCTTACAGAATGAAATCTGGCTGGTCCATACTGAAGCAGCCGTGGGGCTATGCCGCTTTGATCCTGTATACGTAATACCTGAAATGAAGAAGCTTGGAAATAATTCTGAAAAACACATCCGCAACAATTCCAGATGGGTAATAAAACAGATAAATCATTGAATCATTAATTCAAAACCTGAAATTGTATTGGAAGAATAAAAAACACTTAATTTTATGAAATGGTAAAATGGTTTATGAAAAACAGGATAAGATATTACCTCTTCACAGTACTTTTTATTATTGTATGCTCTGCCGGTGCCCGTGCCCAGGTATCCTTATCAGCGTATATTGATGCCGGGGCCAATAATGTATCTGAAGGGCTCTTTATAAAAACCGCTGGCTTTGGATCTTACAAATTGGGAAAAATGGAATTTGCCGGTGGCATGCAATTCGATATCCTCAATCAGGGTTCCAATATTTTATCAGGTTTTAAAGTCAACATAACCAGGGAGTTCCGTGTAAAGGGCTTACCTCTGCAGATACAGGGGCTCTATGCTTACAACAGGTTTTCCGAATTGATGTATGAATATAACCTGGGACTCCTGGCTCATATTAGCCCCGGTCATTTTACCTTCAGTATTGGCAATAGTTTCAGGACCTATGGCATTACAAGGTATGCGGCCGAGGAATATGTCATTGACAGAGCTAATAAGATCCGTGAGAACTGGAACCTGATGTACCTTGTAAGCTACAGCCTTAAACCTGCTGATCATAACTGGAATGTTTCTTTATCAGTTACCAATATCGATCATTTTATTATCGAACAGGAAACAAACCCTGTGCTTTTCTTGCGAGGACAATTTAAAGTCAGTGCCCCGCTAAGCCTTTTTGCTGAATCGTGGTATAAAACAGCAGGTTCATTTAATTTGAGCATTAATTACTTCGGATTTTTTTTAAGAACGGGTCTTATATGGGACATAAATTTGTAAAAAGCTTCCTGGTCATAATCCTGGTTTCAGCCTTCCTCTCCGCATGCGAGAAGGTTGATATGAGAGGAATGTTCCTTTCTTACGAATCGGCGAACTCCCGTTTTGAGCAGTCAATGGAGTGGAATAGTACACATCCCTTTAAGGAGCTGGTTGTTCCCTCGGATGAATATACCATCTTTGCTATGAGCGACAGTCATGTAGGCGGCACACAGAACCTGGATACATTCTTCGAGAATGCTGTATCTGGGAATGCCGTTGCAGCGGTAATGACCGGTGATTTAACAACGGGGCAGGCTGATGATTACGAGGTTTTTGAACAGCACCTGCCGGATCCGGTAACAATTGCTCTCTTTCCCGTTGTGGGGAATCATGACCTGTATTTTAACGGGTGGGATCAGTTCAATTCAAGATTCGGTTCATCTACTTACCTGTTCACAGTAATTACACCTGCAGGGAAAGATATTTTTATCTGCCTCGACTCAGGTGGCGGTACTTTAGGTAGTAAACAGCTTGACTGGTTGAAGGATATACTTAAGACAGAGCGATCTGACTGCCGTCGTTGTATCATATTTACACATAATAACCTGTTCCGTTTCAGGCGAACTGCCGCAACATCACCGCTTGTTGAAGAGTTGCATGTGTTAATGGACCTGTTTATCCGGCACAGGGTGGATATGGTGGTAACTGGTCATGACCACAGGAAGGCTTCAGGGCTTATTGGCAATACAATCCTTATAATTCTTGATGCCCTGCTGGATGGCTACAGCGATGCTGGTTATATGGAAATAAGAATTACTGACGGGGGAATTGATTACTCGTTTATTAACCTGTAAATTATTTGAGAAAAGCATAAAGAGATAGTAATGTCATTTGCTGAAAGAGTCATAAAATTTAACCAGGGGGTTGATTTTACAGGGAACTTACCACCGGGTATAAAGCTTATGAACCCCTTCAGGGAAAACCCGGAAATCCTGGCTGTCAGCAGTGCCTTTTACAGGAAGTTTTATGATGACAATAATCCCAGGAAACTGATCCTGGGGATTAATCCCGGACGCCTGGGAGCCGGTGCAACGGGTATACCATTTACCGATACAAAACGCCTTTCAGGAATATGCGGTATTGAAATTGCATCAATAAACACACATGAACCCTCATCAGTATTTGTGTATGAATTTATTGACAGGTACGGGGGGGTGGAAGTATTCTACAAGGATTTCTTCATAAGCTCTTTCTGCCCACTGGGCTTCATCAGGAAAAACCTGAAGGGAAACTGGGTTAACTGCAATTACTATGATTATGAATATTTATACACAGCAGTTGAGGAATTCATGATCTCAAGCCTTAAGGAACAGATCGGATTTGGAATTGATACAGGTGTTTGCTACATTCTGGGAAAGAAGAATGCAAAATACTTTGAGAGACTAAATGCCCGGGAAAAATTATTCAGCTCCATCGAGGTTCTTGACCATCCCCGGTATATTGAGCAATATAGGTCAAAGTACCGGGATGAATATATAAATCAATATCTTAAGATCCTGTATAAATAATTTACCAGGAGTGGTCAGTGATTATGAAGATTTAATAACTTAGTCTCATCAGATGAATACACATGCACAAAGGGAAAAGAAAGTAGTTGCTGCTACTTCTGTAGTAGCTGCAATCTTTCTTACGGGATTTAAACTGGTAGTAGGGATTATCACGGGCAGCCTTGGGATACTCTCTGAAGCCCTGCATTCCGCACTCGACCTGGTGGCAGCAGGAATTACATGGTTTGCCGTTAGGGTGTCTGACAAGCCTGCAGACAGGGACCATCAGTACGGCCACGGTAAGGTTGAGAATCTTTCAGCCCTGATAGAGACTTTCCTGTTGTTAATAACCTGTGCATGGATCATCTATGAGGCGGTAAGCAGGTTGATATCCGGGGAGACACATATAGAGGTGACGGTATGGAGTTATATTGTTGTTCTCACCTCCATAGTAATCGATATATCAAGATCACGGGCACTTAAGCGTGTAGCCGTAAAACATAAGAGCCAGGCGCTGGAAGCGGATGCACTACATTTTTCAACCGATGTTTGGAGCTCGGCTGTGGTACTGCTGGGCCTTATCTGTGCAAATTTCGGTATTTATATAGCCGACAGTATTGCCGCCCTGGGAGTTGCCTTAATTGTAATTTTTATTTCATATAAGCTTGGAAGAAGGGCTATAAATGTACTGCTCGACCGTGTGCCGGACGAGACCTACGGAAAAATAAAAACAATCCTGGATGATTTTACCGAAATAGAACGCTATCATGACCTGAAGGTAAGAGCAGCAGGAGCGGAGATTTTTACCGAGCTGAATATCCATGTAAAAAAAGAAATGGGCATTAGCCAGTCGCACGAAATTTCTACGAGAATCGAGAAAATGATCAAATCAGAAATCCCCCGCTGTCACGTCCATGTACATATTGAACCGGAGGAGCACTAAGCCGGGTTTTAAATAAGGATTGAATTTAGGATTTATAGGTAAAGCTGATTCCCGGCATCTCCTTGAACTGTACTTTAGGCCCACGGGAATTTCCTCCCGGGTCAATCCGGCCAATATCATCATCGTATATAAGATAGCTACGGATATTTGCAGAGAGGCACTCTCGTTTCATTAAAAAAATTAATCCATCCCTTAAACGAGACGGAAGAAAGTGGGATACTAATCTAAGATTCTATAATTGTTACGGCTATTTCCCTCCTGGTTCTGGGGCCGTCAAACTCACAAAAAAATATGTTTTGCCAGGTTCCGAGAACCATTTTGCCTTCAATTAGAGGGATGGTCTCGGAAGGGCCCACCAGACCGGATTTAAGATGGCTGTCTCCATTATTATCCTGCCTGTCGTGTTCCCAGACACCAGGCGGAATTAATTTCGCAAGCAGGTTTACCACATCAGTCTGGACTGATTCATCCCAGTTTTCCTGTATCATAATGGCAGAAGTTGCACCGCGGGTAAATATATTAACCAGGCCATTTTCAATACCAGAGCGCTTTATAATTTTATTAACCTCTGGTCCAATATCATATAAACAATTTCTCTGCCTCGTGCTTATTGTAAAAATTTCTGTCATACTGTCCTTATTAACACCTAAATATAATAAAAATAAGATAATTTTTTACCTTTCAACTGTTCAAGCGTAATATAATAAAACCGGATACTTTGAGCATAAGCTATAATATAAGCGAAATTAAGTCAGGAAATAGAAATGAATTCGGGAAACTGGTAGAGGAGAATATGGATTATATCTATAAAACAGCTCTCGTAATAATGGCAAATGAAGAAGATGCCAGGGATATAGTACAGGATACATTCCTGAATGTGTGGGATAAAAGAAAGGCGATAAAAACCAGGGAATCCCTGAGACCCTACCTGAGAAAAATTGCCGTAAATAAATGCTATGATCAGTTACGCAGGCGAAAAATAAGGAAGATGGAGTCATGGATCGAAGATGAATCCAAAATCAAATCAATAATAAGTGATGAACATCCTGATAAAAAACTCGAAAATGATGAAGCTCTTTCCTTATTAAAAATTCTGGTCTCCGGATTAAGTCCTAGCCAGAGAGTAGTATTCACCATGGTGGAATTAGATGAAATGAGCCATGATGAGGTCAGCGAACTAACCGGAATGAAAAAAACCTTAATAAAAAGCAACCTGAGGCATGCCCGGAAAAAACTGGAAGAGAAATTAAAAGATTATCTAAGCTGAGAAATAATGAATGGATTAGACAAATTAATAAGGCAATTACGTATGCATATGCCGGAAATACATGAAAGGGACTTATTGAAGGAAAGTATTATGCACAAAATAAGCAATAAGAACAGGAAACTGGATTATGTATTCGGCTGGACTGAAATTGCATGGTTAAGAAGGTCACTGTCCATTGCTGCCATTTTAATTACAGGACTCTTTGTGGGACAGCAATTATTTTTAATTAGAAGTATAAATAAACTGGAGGAACGGATGGTAAGTTTCAATACCGATAAAATACTGGAATTTCATAGAGAAAATGTAATTGCAAATCAAGTTATTATGCAGGATCCCGAGGCTTCAATCCTTGCCGATAGTATTAAGATTTCCACAGATGACCTTCTTAAGCTGATGAGGGAATATCGTGAGTTGCAGGATAAATATGATCAAATTATGGGATCGAAAAAGAAAGGGATAAAGAATCACACAGTACAAAAACTATAAGCCATGAAAGGAAAGATCATTATAATGTTACTCGGCTTCGCAATGTTTATTACGTATTCATGCGGAAGGCCCGATGCCCTTGTAATAAATATCGTAAGGCAGGATGGGTCAGTAAGCAGGAAAATTATCCTTACCTATTCGAAAAATGAATTCGACCTTGATGATTGCCAGGTTCCTGTTGACAGCACCTGGAATATAACAAGAGAATCTGATATCTCTGAAAAGGGAGACACCACCTATACCCTTACAGCCATCAAGGATTTCAATTCGGTACAGGAATTAAATCTGATGTATGATAGCTGTCGGGGAGCAAATGAAGGGTTGACCAGAAGAGCTGATTTTAAGAGGAAGTTCAGGTGGTTCAATACACATTATTATTTTAATGAGCATGTAGGCAGGGCAATAGAAGGAATAAGCCCGCAAGAATTTTTTAACGCGGAGGAACTAAATTACTTTTATATGCCTGAGAAACTGGTTGAACTGGAAAAGGAAGGACCCGACAGCAGCTATATAACAGAAACAATTTTACAGCCACTCGAAGAAAAAACCGAACAATGGATTGGAAGAAGCCTGGCAAGAGCTTTTGTGAATAAAATAATCGATACCGTAAGTGCCAATCCTGAAATCAAGATCGATACCGGCCGCATTCGCCTTAGGGAAGATGAAATCGCTGCTTCTATATTGTTTGATGAGATGGAAGAGCAACAGCTCATAGACAGCCTTATAGGTGCGGGTTTATATGAAGCCCACAGTGCACTGAATGATACACTTATTTCACAGATTGAAGATGAATTCAGTATTGCCCTTAATACCGATTCATATCTTATACAGACGGTTATGCCAGGAGAACTGGTAGCTACCAATGGTTATGTCGATGAAGACGATAATGTTGTCTGGGAAGTAAAGGGGGAAGTAATACTGTCGGCTGATTATAATATGTGGGCCGAATCAAAGGAGAGAAATACCTGGGCATGGATTGTTACGGGATTATTTTTACTATTTGTTATACTGGGCTTGATCATCAGGGTACTCAAGAGATGACCGGTGCAGGATGTCCGTTGAAGATCTGAAAAATCCTGAATCACATCATTCCTGGCAGTTACCCAAAATGTTAAATATAAACGGCAGGCTCCATATTGGGGCCTGCCGCCGACATTAATTGGAAACTGACTGTCTGGCTAACGGTAATCATCAAGTAATTCCATCAGCTTCTTCCTGGTGAAAAATATACGACTTTTTACTGTCCCGATTTTAAGATCAAGCTTTTCAGCAATTTCTTTATATTTAAATCCCTGTACGTGCATCATAAAGGGTACCTTAAACTCATCCTCAAGGCTTTCAATTACTTTCTCAAGCTCATTGACCGAATAATTTGACTCGGGAGAAATAAAGCCGGAATCCTGTGGGAGATTCAGAAAATAAAGATCCTGTGAACCGTCAATTATCGTGTTTTCCTTGACTGAACGCCTGTAATTATTTATAAAAGTGTTCTTCATTATCGTAAATACCCATGCCTTAAGGTTGGTGTAGTCAACAAATTTATCCTTGTAGGTTATAGCCTTCATGTATGTATCCTGCACCAGGTCTTCAGCCCTGGTCTGGTCTGTAGTCAGGCTGAGTGCAAACTTCATCATGTTATCTTCAAGGTTTACCAGATTCTTATTGAATTCAACTGTTGTCATTGTTTTTATCATTTTGGGTGTTTAATTGAAATTAAAATTAATTGAACAAATTCGGATAAACAAATCCTAATATCTTAAAATACTTTTTTTCGTGAAGGAGTATAAATAAGGAATTATATTTAATAATCAAGTAATCAATATAATAATCACAATAATTTAAGGTTTTGTACAAATTATTTATAAATAATTGCCACACGTGGCATTGCACAGAGAATATTTGTTTGGACTTATAGGTATTCTTAAGGAAGACTGCTTAAAATATTCTTTTGCTATATTTAGATTAATTTAACAGGCTAAATCGGGATGCTTATGGAAATAAAATTAAAACCTGCCGGCATGGATGAATTATATGGTATTTATTTACCGGTTAAGAATGCCCTGGCCTGCATAGTGCTGGTCCATGGACTGGGGGAGCATATTGGCCGTTATAAGGAGTTGGCAGCATTTTTTAACGAGAATAAGTATTCGTTTATCGGGCTTGATTTGCCTGGCCATGGTAAATCCCCCGGGAAAAGAGGGCATATAAGAAATTTTATTTTGTACCAAAATATCCTTGATGCAATAGCCGCTTATGTGAGGGAGAATGAAGGTGGTATTTCCCTGGTTTTATACGGACACAGCCTCGGAGGAGGTATAGCTCTTAATTATCTGGTCACCGGGAAAAATATGGATAGCGGGATAATAACTTCCCCATGGCTTAAATTGAGTTTCGAGCCACCAAAAATTAAAATACTTCTTGCCCGGGTCCTTAGCGGATTGATTCCCTCTCTTTTACAATCTTCAGGGCTAGATCCTGTGGATCTCTCTTCAGACAAAAATGTAGTTAAAGAATACAGGTCGGATCCACTGATTCATTTCTTGATATCTATAAAACTCTATGTTTCTGCAACACGTAATGCTGCAGCTTTGTTAAATTGCAGGGACAAGCTGCAGGTTCCTGTTCTTATGATGCATGGAGAGAATGACAGGATAGCGTCTCTTGAAGGATCTGAAACCTTTGCCGGGAATAACAGGATGGCAGAATTAAAGATCTGGGCAGATGGATACCATGAGCTTCACAATGAGTTATTCCGTGAAGAGGTTTATGATTATATATTAAAATGGTTAAATAAAAGGTATGAAATTCAGAACAGAAATTGACCTGAAGCCTTCCCTTCTAAAAGTCGGGTACGACACACCTGTAATGTTGACAGGTTCCTGCTTTGCCGAGGAAATAGGGAAGCACTTCTGTAATGGCAAAATGAAAGCCTTGATTAATCCTTTTGGAGTTTTGTATAATCCCTTATCAACATTACGCTCCCTGGAGCTTATCATGGATGCTGAAAAATTCACCGGAGATGACCTCTATCATTTCGATAATAAATATTTGAGTTTTTATCATGATACAAGCTTTTCTTCAAGGGACAGCAGTGAAAGCCTTAAGAAAATTAACCGTTCTCTGGCAGATGCCAACAGGTTCCTTTCAGGAGCTTCCTTCCTTTTCATAAGCTTTGGCACAGCCTGGGTTTACAGGTGGAAGGAGGATAACAGGGTGGTGGCCAACTGCCATAAAATACCGGCTGCCAGGTTCACCAGGCAGCTGCTTAAACCGGAGGATATTATTTCGGGGTGGCTCAGTTTAATTGAGAAACTGGAAAATTTCAACACCAGGCTGAACATTGTTTTTACTGTCAGCCCGGTTCGTCACCTTAAGGATGGTGCCCATGGCAACCAGCTCAGTAAGTCTACCCTCCTGCTGGCAATAGACCGGTTAATGTCATTAAACAATAAGCTGTCTTATTTCCCTTCATATGAAATAATGCTGGATGAACTCAGGGATTACAGGTTCTACGGGAAAGACATGGTTCATCCTTCGGAAACGGCAGTGGATTATCTGTGGGAAAAGTTTAAGGATTACTATTTTACTGATCATACAAGGACCATATATGAAAGGCTTTTGAAAATTACTGAAGCAACAAAGCATATCATTACCGGGAATGACAGTGAGGATAATGCAAAATTCAGTAAAACAATGCTGGGTAAAATAGGAAGTTTATTAAGAGATTATCCTGGCATTGACCTGACAGAGGAAGAAAAATATTTCAAAAACCTTCTTAAGAAATAATCTTTTTGTCTAAATAAGTGTTTTTAATTTAAAACAAAAAGAAATGACAGGAGACTGCAGGACAAAGTCATTGGGATCCTGGAAAATACGATTATACTTCTTAACAATCTTTCTGGTTTTAATTTTTATTCCTGTATTATCCTATTTCACAAAAAATGAAAACAGTGAAGGACCCCGGATAAGAGTTGAATTTCAGAGGGGAGAGTCTTTTTATTATCCTTTGATGGCAATCTGGCTGGAGTACCCGGAAGGTAATTATATCCGGACCCTCTTTGTTCCGGAATCGGTTGCCACTTCAGTTTACAGGTTTTATTATGCCGGCAAGGACCGATGATTCCCTTGAAAGGCCGGTAAATGTGATGCTGGAGTTTAACCAGAACCGGGACTGGAACGAATACTGGACCAATGACAAGTATCCCGGGGATGAGTATTATCTGAGATCCTGTCAGCCGGCTGTTATTTATCAGGCAACAATTGATCCGGCCATGCCGGGCGGGGAAGTTCTGATGAAGACAATTGGCCACAGCCATCCTTCAGGCAAAACAGGCGAGCTCTTTGATGAACTCAGCACCTTAACAACAGCTCTCACTATTGCAGATTCAATAACTATATATACTGGTAAGGTGAAGTGATACTAAGGTGAATCTATCAGTATCTTTTTTACGGTACGGGTTTTATCCTCAAATTCAATGGTAACAAGATAGATTCCTTTCTGGACATTGGAAAAGCTTATTTCAGCCCGGTTACGTGGATAATTATATTTTTCCCTTGTGGTCTCCTGTCCGATTATATTGGTGAGCCTGACAAAGGTGAAAGCTTTATCACTGGTAATTGTAAAACGGTTGTTGGTTACGGGCACAGGGAAGATTTTTGTATTTGTATCTTCTTCAAGGGAATTTTCAGTAATCATGGTTTTTTCACCGGCAGAGTTTTTCTCCCGGGATTGGCCTGCAGCAAGTCCTGAGCCAATAAAGATCAGTAATATACAAAGCGTAATTAACCTCATTTAAAGGCCAGATTTTCTTGTTTATACGCAAATATCGTGCTAAAGATACAAATTTTTATCTAATTTGAGATTTTAAGCCAACTCCTATGTTCATGTGACTCAGATTTCTCAATGTTTTAAAAAAACATTAATTTCGCATGAACGAGATTAACTATATGAAAGATTTACAGAGTATAAAACAAAGATTCGGCATTATTGGGAACAACATCGGGCTTAACAGGGCAATAGATTTAGCAGTGCAGGTTGCTCCCACTGATCTTTCTGTACTTATTTTAGGTGAAAGTGGAACCGGGAAAGAAATTTTTCCCCAGATAATTCATTATCACAGCAAGCGTAAACACGGTCAATATATAGCAGTCAATTGCGGAGCAATACCTGAAGGGACAATCGATTCAGAATTATTCGGACACGAGAAAGGATCTTTTACGGGTGCAACGGACAGTCGCAAGGGTTATTTCGAAGTGGCTAACGGAGGAACGATCTTTCTTGATGAGGTAGCAGAACTGCCCCTGTCAACCCAGGTAAGGCTGCTCAGAGTGCTTGAATCAGGTGAGTTTATACGGGTAGGTTCTTCAAAAGTGCAAAAGACAGATGTAAGGGTTATTGCAGCTACAAATATAGATATATTGCAGGCGGTTAATTCGGGAAAATTCAGTGAGGATCTTTTTTACCGCCTTAATACAGTCCCGATAAATATACCTCCCTTAAAAGACAGGGGAGATGATATTCTCTTATTATTCAGAAAATTCGCTGTTGATTTTGCAGAAAAATACCGCATGCCTGCAGTGAAGCTTACTGAAGATGCAAGGCTTTTGCTCACTTCTTACTCATGGCCCGGTAACGTGAGACAGCTTAAAAACATAACCGAACAGATTTCAATTATTGAGGGATCAAGGGAAATAGATGGAGAAATATTAAAATCATACCTGCCTGATTACAGCAGCGTAAAACTGCCTGCAGTAATTAAAAGAGATGCAGAAAGTTCATTTTCATCTGAAAGAGAAATTCTTTATAAGATACTCTTTGATATGAAAAATGATATGAATGATCTCAAAAAGCTGGTCCTGGATATGCTTCGTGAAGGATCATCATCAGTTCATCTTGATGACAGGAATTCCGGCGTTATTCAACGTTTGTACAATGATGCGGCTGTTAGTGACATAAACGGTGGTGACACCGGAAGAGATAATACAGAAATGAAATATTCTCATGATAAAAGATCGGGCCAGATACAGGATACGGAAGAGATAGTTGAAGAATCCCTTTCCCTGGTCGACAAGGAAATTGAATTGATAACCAAGGCGCTGGGAAAGTATGGTGGTAAAAGAAAACTTGCCGCTGAAGAACTGGGAATATCTGAAAGAACACTTTACAGAAAAATTAAGGAGTATGGAATTAATCTGTAGACATTTCCGTGCAGCTTTTGTGGTAAGATCGGTCATTATACCGGTCTTTGTCTTCCTTGCCTTTACAGGGGAGGGATGTACCGTAACCTATTCGATGAGCGGAGCGAGTATTTCACCTGATGTCAAGACTATTAACGTGGAATATTTTGAGAACAGGGCAGGCCTGGTTCAACCGGGCCTGAGCCAGTATCTTACAGATGAACTGATGGATAAATGCCGGGCCCAGACTAATCTTAAATTTGTTAATGAGGCCGGTGATGTGAGCTTTGAGGGAGAAATAAGCGATTACAGGAATGAACCTCTTACGATATCGGGTGACGCCAGGGCTGCAATGAACAGGTTCACAATTTCGGTTAGTGTAAGATTTACGAACCTTGTTGAACCTGATTTCAGTTTTGAACAAACATTTACAAGGTATGAGGATTATGACAGTGCCAAAGAGCTGAGCCAGGTGGAGCAGGAGCTTACCGAAAAGATAATTGAACAAATTGTTGAAGATATATTTAACAGGGCATTCGTGAACTGGTAATTATGAATAAGGCTGACTTTATAAATATTATTAAGGGACATAAGGTCTTGTCTGATAATGAATTCAAAGATGTTTACAGGATCAGCACAAACTATCCTTATTTCCAGTCAGCCTACATAATCCTGCTGAACTCACTTTACAGGAAAGATGATATTGAATTTGCAGAGAAATTAAAGGAAGCTGCTATTTATATTGCCGACAGGGAAGTCCTTTATAATTTGTTAAATTCTGAAGAATGGATTTCAACCGCGTGGGGAAGGAAGGAGCAGGAGATTGAAGCGGCCCCCGAAAGGCTTTATGATAAACAGGATAATAAGAAAGTTCAGGATAGGGAAAAGGGAGAGTACAAAGAAGCTGATGCCGCTAATAGGGTTTATGAATATGAACCGGTATCAGGCAGATCGCGCGAAGAATTGATAAGGGAAATACAGAATCGCCTTAATGAAATCAACAGCCTGGATATTTTACAGATCGACGAATCGAACGACGACCAGGAAGTACTAACTGAAGATGGAAACGGCAGCCTGGATAATGATATCCTGGCAGCGGGCAATGACTTGCTTGATCTCGATCTTGAGGACGATGACCATTACGATGAAAAACAGGGTCATGATAAGGAGAAAAGAGATTTTATAGATGATGATGAACTGGTAGACAGGTTCATTAATGCTAACCCGAGGATCGAACCGGGGACAGGCAGTGACAATACACAGCAGGAAGATATCTCTGCCAGAAGCAGCGAAGAGTCGCCTCATCTCGTATCCGAAACACTTGCAAGCATTTACCTTTCCCAGGCTTACTATTCAAAGGCCATTAGTATTTATGAAAAATTAAGTTTGAAATATCCGGAAAAAAGTAGTTACTTTGCGTCGCAAATTGAAAAGATAAAAGAGATATTAAAAACTGATTAGATGGGTATATACGTTTTTATTTCAATTATAGTAATTATTGCCTGTGTTCTACAGGTAATGGTGGTACTTGTACAGAATTCGAAAGGAGGAGGGCTGGCGGCAAATTTTACTTCCACGGGTCAGTCAATGGGAGTCAGGAAAACAGCTGATTTTCTTGAAAAAGCTACCTGGACCCTTGCAGCAATTATTCTTTTACTGAGTATTGTTTCCACGGCAGCTATACCTCATGGGATAGAAGAAGAATCGTCAAGAATACAGGACCAGATTGAAAATGCTGTTGATCCTACTGCCATTCCTAACCTTCCAACAGCTATACCTGACCAGGGAAGTGGAAACCAGGAGGAAGATTAATAAAATATATTGAACAGAAAAATGTCAGTTTGTCATCAAACTGACATTTTTTTTGCAATTATGACGTACATGCTACGGCAAATTGGCAGAAATATTATTTGGCACAAATTCTGTAAAATAATGATGTCGATAAAAAATTAATGTTTAACAAATCAAATAAGTAAAATGGCAAAATTAAAAGGTAAAATACTGGCAGGTAAAGTACTTGTTAAGCCTCATGAGGCAGAAGAAAAAACTGCAAGCGGCATCATTATCCCTGACAGTGCTAAGGAAAAACCACAACAGGGCACAATAATACTGGTTGGTGCAGCAAAGAAAGACGAAGAAATGGAGGTAAAACCCGGCGATGTAGTACTCTATGGCAAATATGCAGGTCAGGAACTAAATATCGACGGTGAAGATTACCTTTTGATGTCTCAAAGTGATATCTTATACATAGCATAAACGTAATAACTTAAACTAACTGATATGGCAAAAGAAATTAAATTTAATATCGAAGCACGTAACCTTCTTAAGGAAGGCGTTGATAAACTGGCTGATACCGTAAGGGTAACCCTTGGCCCGAAAGGACGTAATGTAGTACTCGAGAAAAAGTTCGGAGCACCACAAATAAGCAAGGATGGAGTTACCGTGGCCAAGGAGATTGAACTTGAAGACCCCTTCGAAAATGTGGGCGCTCAAATGGTGAAGGAAGTGGCTTCCAAGACAGGAGACGATGCAGGCGACGGAACCACAACGGCTACAATTCTTGCCCAGGCAATTATAAATGTTGGCCTTAAGAATGTCACTGCAGGTGCCAATCCCATGGAGCTGAAAAGAGGTATAGACAAAGCTGTCAGCGAGGTGGTGAAACATATAGCAAAGCAGGCAAAGGTTGTTGGTGACGATCTTAACAAGATTGAACAGGTTGCCCGCATATCAGCAAATAACGACGAGGAAATTGGAAAACTTATTGCTGAAGCAATGGGTAAGGTGAAAAAAGAAGGAGTGATTACAGTCGAAGAAGCAAAGAGTACCGACACAACCGTTGAGGTGGTCGAGGGTATGCAGTTCGACCGTGGTTACATATCAGCCTACTTTGTTACCGATACAGAGAAAATGGAGGCCGACCTGGAAAATCCTTATATTCTTATCCATGATAAGAAAATATCCACAATGAAGGACCTGCTTCCAATACTTGAAAATACGGCACAGAATGGCAGGCCCCTTATGATTATTGCAGAAGATGTTGAGGGAGAAGCTCTTGCAACACTGGTTGTAAACCGACTGAGAGGATCATTGAAGGTTTGTGCAGTTAAGGCTCCCGGATTCGGAGACAGGAGAAAAGAAATGCTGGAAGATATTGCCATTCTGACAGGGGGTACCGTAATATCTGAAGAAAAAGGACTTAAGCTGGAGCATACCACTCTCGATATGCTGGGACAGGCTGAGAAAATATCTGTTGACAAGGAAAACACAACTATTGTTAACGGTGCAGGAGAAAAAACTTCAATAACAGCTCGCGTTAACCAGATCAAGCAGCAGATATCCACTACTACCTCGGATTACGATAAGGAAAAGCTGCAGGAAAGACTTGCAAAACTTTCAGGAGGCGTCGCAGTACTTTATATCGGTGCGGCTTCCGAAGTTGAGATGAAGGAGAAAAAAGACCGTGTAGATGATGCCCTGAGTGCAACACGTGCAGCAGTCGAGGAAGGCATAGTCCCGGGCGGTGGTGTAACCTATATACGTGCAATAGAGGCACTCGAAAAGCTGAAAGGTGATAATGAGGATCAGAATACAGGGATCGAGATTGTAAAACGTGCAATTGAGGAACCCCTGCGCCAGATAGTATTAAACGCCGGGAAAGAAGGCGCCGTCATTGCTCAGGCTGTAAAGGAAAGTAAGGATGATTACGGGTATAATGCACGCATCGACAAATTTGAAAACTTCTATGATTCAGGTGTAATCGACCCTGCAAAAGTAGCCCGTATAGCACTTGAAAATGCGGCATCCATAGCAGGAATGTTCCTGACTACTGAAGCCGTGGTGATTGAGAAAAAGGAAGATGAACCAATGCCTAACCCGGGAATGGGTGGAGGCGGTATGCCAGGCATGATGTAATAAACATAACTTATTGAAAATTTTTCTTAAGGCAGGGAACTTGTGCACGCAAGTTCCCTGCTTTTATTTACACTCCTTTTCAACCTTCTCTACCCATTCTCAACTTATTCTCCGCCTGCTCTCAACTTTTCCAACTATTAATTATATTTGCGCTTAATCTTAGGAAGGATACAAACGATGAATAATATACGGAATTTCTGTATTATAGCTCATATCGATCATGGTAAAAGCACTCTTGCAGACAGGTTGCTTGAGGAAACTGACACCCTGAGTGAAAGAGAAAGGAAAGACCAGGTTCTTGACAATATGGAACTGGAGAGGGAAAGGGGCATAACCATAAAGAGTCATGCCATACAGATGAGGTATGTTTACAGGGGATCCGAGTATATACTTAACCTTATTGACACTCCCGGGCATGTTGATTTCTCCTATGAAGTCTCAAGATCAATAGCGGCGTGTGAAGGAGCGTTGCTGGTTGTTGATGCTACACAGGGGATACAGGCACAAACGATATCAAATCTGTATATGGCTGTCGACCATAATCTCGAAGTGATACCCGTACTGAACAAAATGGACATGGCAAGTGCTATGCCTGATGAGGTTAAAGACCAGATAGTAGATCTTCTGGGCTGCAGCAGGGATGATATCATAGAAGCAAGTGCTAAAACAGGTACGGGTGTTGAAGCCATACTTGAAAGGATAGTAACTTCCATACCTGCACCGGAAGGAGATCCTGATGCGCCACTGCAGGCACTGATCTTTGATTCGGTATTTAATTCCTTCAGGGGAATTATAGCATATTTTAAAATAGTAAACGGAAGCCTGAAAACAGGTGACCTTGTTAAATTTTTTAATACAGGCAAAAAATACAATGCAGATGAAATAGGTGTGCTTAAAATAAAGCAGGAAGCCCGGGAGTATTTAAGTGCCGGTAATGTAGGATATATTATTTCAGGGATAAAAGAATCAAGGGAAGTCAAAGTAGGTGATACCATTACTCATTATGACAAACCATGCGAGAAAGGGATTGCCGGCTTTGAGATTGTGAAACCTATGGTATTTGCCGGAATATATCCTGTTGATGCTGATGATTATGAGGACCTGCGTTCGTCTATTGAAAAACTTCAGTTGAACGATGCCTCACTTTCTTTTATTCCTGAATCATCAGCAGCCCTGGGCTTTGGGTTCAGATGCGGATTCCTGGGGCTTCTGCATATGGAGATAATACAGGAAAGACTCGACAGGGAATTCGACATGGATGTTATCACCACCGTTCCCAATGTATCCTATAATGTTTATACCACATCAGGTGAGATGATTGAGGTACATAATCCATCGGGCCTGCCTTCCGTCACACATATTGACAGGATTGAAGAACCATATATAATTGCCCAGATAATTACAAAGTCCGAATTCGTGGGGAATATAATGACATTGTGCATTGATAAGCGGGGAACTTTCAAAAACCAGGTCTACCTTACGAGTGACAGGGTGGAGATTACTTTTGAACTCCCACTTGCCGAAATAGTATTTGATTTTTATGATAAGTTAAAGAGCCTTTCCCGTGGTTATGCTTCTTTTGATTATCACTACTCATCCTACCGCAAGGCCGACCTTGTCAGGCTTGATATCCTGCTTAACGGTGAAATGGTAGATGCTCTTTCAACCCTTATCTTCAGGGGACATTCGTATGACTTTGGACGGAGGATGTGTGTTAAACTGAAGGAACTGATACCAAGGCAGCAATTTGACATAGCCATTCAGGCAGCCATCGGGGCAAAAATAATAGCCCGTGAGACCGTAAAGGCTGTCAGGAAAGATGTTACGGCAAAATGCTATGGAGGGGATATTACGCGAAAAAGAAAACTCCTTGAAAAACAAAAGAAAGGGAAGAAGCGTATGAGACAGGTTGGTAATGTTGAAATACCACAGCAGGCTTTCCTGGCGGTTCTTAAGATGGATTGATGCTTTGATATCTATTCGCACAGAAGCCTGTAGCCCTTCCCGTGAACATTAAGTATTGTTATTGAAGGGTCAGTTTTAAGATACTTCCTGAGCTTGGTAATGTATACATCCATGCTCCGTGCATTGAAATAATTGTCATCTACCCATATTGTACGCAATGCATAATTCCTTTCAAGCACCTCGTTCTTGTTATGACAAAGCAACTTAAGTAATTCTGACTCTTTCGTTGTCAGCTTCTGGGAGCCTTCATCAGAATCAAGTATCTGTGTACGTGGATAGAAAGTGAATTTTCCAAGTTTAAATTCATCAGGCTCTTCATCTGTAAATGACTTCGTTCTTCTCAGGATGGCTTCTATTCTGTATAAGAGCTCCTCCATGGAGAAGGGTTTTGTAATATAATCGTCGGCGCCTGCTGAAAATCCCTCTATTTTATCCTTTTCCAATGACTTGGCTGTCAGAAAGATGAATGGAACGTCCTTTTCAATTTTCCTTATCTTCTTTGCAAGACTTATTCCATCAAGTTCCGGCAGCATGATATCGAGCAGGCACAGATCGAAAGTCTCTGTTCTGAAAGTGTCAAGCGCCTTCTGACCGCCGGTCAGATGTACTACCCTGTAGTTTTTTGCTTCCAGATAATCGGTGAGCAGTGTTCCAAGATTAGAATCATCTTCAGCCAATAAAATTTTTGCCATGGTCAGTTGTTTTTAGGGAAACTGATATCAAACCGTGTTCCCTTGTTAATCTGGCTATGAACGGCGATGTTGCCATTATGTTCCTCAATTATTTTTTTAACGTAGCTCAGCCCCAGTCCAAAGCCCTTAACATTATGAATATTCCCGGTGGGAACCCTGTAAAATTTATCAAAAATTCTTTTTAAGTCATCTTTTTTTATTCCGATGCCATTATCCAGGATTGAAACCGTGAGTTGCTTCTCGTCATCGGTTGTTATAATCTTAATCTCAGGATTGCCATTTGAATATTTTATTGCATTATCAAGGAGGTTGGATATCATGTTAAAAACGTGTGTTTCATCTATTTTAAGGTGAGGTTCTGCTGCATTTAGTTCCCTGATGAGTACACCTTCGGTAGCGGAAATCTGTAAGCTGAAATTATCAACTGCATTATTTATAATGCGGTGTATGTCTGTGTCAATCATTTTCAACTTCATTGTTTCCCTGTCAAAGGCTGAGGCCTGCAGGACCTTCTCAACCTGGTATCTGAGCTTTAACGATTCATCATGAAGTATGCCGGCTATCTTGTCTAGGTTCTTCTTGTTTTGGGATATACTGGTGTCACCAATCATCTGTGAAGCGAGGGATATTGTAGATATGGGTGTTTTTAACTCATGGGTCATATTGTTTATAAAGTCATTCCTGATTTCTGATATCCTTTTCTGCCTCAGGATTGTTAAAATATTGCTTACGGAGAAAACAATGAGGAAAAGAGTTACTATAATTGATGAAATGCCCATGAATCCAATCTGCCTGAACAAATAGTTCTTTTCTTTCGGGAAGTAAAGGTAAATCATATTCCGCCCCGGGACAGGGTCATTGGGAAATAATTGCCTGATATATTTATTTGCATCCGATCCCATATTAAAGCCGTCACTGCTGTAAACCGGATTTCCTGAGGATGTAATTGCAAATTCATAGTCAAGTGATATTCCAAGCCTTCCGAGCATCTGGTCAATCTGGTCATTTACCCTCTCAGGATTAACACGCTCCGACAGTTCCGGAGTATCGGCTATTATTTTTTCCATAATACTTTCAAGCAATACCGTTTTGTTTGTTATCCTGTCATTGATGCCTGCCCTGAGACTTTGTGATGATAGTTCGGGTATCTCTTCCTCGGGATAAAAAAATTCATCATCCGAGTAAAAGAGTATTTTCTGACCTTCCCTGCTTATTGTCAGGGAGGCAATTACATCATCATGATCTTCAAGGAGGGGTATGTTCGATTCAGACCTGTAACCACGCAACTGCCGTGCGAGGGCCGACCTGGAAGGTACGATGGCAACAACTGAATCGACCAGGGGCATATCAATCTCCTCAACAATCCTCTCAATTGTTTCCTGCTGTTCCATGTCAAGCACTACAGCATTCAGTGCATTGTTAACATATACCCTGAACTGCTGGTTTTTTACTTCTATCGAATTGTTTATCCAGTATATCTGAATCAGTATCAGCCCTGACAAAACCATAGAGAAAATAACAGCAAGTATTATAATGGTCTTCTTCTTCATCTGTTATCTGTCTACCCTCCGGTTCCTCACTGTTTTTCAGTGAATATTTTAATACAAAAGTATTTCATCAAATTAACATTAAGAGCTTTTTAACTTAATTTAACGTCATTTTAGGATTTTTATGAAACAGTTCAATGCCAATGGTACACCTTTTGTTCAATATAATCAAAAGATCTCATGATGCTCATGATTGGCACGATATTTGATTTGTTTTTAGTGAGGTTTTTTTCATAGGTTAGGTTAGTTGGTTTTTGGGTTAAGAAGGTTATGGAGGTGAGCCATCACCTCCATTCTTAACAAAAACCAGAGGTACACTTTTCATAACTTAGGTTTTAGGGTTAGTTAAGAATGAGCGGATAATTGCTATTCGCTCATTCTTTATTGAGGTATTAAGCCTGGGATCTTCCATTTACGGCATAATTTGAAGAACAGAATTATCTATTTGAGTGTCTTTATCGAGTTTAAAGACTCCTGTTATCTCCTTTATTTGCCTTATCTGACTTATGATCTTATCGGTGCTCAGGGCAGGGTTCAAGCCTTTAATTCTTAAAATATAATCAATTGAAGGAATTCTGGGAATAAGTTTGTCATTACCTGAGTCGTTACTTATCAGCTCGTACGAGGTTTCACTGTAACCTGATTCCGAAGTAAATCTTGAAAAGCTGCTTTCTCTCTTATTAAGGGCTTTGGTAACAGGTGTGCTGCTTTTGAAATTCAGCCTCAATTCCTTATTCAGAAGCAGTGACACCCTGTAATCGGCTTCAGCTGATGCCAGCCCCAGATACAGATCAGAATCATGATCTTTAACACTCAGCTTATGTCTGATCTTTTTTTGTGGAGTTTTCATCTTATGGCTTAATTGCCACTTAAAGGTAGTAAAAATTTGGATTTAAATAAGAGGACCTGCATGATTGATTTTTGTCAGCGCCCGGAGCGAAGCCTTTTGTTCGGCTTCTTTTTTTGAAGAGCCGGTTCCTTTTCCGAAAACTTCATGATCAATGCTTAACACGGTGGTGAAGACATATTTTTTGTCATTGAAATCATAATCTTCATTGTAATTGAAACTGATCTGCCTCTTCATTTTTTGAGCCCACTGGAAGACCTGGCTTTTGTAATCGGTTTCAGTGTTAATTACACTGTTAAGATCAATATGGTCGGATAATATATGTTTGATGACGAACTTTTTTGTGTTTGAGTATCCTTTATCTATGAACAGAGCTCCGATAAGGGCCTCCAGGGCATCTCCATATATATTTTTTGATGTAGGGTTATTTTTTACCTGGCTTATTAACAGCTTGTCGAGCTTCATTGAAAGGGCAAGTTTATTAAGGGTACTCCTGTTAGCCAGTCTCGATCTCAGCTTGGTAAGCTCACCTTCGGGGGCTTCAGGGTAAAATCTGAAAAGATATTCGGACAGGACAGTGTCAAGAACTGCATCACCAAGGTATTCAAGGCGTTCATTATTAATATTCCCACCTCCTGGTATTTCGAAGGTTGCAGAACGATGAATCAGGGCAATTTCATAAATGCCGGGTCTTGAGGGTTTGAATCCGAGTATTCTTTTGAGGTCAGACCGGAAGGCCTTTTTATCAAGGATTATTGTGTTCTTCCTGGTTATCCTTTGATTTCCTGACACAACGCTTATCAGATTTTCTTGATAATAATTGAAGCATTATGTCCCCCGAAGCCAAAGGTATTGCTGATAGCACTTGTTATTTCCCTTTCCTGCGCACTGTTTACGGTAAGGTTCAGTTTCTGATCAATATTTGGATCAGGAGTGCTTTGGTTTATGGTGGGCGGAACAATGTTATTTTGCATTGCCAGGATGGCGGCAATAGCCTCAATTGCCCCGGCAGCTCCCAGCAGGTGCCCTGTCATCGATTTGGTGGCGCTGATATTCATTTTATATGCATGCTCACCAAAAAGGTTGACTATGGCCCTTGTTTCCGAAATATCACCCAGGGGTGTTGCAGTACCATGCACGTTTATATAGTCAATATCTTTCTTCCTGAGGCCTGATTCTTCAAGGGCAATTTTCATCACTTTATACGCTCCAATACCTTCCGGATGAGGAGCTGTGATATGGTATGCGTCTGCGGTCATTCCCGTACCGCAAATTTCACAATATATTTTTGCTCCGCGGGCTTTTGCATGTTCATAGTCTTCAAGAATGAGAGCCCCTCCACCTTCACCCATTACGAAACCATCACGGTTAAGATCCATAGGCCTTGAGGCGTTTTTATACTCTTCATTATTTGTTGACATGGCCTGCATCGAGTTGAAACCACCTATGCCGGCCTGTGTGATGGCAGCTTCAGAGCCCCCGGTAATAAAGAGTTTTGCCTTACCCAGTTTTATCAGGTTGAAGGCATCAATAATGGCATGGGTTGATGAGGCACATGCTGATACGGTACCATAATTAGGACCCTGGAATCCATACTTTATGGATATGTGGCCCGCAGCAATATCAGAAATCATCTTGGGAATAAAAAAGGGACTGAAACGGGGAACCCCGTCCCCCGTAACAAACCCTGCAATTTCATTAAGAAAGGTTTCTATTCCTCCAATACCTGAAGCCCATATTACCCCGGCCTGATCCTTATCTATTTTTTCGTGACCGAGGCCGGAATCATTCATTGCTTCGGCAACGGAAATAAGAGCATACTGGGCATAAACATCCAGCTTACGTGACTCTTTACGGTCAAAATAATCGACAGAGTTATAGTTTTTGATCTCACAGGCAAACCTTGTCTTGAACTTTTCAGCGTCAAAACGGGTAATCCAATCCGATCCGCTGGTCCCGGATTTCAAACCCGTCCAGTATTCCTCAATATTTTTCCCGATCGGAGTTATGGCTCCAATACCAGTAACTACAACCCTTTTCATGTGTTCTTGATTTCTCTGGTTATGCAATCTTATTTTGCATTTTCCTCGATGTACTTAATGGCTTCACCAACAGTGCTGATGTTTTCTGCCTGATCATCAGGAATTCCCATATTGAATTCCTTTTCAAATTCCATGATAAGCTCAACAGTGTCAAGAGAATCAGCACCCAGATCGTTAGTAAAACTAGCTTCAGGGGTCACCTCAGATTCGTCAACTCCTAACTTGTCAACGATGATCTCTTTTACTTTTGCTGCAATATCAGACATAATCTCAAATTTTGGTTAATAATAATTAATTTTAAAACCTTGCAAAGAAATATATTTGCGCAATATTATTCAAACAAATTTAGAAATATTTATTGGAAATATAATACATTTTATTGATATTCAAATAAATATGTATATATTTTATTGATGGGTTCATAAGCCGAACTGTTTTAGTAAAAGCCAGATAATGAAAAACATAGCTATTTTCGCCTCGGGTTCCGGGACCAATGCTCAAAAGCTTATTGAATATTTTTCGACCAGTAAAACGGCAAAAGTTAAACTAATACTGTCGAATAAGGCTGATGCATTTGTATTAGAACGGGCTAGGAAGTACTCTATACCTGCCAGGGTTTTCGACCGGGATGATTTATATGAAAACGGGGAAGTGTTGAAAGTATTACTTGAAAATGATATATTTTTCATTGTCCTTGCCGGGTTTCTATGGCTGGTTCCCGGGGAAATACTTAATCATTACCCCCGCAGGGTGGTGAATATTCACCCGGCTCTGCTTCCGGATTACGGTGGAAAAGGGATGTATGGCAGCAGGGTACACAGGGCCGTTATTCAAAATAAAGAGAAAGAATCCGGGATAAGCATTCATTACGTTAATTCCATGTATGACGAAGGCGATATTATTTTCCAGGCAAAATGTGAAGTAAGGCCTGACGACAGCCCGGAATCACTTGCTGAAAGGATACACAGGCTTGAACATAAATACTACCCGGGGATTGTTGAAGAACTGATAATTGAAGCTCAGAATGAATCCAGTAAGTGAACCATCACCGTGCTGATCTTTTTAAATTTTTCCCTGTTCTCCATGGCTACAGGCTCCACAGGTGGTGCTTCTACCTTTAAAGGGTCTACAGGCTTTCCGTTCCTGTAAAACCTGAAATCAAGATGTGGACCTGTTGATAGTCCGGAGCTTCCAACGTAACCGATTATATCACCCTGCTTTACATAATTACCTACACTTACACCTTTACCATAGCTGCTCAGGTGCATGTATGAAGTTGTATAAACGCTGTTATGCCTGATCTTTACTATCCGGCCTGACCCGCTCCGGGCTTCCTTCATTATAACCCTCCCGTCCCCGATGGCCATAACCGGAGTGCCCACAGGTGCTGCATAATCAACACCATGATGTGGCCGGCGTACCCTCAGGATGGGATGCATCCTGCTGTTTGAGTACCTGCTGCTGATTCGTGAATATCGAAGTGGGGCTTTAAGAAAAGCCTTCCTCAGGCTGTTGCCTTCGAGGTCGTAATAGCTCTCATTCCCATCCTGTAAGAGTGGAATGGCATAAAACTGGTTCCCGGCATGTTCAAATAAGGCTGCGTAAATACGGTGTACTCCATTGGAAGTTGTGTCGATATATTCCTCTTCATATATAATTTTGAACCTGTCGCCTTTCTGCAAAGCAAAAAAATCAACAGACCAGGCATAAATCTCCGATAACTTAACTGCAAGCAAGGGATGCAAACCATTGTCGAGCATTGCATTCCACAGGGATGTTTCTATTGTTCCCGAGGCATATTTAAGTTCAAGCCTTGACGTTCTTTCAATTTTCCTGATATGGGGTTCTTCCCTGAAGTCAAATATGAAATGATTACCAATATCATGTTCATAGATCATGTAATCCAGACTATTAACAGTATCAGGTTTAATATAAAGCGTATACCTGTTACCTGCTTTGATTTTCCTTATGTCAAATACATCACCGGAGTTCTGCAACAGTTTTACAATATCATTATAGCTTATCTTATACTCGTCAAGGATTTCTCCAAGAAACTGATTATATCTTACCCGGGCTGTTACTACTTCATAAACTGTAGTATCTATACCATAAGCATCATACTTTTGTTCCGGTCTTTCTTCCCCGGGTACCGGTTTTTCTTCAACGGTGCTTATATTACCTGATGTTTCAGAGCAGCCATAGTGAATAATTGCAGAAAATAAAATAAGCATGCCGTAGTGCCACCTGTTCATATCACAACATTTATTATTCTTCCTTTAACAATAATTATCCTGCGGGGTTTATTACCTTCCAGCCACCTTGAAGCTCTTTCATCACCCAGTACGGCATTTTCTATTTCATTGTTTTCCATGTCAAGGGGTAATTCGAGCCTGAATCTGAGCTTACCGTTAAATGATACAGGGTATTCAAAGGTATCCTCTTTCAGGTATTTTTCATTCACTTCAGGCCACTCCTCATTGGCCAGGCTTTCCTTATTGCCATATGCTTCCCAGAGTTCCTCGGCCAGGTGTGGTGCGAAGGGGTGGAGTATTCTGACAAATGTTTTGGCAGTATCCCTGTTGACTTTGCCCTTTTTTACAGCAAGGTTTGTAAATATCATAAGCGAAGAAATTGCAGTATTGAACCTGAGATTCTCAATATCATTCTCAACTTTTCTGATAGTTTTATGCAGGGCCTGCAATATCTCATCACTCTCTGTTTCATCGCTTACACAGGATAAATCTCCGAATAATCTCGCTACCCTTGTCAGAAAACCGAATACGCCTTTTACTCCTTTTTCATCCCATGGCTTGCTGGCATCGAGCGGGCCCATGAACATTTCATATAATCTGAATGCATCGGCCCCGTATCTTTGAATAATATCATCGGGGTTTACAACATTCTTCAATGATTTGGACATCTTAGCCACTATCTGTGTAAGCTCTTCGCCTGTATTCCGGTGAAAATACCTTCCTTCTTTTTCTTCCACAAGATCGGCCGGTACTTTTGCTCCGGTTTTTGTCTCATAGGCAAACGCCAGTATCATTCCCTGGTTGAATAGTTTAAGGTAGGGTTCATCATGAGAGGTATAAGCCAGGTCGTAGAGGACCTTATGCCAGAAACGGCTGTACAGAAGGTGGAGGACGGCATGTTCAGCACCTCCTATATAAAGGTCAACCGGCATCCAGTATTTTTCCTTTTCCTTGCTGAAAATGGCTTTACTGTTATGGGGGTCTATGAAGCGCAGATAATACCAGCATGATCCTGCCCACTGTGGCATAGTGTTTGTCTCCCTTCTTCCCTTCATCCCATTTTTCCCCGTAACCATAAGCCAGTCGGTGGCATTGGCCAGTGGTGATTCGCCATTCTCACCGGGTTGATATTTCTCCAGTACTGGCAGTTCAAGGGGTAACTCAGCTTCATCAAGCAGGCTTATGGTGCCGTCTTCCCAGTGTATTACGGGGAAGGGTTCTCCCCAGTACCTTTGCCGGCTGAAGAGCCAGTCGCGTAACTTGTAGTTAACTGTAGCTTTGCCCAGTTGCCTTGATTCAAGCCATTCAATGGTTTTCTTAATGCCTTCTTCCTTCTTCAGCCCGTTTATGTCGAGGCCGGTTTTTTTATCGGATGAATTGACATAAGTACCGTCTTCGGTCCAGCATGCCTTTCCTTCCAGAGTTTTTTCCTTCAGTTCCTGATCATCCGTATCAGGGTTCATGATACATTCAACCGGTAGTTCATATTTAAGGGCAAATTCAAAATCCCTTTCATCATGTGCGGGAACGGCCATAATTGCCCCTGTTCCGTAGCCGGTAAGGACATAATCTGCTATCCAGACTGGTATTTTCTTGTTATTGACAGGATTTATAGCGTATGAGCCGGTAAACACACCAGTTTTTTCCTTGGCAAGGTCGGTACGGTCGAGATCCGATTTGAGGACAGCATCTTTTATATATTTCCTTACTTCTTTTTCTTTTTCACCGGTAGTTAGCCTGGCTGTCAGTTCGTGTTCCGGTGCCAGTACCATATAAGTGGCACCGAACAGGGTGTCGGGCCGGGTGGTAAAAACGGAAATTATATCTCCTGTATTTTCAACATGGAATTTTACCTCTGCACCGGTAGATTTACCTATCCAGTTTCTTTGCTGGTCTTTTATTCCTTCAGGCCAGTCAAGGTCATCTAGTCCGCTGAGCAATCTTTCGGCATAAAGGGGTATTCTCAGCATCCATTGTTTGAGGTTCATTTTTTCCACCGGGTGACCGCATTTTTCATGCGAACCGTCGGTCAGCACTTCTTCATTTGCACATACTATTTTACAGCTTGAGCACCACCATACCAGTGCCTTGTCGTAATAGGCCAGCCGTTTGCCATCAATATAAGACCTGACATAATCATCCCCCCGGCTCTTTATGTCGGCCGGTACTTCCAGCTCGTTTATATGCCTGCCCTTCTGAAGTTTTTCATCATACCAGGTGTTGTATAACTGAATAAAGATCCACTGTGTCCATTTAAAATACCCCGGATCAGTGGTGTTTATTTCCCTGTCCCAGTCATAACTGAGGCCTATGTCCTTGATCTGCCTCCTGAAAGTGTCACAATTCTTGTTTGTGATTATTGCCGGATGGGTTCCTGTATCCATGGCAAACTGTTCAGCCGGCAGCCCGAAGGCATCCCAGCCCATAGGATGGAGTACGTTATACCCCTTCATTCTTTTATACCTGGCCATTATATCGCTTGCGGTATATCCTTCGGGGTGGCCAACATGAAGACCTGAACCGGAAGGATAAGGAAACATGTCAAGGATATAATATTTTTTGGGGTTCTGAAAATCATCAAAAGCCTTGAAGGTTTTGTTCTTTTCCCAGTATTTTTGCCATTTCTTTTCTATTTCCCTGAATTTATATTCCATCACGGCAGTTTGATTACGGTAATTATTACGGTTTGCGAAATTAGGAAAAACTTATCAATTATCATTATGGGGCCTGCGCTTTGAAATATCAATGGCAGGAGTTAATTTAGCACCCTGTAATGGTTCCGTAGTTCAATTGGATAGAATGACAGATTCCGGTTCTGTTGGTTGGGGGTTCGAGTCCCCCCGGAATCACTAAAAAGCTGAAAGTAACGACTGAGCACCATGGTTACGTTTCAGGAGAAAGTGTAAAAAATGATAAATGTATAAATATTTATTTGGCCCGGTGCCGTCAAGGCGCCTGGGAATGTCACTGGGCGTTGACCTGGTACCACGTAAGGTGTGTTCTCTGGACTGTGTGTATTGTGAGGTTGGAAAAACAAGCAAACTGACCACCCGGAGAATGGAGTATATACCTTTTAACAAGGTCAGGGATGAACTTATGCATTTTTTTAAAAATAATCCGGATCCCGATTTTATTACTTTTTCAGGCTCAGGAGAGCCAACACTGAATAACAGGCTTGGTGATGTGCTGACTCTTATCAAAGAGTTAAAACCCGGTGTTCCCGTTGCCGTTCTCACCAATGGCACACTGTTGTCAGTCAGGAATGTCCGGGATGAGCTAAAAGGGGCTGATGTGGTACTGCCCTCTCTTGATGCTGCCACGGAAGATACCTTCAGGAGGATAAATCGTCCTGCACCGGGGCTTAAAATTGATGAATACATCCAGGGGCTTGTTGATTTCAGAAATGAATACGAGGGGAAAATATACCTTGAGATATTTATATTACCGGCTTATAACTATACCGATGGTGAACTGGATGAACTTAAGAAGGCTATAAAAAGAATAAAACCCGATTCGGTTCAACTCAATACACTTGACCGGCCCGGGACTGTAAGTGGTCTTAAACCTGCCTCAAAAGAAGAACTTGAAAGAATAATCAAATACTGGGGAATGCCCCGGGTTGAAATTATTGCTGCTGCGGTAAAGAGGAAGGAGTTAAAGTCATACCGTGAAGATGCAGAGGATGCCATAATGGGAATGATATCCAGGCGCCCCTGCACTACTGACGATCTGAGCGAAACACTGGGGATGCACCTGAGTGAGATCAACAAATATCTTGATGTCCTGGAATCACAGGGGAGGATAAAATCTGCTCGCCAGGAGAGGGGAATTTTTTACAGGCCTGCCTGAAAGTTTTTATTATCTCTACCAAGCAACAGACCATGAAAAGAACCCTGAGCCTTGTAATATTTCTAGTCTTTTTTACAGCAATACTGGATGCCCAGGATGAAGCCATCCTGCCTCTGAAAATTTCTGATCCTCCGGTGATTGACGGAAACATGGATGAGCCTGTGTGGGAAAGCGCTCCTTCAGTGAGCGGCTTTAAATCATTTATTCCTGACTTTGGCAATGACCTCGATTTTAAAACTGTGGTTTACATGGCCTATGACGAGGAGAACCTGTATTTTGCCTACAGGTGTTATGATGATGAACCGGGAAAGATAAAAGCATCGGTAAATTCAAGGGATAATATACTAAATGATGACTGGGTTTGTATAAACCTGGACAGTTTTAATGACCAGCAGTCCTTATATGCATTTTATATTAATCCTCACGGAATTCAGATGGACAGCAGGTTTGCCTCGGGACAGGAGGACAAGAGCGTAGATTTTGTCTGGTACAGTGCAGGCTTGATTAATGATGATGGATATACAGTTGAAATACGTCTCCCTCTGAAAAGTATACGTTTCTCAAACAGGGAACCTGTAAAGATGGCAGTATTCTTTGAGAGAAAAATAAGCAGGCAGGCTATCCACGGATCATACCCCCACATGGACCCTGAAAAGGGCTATGCTTTCCTGACACAGATGAAACCAATGATTTATTATGGTGTAAAACATTATACCCTGCTTGAAGTCCTTCCGGCTTTCACCTATGCCTATCGTAATGTACACAGCGACGGTGAGATGAAGAGAGAAGAACGGAATCCCAGGTTAAGCCTTACCGCAAAATACGGGATAACTTCCCAACTCATACTTGACGGGACACTTAATCCTGATTTCAGCCAGGTGGAAGCAGATGCAGGTCAGGTTGATGTAAATCTGAGGTATAAGCTTTTCTACCCGGAAAAGCGACCCTTTTTCCTTGAAGGTCATGATAATTTTAATTTTGCTGCAACTCAGGCTGATGAGCATGATCCTGTGAATACTCTTGTTCATACCAGGACTATAATCAATCCTTATGCAGGTGTTAAGCTCAGCGGCAAGGCAGGGGAGAGGGTAAACGTGGCTGCTGTATATGCTGCTGACCGTGTAAGCAGCGGTTCAGACCGGAACTAAACTCACTGGCTCATTTTCCTGTATTCAGGATAAAATACAGCCTGTCTGATGACAGTTACCTGGGTGTATTTCAGGGGATCTACTTATATCAAAGTTAAAGCTGAATATTCCACTGAGGTATTCATGGGGCAAAGATTTAAGACAGGAGGTTTCCATTCACTGCTGAATAGCCAGCTTGGGAAGAAAGTTACGCTGGCAGGTTTATACCGGCATCAGGGTTCCGTATATTATCCCGGCGATCCTCCTTTCCAGGGAATAAGTAATCACCTCCTGTTAATGGGGAACTTCAAACCGTCTGAAAAAATTCATTTTGATGTCAGCTACAGGTATTCAGGTCTTAAACTTGCCTCAACAGGTGAGTCTGTATATGATTATTCAATACTGCGGGGCAAGCTTACTTTCCAGATTAATAAGTATTTCTTCCTGAGGCTTATAAGCGAGTACAACAGTTACAGGGAAGACCTGCTTACTGATTTTCTCGCTTCTTTTACTTATATCCCCGGTACAGTGGTTTATCTTGGTTACGGCTCATTATATGAAAAGCTAAGATGGGAAGACGGCCGCCACATAACAGATGACCGCTTCCTTGAAACAACGAGGGGCTTCTTCTTTAAATGCTCATACCTGCAACGGTTTTAGCCTGACTGCAACATCCTTATACCAGTTATAATACTTGAGGCTGATTCAATGTTCCGAAGAGGTGAGAGAGCGAGCATCTTTCTGACAGAGTTTAGATCAGAAAAAAGAATATCACCTTTATCATAAAGTATTGTATAGAGTATTGCCGTTTTAAGTGAATTTCCCCTGCTGCGGGCAGTCAGTTCTATATTTCTTCCCGGAAAAATATGAAAATATCTTTGTTTATCATCAAGATATTTAAGTACCCAGAGGGATGAATCTGAGAGCCTGAATTTACGGTAGTCTTTTTTGGATTGTGCTATCCATTCCATGAATGATTTTTGGCTTAAGATATCTTCCTGTTTCCTGAGTAGGTTCAGCTCACTGACAATCTCCTCCAGGTGCAGGCTACCTGTATAAATATCTGCAACCGATGTTCCAATATGCCTGAGAGCAGGAACAATATCCTTTATAATTTCCTCTTCAGAAAGGATGGAACATTCAGATGTAAATGACCTTATATATCCAAGGTGATGTTTAAGTGGATTTAAATTGAAGGGTTCCGGTATATTATCCCAGTTATGCATAGGTTCCAGACAAAAAAGCCCTGACATGTAACAAGTCAGGGCTTTAATATTTTGCTTGCCAGGTTAATCCATGTGAGTGATTTTGTCAACCGGCATATTTGCATACATGATTTTCAAGGCATTAGCCCTTCGTAAGGCTTGTTTAACTTCGGTCACTATTTGCATTCTTGTCTCCCTGTCTATTTTCAGGGATACAAGCATTTTACCCTGGTCGGACTCATTAAGAGATTCTCTCTCCTGGACTATAAAATCCTGAATATCATCTATCTCTTTGAATGCATCATTTAGCTGGATTTTTGGCTCTGAGCCAAATGTAGCCTGGAGTTGAGGCAAGGGTTTCCCAATATAGATAAAGCTTGCCAGTGATTTTTTCTCCAGTTTTTTCCCCTGAGTGGCGTCAGGTAGTCTGACCGTTATTTTCAGTTCCACCTCCCTCATAACTGTTACTGTCATGAAGAAGAACAACAGCATAAACACTATATCAGGTAGTGATGCGGTGTTTATTTTACCAACACCGGCTTTCCCTGTATGTCTTTTGAATTTGCTCATCTTATTCTCCTCCAATCTTTTTAGGTTCTGCTTCTGAGATAGGTGCATTATAATACTCATCCACCGCGGCCATCCTTTCCTCACTCAGATCATCATAGGGGATTCCCCAGGTCTGCATCGCCAGGTCATTTCTCACCTCATCCCTTGCAGCAAGGAGCTCATTCTGCACTGCGATGTAAACTCCGTAGGTTGTACCGTAGTCGTTCTGGAGAGAGATAACAGCCTGTTTAGCTACCCTTACAACACCAAAATAAGGAATATTCTTTTCCACTTTCTCAGGAAGGTCTGCAGCATCGTTGGGGTTCAGGATAAATTCCTTGGCAATGTCCTTGAGTTCACCAATCTGGATTATTTCTCCTTCAACCAGAAGCATATTATCCTTATTTACTTTTACAACGAGTATATTTCGCTCATGTATTTGCTGATCGTCGCTTTGTTCTTGATCCGGATCCTGCAGGGGCGGGAGTTTTCGCATGAGTCCCGTATCAGTTTCCATGGTTGTTGTAACAAGGAAAAAGATGAGCAGGAGGAATGCTATATCCGCCAGTGAGCCACCAGGTATATCCGGTACTTCCCGTCTTGCCATAATTTTATTTTTTTTATTCCCGCCGGGGGAGTTTATTAATCACTACTTAAAAATTCTCGAAACCGATGACCATAATATGGCGAGAAAAGCAAGTCCAACAAGGAAATAAGCAGTAATCAAACCTGTGCCAACAATTTTAAGGGTACCCGGTTCATTACCTCCGCCAGTATAATGTGGCATTCTCAATACCGTGTCATCAGCCAATACGTAAGCGGCTATAATAACCACAGCTGCAATGACAAGAGCTATAATACCTTTCTTAATGCCTTTCGGGTTAATAATAATATTTATTATTGAAAAGACAAGTGTTAACCCTATTGCAGCAGCGAAAAGTATATAAGCATATGTCAGGAATGTGTTTGTAACAAGCGGTTCTTCAAGTCTGGTCCCTGCGGTTCCTTCTTTCACATTGCCAAAATAGAACATAATGGCAAATACGATTGTTACAGCCATGAGCAGCCAGAGAATTATCTGTATTATTCTGCTAGTTAAATTTGACATAGTTTTTACTTTTTAAGATTATGCTTAACCAGTATGTCAATGAGTGTTATTGACGAATCTTCCATCTGATTTGTCAGGCTATCTATTTTTGAAAGGATAGTATTATAGAATACCTGCAGGATAACTGCAACGATAAGACCTGATACGGTAGTAATAAGGGCTATCTTAATACCTCCTGCAACCAGACCTGCAGAAACGTTACCTGCCTGCTCAATACTGTCAAAAGCTGCGATCATACCAATAACCGTACCCATGAAACCGAGCATCGGGGCTATTGCTATGAAAAGTGAAATCCAGGAAAGGTTTTTCTCAAGCAAGCCCATTTGTACACTACCGTATGATATGATGGATTTTTCAGCCATATCGATTCCTTCTTCTGCCCTGTCAAGGCCCTGGTAGAATATGCTTGCAACCGGACCGCGTGTATTACGGCAAACATCTTTTGCTGCTTCAATACCCCCGCTTTCAAGGGCATCTTCAATCTTCTTCAGCAACTTGTCTGTATTTGTTGTGGCAAGGTTAAGATAAATTATTCGCTCTATTGCGATTGCAAGACCGAAGATGAGGGTAAGCAGAACGGCACCCATAAAGCCGGCACCACCCTCAACAAATTTAATCTTAATCTGCTTATGGAGTCCTGCTCCTTCAGTTTCAGCTGCAGTTTCAGTTCCCATTTCTTCCTCCATAGCTGCTGGAGTTTCTTCTGCAACTTGCTCAACAGCAGTTGTGTCTTGTGGCTCATCCTGAGCAAAAGCATTAAACGATGCTCCGATGAAAAGCATCCCAAACACAGCTACAAATGCAAATAGTTTTTTCATGGTTTGT
>DRFJ01000049.1 GCA_011050615.1 Bacteroidota bacterium
AATGAATCATTTGCAGGTTCTCCACATCCTCAGCCGTAAACAACCTGTTGCCCTTTTTATTTTTTTGCGGCCTGATTATATCGAATTCTTTTTCCCAGTACCGGACTGCCGATGTCTGTTCTCCCAGTATTTCAGCCACTTCTCCTATGGAGTAGAATAATTTCTTCTTTTTATTATCATTATCTTCCATGTTCATTCCTTTATTGTAATATTACCATCTTCATCTACAACAAGCTTTGATTCAGGAAAATCAGTCTGTATCAATTCCTGTATCTTAAAAATAGCCCTTTTTTCCGGATCCTGCTTAACGTGACCCAGATTATTCTGGTATACCGGTATTATTTCTCCAAACAAAAATTTCCCGTCTCTGTCGAGACAGGCATAAATTAACGGTGCATAGCCATTGGGCCCCTGCAGGTTGAATCGTCTGTATGTACAAAAATTCCCCAGGCTGTAAGCTATCAGCCTCCCCCGGTATATTTCCAGTGCCCTGCTTACATGCGGACCATGCCCAAGAACAATGTCTGCACCCAGGTCTATCAGCCTGTGGGCAAATTCATAAATATTACCCCTGTTTTCACCGTAATAATACTCTACTGCCCTTGTAACATGCTGGTTTTCTGCTCCTTCTCCCCCGCCGTGAACAGACACAACCAGAATGTCACAACTCTCTTCCAGCATGCTTATAATCTCTTCTGTCTTTTTCAGGTCATGCAGGTTTACAGTCCCCTTGTTTGGTGCAAAAGCACAAAATCCCACTTTAAATGTATCGAATATTGTCCTGACTGCCCATGGATAATCATCTGTACCGGCATAAGAGATATTCATTGAATCCAGGATAGCTGCTGTTGTTTGCTTTGCTTCAAAGCCAAAATCACCTATATGGTTATTTGCCAGGCTCAGCAGGTCATAACCGGCACTGTCGAGGACTCCTGCGTAACTTTCAGGTACTCTGAAAGCATAGCAGCTAGTTGTATCCCTGCATTTTTTTGCAAGCCTGGCATCATCAGAGAAGGGACCTTCCAGGTTCCCGAAGGTAAGATCAGGCAGGGATAAAATTTCAAAAAGGGATGACATCAGGGGATAGGGGTCGTTCCCGGGTGGCAGGTAGCTCTTTTCCGGGAAAGAGGTCCCGAGCATAATATCGCCTGTAGCCGCGATTGCAATTAACTGTCTGTCATAACTTATCTGTGGATATAATGCAGATGGAAAGCAAAATACAAAAACCATTAGTTTGAATATCCTGGTATTTAAGCGGCCCGGCCTGACTGATGACATAAAAGATTCAGGATTAATCAAAAGACTGGCCACTGCGCATAGAAAGTTCAATCATCCTTTCATATTCTTCAGGGCTCAGATCGTTGAAATAATAATTGACCGGATCAACTTTCTTTCCGTTAAGATGCACCTCATAGTGAAGATGGGGAGCAGTGGACAATCCCGTACTGCCAACAAAACCGATGACATCTCCTCTTTTCACCTTCTGCCCCACCCTGAGCTTGTTAAACCTGTCCAGGTGTGCATACACCGTCTGGTAGCCAAAGCCATGATCTATTATTATATGATTGCCAAGTCCGCGCTTGGAGCTTTTTATGCCGGCTATTGTTCCATCGCCCGTTGAATACACCTCGGTACCGGTAGGAGCAGTGAAATCCATACCGTAGTGAAAGCGTCTGATTTTATAAATTGGATGTATTCTGTAGCCCCAGCCTGACGCTGTACGCGTAAGGTCTTTATTGGATATCGGCATTATGGCCGGTATGCTTCTCAGCATCTCTTCCTTCTCACTGGCAAGACTTATCAGTTCATCAAATGATCTGGACTGCACATAGGTTTTCTTTTTAATTTTATCTAGCCGCATTGCCGTTTCAATGACTATGCCTGAATTGTCATAACCCTCAAGCTCTTCGTACCTGTTAACACCTCCTATGCCTCCCTCCCGTAATGATGTTGAGATTGGTTCAGCCTCAAAAATCGTTCTGTAAAGATTATCATCCGTTTCCTGAAGATGAGCAAGAACCTTCTCAACTTTCTCCAGATCTTTGCTCAGTAATTCATACTGAAGTTTCATTTGTTCGTTCTCACGTTTCAGCACTTTCTCTTCAGGAGAATCAAAAAGGTAGGTAAAGATGGATCCATATAACAATGCAAGAATGACAGAACCTGTAAAATAGGCCATAAACCTTAGAAACCTCTCCCTGAACGACATCTTTATCCTGTCGAATGATAAAGACTGAGGGTTATATTTATATTTTACTTTTGCCATATTGCATTTCACAGGATATTGTTCAAAGATAGGATAAATATATTAAATCTAATTAATTACAGAAATCATTGAAAGCTATTTTTCTCACATTATATAAAGAATTATACAATATTAATTAATTGCCGTAAGTCCCATTCAGAGCAGTAATCATTTCATTATACTCCTCCATTGTAAGGTCGTCATCAAAGAAATGAAGAGGGTTCTGCACTTTACCGTTATAGTGTATTTCATAATGTAAATGTGGCCCTGAAGAAATGCCAGTGCTGCCTGACAATCCAATCCGGTCTCCTCTTTTAACACTTTGACCTTCTGTTACTTCAACTGTTTTGAGGTGTCCGTAAATAGTAATAAAACCATAACCATGGTCTATCTCAACCATATTACCAAAGCCAAAAGGGCTCCATCCTGCCCTTGCAACCACTCCGGCACCGGTGGCAAATACATCCGTTCCGGCGGGAGCCAGGAAGTCCTGTCCATGGTGCCACCTCGGACTGCCTAGCACCGGGTGAATTTCCCTGAACTTTAGCCCGTCGCCGAGCGGAATATTCACATTAACCGGCCGAATAAAGGGAATATGGGATAACTTATTGTTCCAGTCGGAGGCCAGGGGTATAATATCATCGAATGACCTTGACTGTATATAGGTTTTCCTCAGGAGTTCATCAACCCTTTTCCTTGCCGAAATAATTATATCTGAATTTTCAAAGCCCTCAAGCTCTTCATATTTTTTTGTACCACCGTAGGCTGGCTGCCTGAAAGATGGTGGTATTTTTTCCATGTCAAATATTGGCCGGTAGACATTATCCTCTGCGGCTGCCATGCTCCATAATTCATGTTCAATGGCATCAAAATCATTTTCAAGCAACTGATACCGGTACCTTATTTCATCCAGGCTGGATTGCAGCTTTTTTTCTTTTGGAGATCCGAAAAAATGCTTGAATACCAAGCCATAAGCACCGGCAAGGACAATAGAGGCAACAAGAATCAATGTGAACCTTGCAAGTTTCTGTTTAAAGGAAAGTCGATATTCCTTATATACTAATTCATTCTTATCAAGTAGATACTTCTTGCGTAACATCAGGATCTTCACAATATGTTTTCCCCATGTTTTTCCCCTGGGGTGCCGCAAATCTAATTTAAATAAACTAATTTTACAAACCATTTACCAATCATAATGTTAAAGGATCAGGAGAGTATATGAATTCAAAAGAACTAAGAAGAGCATTTTTTGACTTTTTTGAAGAGAAAGGACACACCATAGTTAACTCTGCCCCGATGGTACTCAGGCATGACCCTACCCTAATGTTTACAAACGCGGGTATGAACCAGTTTAAAGATATTTTTCTTGGAAATGAAAAGCCACTGAATAAACGAGTGGCCAATAGCCAGAAATGCCTCAGGGTATCAGGCAAGCATAATGACCTTGAAGAGGTTGGACACGACACCTATCATCATACCATGTTTGAGATGCTTGGAAACTGGTCCTTTGGTGATTATTTCAAAAAGGAAGCAATAGAGTGGGCGTGGGAGTTCCTGACATCCGTCCTTAACATACCGGAAGACAGGATATACGCTACTGTTTTTGAAGGCAACAGGGAGGAAGACCTTGAAAGGGATAATGAAGCAGCAGAATTGTGGGGGAAGTGTTTTACCAATCCTGAAAACAGGATACTTGAAGGATCCAAAAAAGACAATTTCTGGGAAATGGGCGATACCGGTCCCTGTGGCCCATGCTCTGAAATACATATAGACCTCAGGAAGGCCCGGGAACGGGAGGCCATACCAGGGCATACCCTTGTAAATAAAGACCATCCACTCGTACTTGAAATCTGGAATCTCGTTTTTATACAATTTAACCGTAAGGCCGGCGGATCACTTGAACCGCTGCCTGAAAAACATGTCGACACAGGCATGGGCTTCGAAAGACTGTGTATGGTAGTTCAGGACAAGAAATCAAATTATGACACCGATATATTCCAGTCACTGATCAAGGAAATATCAGCCATCACTGGAATAAGTTATGGTGCCGGGAAAAATACAGATATAGCTTTAAGGGTAATTGCAGATCACCTGAGGGCTGTTTCTTTTTCTGTTGCTGACGGACAGATACCTTCGAATAACAAGGCCGGCTACGTTATCAGGAGAATACTCAGGCGGGCCATTCGCTATGGATATAATTACCTTAACCAGGAAGACCCCTTTATCTACAGGCTGGTGCCCGTGCTGGTGAAGATAATGGGAGATCAATTCCCTGAGATCAGGGCGCAGGAGGAACAGATCACTACAACAATACGGCAGGAGGAAATTACCTTCCTTAATACCCTCGGTAAAGGGATCAGGCTCATCGAAAAGAGGATTCGGGAATTGAAAGAAACCGGGCAGGACATCTTCCCGGGGAAAGATGCATTTACCCTTTACGACACCTATGGATTCCCTGTCGACCTTACCCAGCTTATACTTAAGGAAAATGAAATGGCAGTAGACATTGAGGGATTCGGAGAAGAGATGACAAAACAAAAGCAGAGGTCAAAGACTGACGCGGTAAAAGAAACAGATGACTGGATAATAGTGGATGACATCCAAGGAACTGAATTCACCGGTTATGAGAAAACAACCGAAAAGATTAAAATCACACGCTTCCGTAAAATAAAAGTCAAAGGTACAGAGTATTATCATCTTGTATTTGACAAAACTCCTTTCTATGCAGAATCAGGTGGCCAGGCAGGCGATACGGGCTATATAACCAATGGCAAGGAAAAGATTGATATAATTGATACCATTAAGGAAAATAAGCTCATCATTCATGTAAGCAAGTCTGTCCCGGTTGACACAGGAAATTACTACCAGGCAATTGTAAACCAGGCACGCCGATCAGCAACGGAAAAAAATCATACTGCAACACACCTGCTCCATTTTGCGCTTAGAAGAATCCTCGGAAATCATGTTGAACAGAAAGGATCACTGGTAACTGCCGAAAAGCTCAGGTTTGATTTCAGTCATCTTAAAAAAATCAGCCAGGAAGAACTCAACAGGATAGAAAAACTGGTAAATGAAATGATCAGAAAAAACATACCTGCAACAGTAATTGATGACTTGCCCGTAGATGAAGCACTTGACAAAGGAGCTATTGCCCTCTTTGGTGAAAAGTATGACAGCAGGGTAAGGATCGTGGGCTTTGATGATTCACTGGAATTATGCGGAGGCACCCATGTCGAAGCCACGGGACAGATAGGCCTTTTCAAAATTATCTCCGAAACAGCCATTGCTGCAGGTATCAGGAGAATTGAAGCTGTCACGTCCGAGCAGGCACTTGATTATGTCAATACTAAATTATCCATCCTTGATAAAGTCAGTAATATGCTCACCACATCCAAAGACATTCCCGAATCAATATCCAGGCTCCTGGCCCAGGTTAACAAACTGAATAAAAGGATAGAAAAGCTTGAGGCAAACGCATCAGCAATCTTACGCGATGAGCTGCTTAATAATTCTGAAGATATAAATGGAATACAATTCATTGCCCGCCAGGTACAGACTGATTCCGTCGATATACTGAAAAAAATTGCACAGATGGTAAGATCCTCTAACAAGGGCATTATCCTTGCCGTCGGTACTCAGATCGGCGACAAGGCCCATTTGCTGATGATGGTAACCGATGATATTGTTGAAATGAAGAAAATACATGCCGGTGATATTATAGGCAAGGCCTCAAAATATATTAACGGCGGTGGCGGTGGACAGCCTTTTATGGCTGTTGCCGGGGGCAACAAACCCGAAGGAATTCCCCGGGCACTTGATCAAATAAGGGAAGCCGTGAGGGAAGCCCTCCTTTAAAGCTTCCTGATTCTTTATACGGTCGAAAATTACCATATCCTGCCTGTGCTTGCAAAGCCCTGTTATTTAGCTATATAGAAATTCCAATATTATGTTCGATAGCATATTTTTTCATTTGTTCGAAATATTTTTGTAGAATTGCCAGTTCCATAAAAATAAAAATCATGCAAGTAACACGAACTTTTGATATCATCGACTGGAATATTGAGAAATATTCCAGGGAGGTAGCTATTGCCGGAAAGGCAGGCAATGAATGGAAAACATACTCAACCGGCGATTACCGTGAAAATACAAACATGGTAAGTTACGGTTTGAGGGCTATCGGTCTCAGGCAGGGTGATAAAGTGGCAACCATAACAGGTAACCGTCCTGAATGGTGTTTTGTTGATATGGGCCTCTCGCAGGCAGGAATGGTACATGTACCGGTATATCCTACCATTGGTCCCGAGGAGTACCAGTACATACTCAGTCATGCAGAAGTGAAAGTTATATTTATTTCGAACCGGTCAATATATAAAAAAGTGGAACCGGTACTGGCCGAGCTTAAAAGTATCACGGATATATATTCATTTGATAATATTGAGGGAGTGAAGAATTTCGGGGAACTTCTGGAACTCGGTAAAAATAACGAAGAAAAATACAGGGATGAGGTGCTCAGGACAAAAGAATCAATCACCCCTGATGATCTGATGACTATAATATATACCTCGGGGACAACCGGCCAGCCTAAAGGAGTAATGCTGTCACACAAAAACATTGTTTCAAACATTCTGGCACTAAATAACATACACCATCTTGGCTTTGGAAACAGGGCAATGAGCTTCCTCCCTCTTTGCCACATTTATGAAAGGACGGTCAATTATCATTTCCAATATAAGGGGATGAGTATTTACTACATTGAAAATATGGGCCTTATTACTGAACTCATCAAGGAGGTCAAACCACATGTGATGAACACAGTGCCGCGCCTTATGGAAAAGATTTATGACGGTATAATGAATAAGGGACAGGCGCTTAGCGGTATAAAAAAACAATTATTCTTCTGGGCTGTCAGGCTTGGCCTTAAATTCGAACTGAAGGGAAAAAGTGCATTTTACAGGGCAAAACTAGCGCTTGCAAACAAAATAATATTCAGCAAATGGAGAGAAGCACTGGGTGGGGAGATTGAAATTATTGTTTCCGGAGGTGCTGCTATACAACCAAGACTTGAGAGGATATTCTGGGCTGCTGGTCTGCCAATAATTGCAGGCTATGGTTTAACTGAAACCTCCCCTGTAATAGCAGTGAACCCCTTCAGAACAAATGACATTATGTTCGGCACCGTAGGACCTCCCCTGCCGGGTGTTGAGGTAAAAATTGCTGAAGACGGTGAAATACTTACCAGGGGGCCTCACGTAATGATGGGCTATTACAAGAATGAGGAAAGAACCCGGGAAATGATTGACAGTGAAGGATGGGTTCATACAGGAGATATCGGAACCCTCGTCGATGATAAATGGCTCAAGATAACCGACAGGAAAAAGGAAATATTCAAAACCTCTGCAGGCAAGTATATCGCCCCACAGGTAATCGAGAACAAACTGAAGGAATCGGTTTTTGTAGAACAGGCAATGGTAATAGGTGAGAATCAGAAATTTGCCAGTGCACTGATATCACCTAATTTCAAACAGCTTCACAACTGGTGCGCAGAGGAGAATATAAGCTTCAGGGATAATTCTGAGCTTGTCAGGAATGCAGACGTTGTAAAGCGTCTGGCACATGAGGTGGAACGTCTGAATATATCTCTTGGCGACCACGAAAAAATAAAGAGGTTCCGGCTTGTAGAGGAAGAATGGTCGCCCGACACAGGAGAATTGTCACCTACCCTGAAGCTCAGGAGAAACGAGCTGATGAGCAAATATGAAGAAACCATAGAGGGAATCTTCAACCAGAAAAAGAATTGACACAATAATTTCAGAACGGCAGCCAAAGCCTTTTTTGAGAAATTCATTTTTCATACTTTTACATACATTTGTTATTAGAGGATGAAAAATGTATTTCTGACCCCTGTATCATTATCCCTGAGCCTGCTTATGCTGGTAATATCCTGCACGGAAGAGAGTTGTGACCAGCCTACCGGGGTATTAATGAAGGCCGGGTTTTATTCAGCAGAAACAGAGGAAAATATCAGCGTTGACAGCCTCGATATTTATGGATTGAATGTTCCTGACTCAATGATCTGCTCCGGGTCTAATCTGAATAAAATAGGCCTTCCCCTGAATCCTTCTGCATCCAGATGTACCTTTGTTATGGTTAACGGAGGCCGGTCAGATACTATTGAAATATTATATCATTCAAGCCTTGAATTCCTCTCACGTGCCTGCGGTTATATTTACCTTCACGAAATCGAAGAGATTATTTTTACCGAAAATGACATAACTGACATTTATATAATGAACAAATCAGTAAATCCCGGTGATGAAGAAAATATTCAGATACTCTTTTAGCCTCTCCCTACTATTGCTGCCACTGCTGCTTACTGCCCAGGAGGCAGATACGGTACAGGCACCGAAGTCAGTCAGCATGGGATTTGACATAACCGGTCCTGTATTATATGCACTTGACAATTCAGGCTATAACTATGAAGGGCACCTGTCATACAGGCTGAATTACAAATATTACCTTGTTTGTGAACCGGGCTTTTCCGATTACAATTATGAACAATATAATTATGAATATAAGAGCCATGGCTGGTTTGTGAGAATCGGAACCGATATCGGGATGCTGGCTCCCGTGGCTTCAAAAATTGATCATTTTGCGGGTATAGGCCTGAGGTATGGCTTATCCGTCTTTGAGCATGAAACACCTGCCATAAACATTAATAATTACTGGGGAGAAGTAAATACTTCCATCCCTGCAAATACTGCTCATGCCCATTTTCTTGAAATACAGGGAAGCATAAAGACAAAAGTATTCAGGAATGTTCTGATAGGCTGGGCTGTTAAGCTGCGCACCCTGGTCTATTCATCCGCAAGGAAGGAAAAAAAAGCACTTTATATACCGGGAATGGGGCTGAACGATTCATCTGTTACCCCTGCCTTTTCCTATTACATTATTTACCGTATCCCTCTCGGGAATTCTTCCGGCGAATAAGAAACATACCGATAAAAGTAATCAGCCCGTTAACTATCAGCAGCTCAAATCCAAATTTATATCCACGCAATAATTCATCAGAAAATGTATTGAGCAAGACGCAGATAAGAGGAGAAGCTATAGCAACGTAGGGCAGCAGATGATCATATACTTTCCACCTGGTAAACAATCCGAAAGAATACATACCAAGGAGGGGACCATATGTATAACCAGCAACCGTATACAGTGCACTTATCACACTCTGGTCATTAATGAGCCTGAACACCAGTATTACGGACATCAGGATGAAGGAAAACATAATATGAACCCTGAAACGAACCTTCTTTAATACCGCTTCCTGCTCTCCTCCCTTTCCCAGGATGTCAACGGTAAAGGAAGTGGTGAGTGCTGTAAGGGCAGAATCGGCACTGGAATAGGCGGCTGCTATCAGGCCGAGGATAAAGAATATGCTCACCGCAGATGGCAAGCCCCCCCTGGTAGCCACAAGAGGGAAAAGATTATCTGCCTGATCAGGTATGGCCATCCCGGTAAATGAGGTGTATATGACCAGCAGAACTCCCAGCACAAGGAAAATCAAATTAACGGGTACAAAGGCAATACTGTAGGTATAAATATTCTTCCGTGCATCTTTCAGATTACGACAGCTAAGATTTTTCTGCATCATATCCTGGTCAAGCCCTGTCATAACTATTGTGATGAACATCCCTCCAAAAAACTGTTTCAAGAAATGACGCTCATCATTGAAGTCCTTAAAAAAGAAGATCTTTGATAAATCATTTTCCCTGACTGTTTCTATCATGGTACCCAGGTTCAGGTCCATCGATCCGGATATGTAAATAACTGTTAGTATAACGGCACTCAGCATAAAGACAGTCTGTAAAGTATCAGTCCATATTATAGTCTTTATACCACCTTTGAAGGTATACAGCCATATAAGTGCCAGGGTAATGATCACGGTTACTGCAAAGGGCACATTCCATGCGTCAAAAACTGTAAACTGAAGTACATTTGCCACAAGAAACAGCCTGAATGAGGCTCCTATCGTACGCGACAAAAGAAAAAATGATGCGCCTGTCTTATATGAGTAATGACCAAAACGTTTTTCCAGGTAAGTATAGATCGAGGTAAGCTTCATCTTGTAATAAAGGGGAAGCAATACCTCGGCTATTACAATATATCCGACCAGGAAACCGAGTACCATCTGCATATATGATAACTGGCTGTCTATTACCCAGCCGGGAACTGAAACAAAGGTAACACCCGACAATGATGCCCCTAACATACCTATAGCCACGATAAGCCATGGAGATTGTCGGTTGCCAATAAAAAAACTTTCGCTGTCAGCCTTCCGGCTTGTAAACCAGCCTATTGTGATCAATAAGCTGAAATAAAGCAATATAATTAGCAGGATTATTGCCGGGCTCATAAAGGAAATTTTGGCAAGGATAATAAAATCCGTCGAGAGAAAAAATTAAAATTGTTAATTTAATGCGCTGATTCTTTAATCGCGAATTATAAATAAAACCATGACATTCTCTGATTATCCATCAAAACTCCTGGGAAACGCCGTAAATGAGTTTGCATCATTGCCAGGCATTGGTAAAAAAACTGCATTCCGGCTCGTAATGCACCTGCTAAGGCAGAATGAATCGGATGTGGAGCGCTTCGGGGAGAGCATAATAAAGTTGAAGAAGGAAATCAAATACTGTAAAATATGCTTTAATATATCTGATAATGATATTTGTGATATATGCAGTGACAGGTCAAGAGACAGGTCTCTTATATGCATAGTTGAAAATATCAGGGATGTTATAGCTATTGAAAATACCGGTCAGTACCGGGGATTGTACCATGTACTTGGTGGTATAATATCCCCTATGGATGGTATCGGACCCTCCGACCTGAATATTGACCAGCTGGAAGAAAAGGTGAAATCTGGAAATATTGGGGAAGTAATCTTTGCCCTCAGCACAACCATGGAGGGAGATACGACCAATTACTATATATACAGGAGGCTTGTACCCTATAACATAAAAATAACGTCCCTTTCCAGGGGTGTTGCCATTGGAGACGAGCTTGAATATACAGATGAGATAACCCTTGGCAGATCAATTATTAACCGCACACCGTTTGACCTGCAGAAATAAAGAATCAGCCATAATTACTAAGGTTCTTTGCCAGAAAATCAAATAATCATTAAATTAGATGAAGATATATCTGTATTCTTAACACATAAAAATATTAAAAAATGAAGCCTGATATAACAAATAAGTTGTCCCTCTCAGCCAAGTCAATGAAGAAATCTGCCATCAGGGAAATACTGAAATTGCTACAGAACCCTGAAATGATCTCTTTTGCCGGAGGATTGCCATCGCCCGACTCCTTTCCAATAGATGAAATAAAGGAAATAACAGCAATGATCCTGCAAACCAATGGCAAGTCAGCCTTGCAATACGGGACTACCGAGGGGGATCCAGATCTGAGAGAGATGCTATTGAAAAGGCACAGGGAGCAGGGTCTTTCAGTCGACCATAAAAACCTTGCAATTAGTACCGGATCACAGCAGGCCCTGGATATCCTGTCAAAAATATTTATTGACCGTGGTGATTACATAATATGCGGCTTACCTTCCTACCTGGGCGGACTATCAGCCTTTAACGCATACGGGGCCCGGATGAAGGGAATCCCCTTTGATGAATCGGGGATGAGAGCCGATGAGCTGGATAAAGCCCTGAAGCAACTGGAGGAAGAAAATGAAAAAGTAAAATTTATTTATGTCATACCTGATTTCCAGAATCCTGCAGGAATTACTATGCCTGAATCAAGGAGGAAAGAAATACTGGATATAGCTTCAAAATACGACCTGCTGATTGTGGAAGACAGCCCCTACAGGGATATACGCTTTGAAGGCAAATCTCAGAAACTAATGTACGAACTCGATACCGAGGGAAGAGTAACCACCCTCTTTACTTTTTCCAAAATACTGGCACCGGGATTTCGAGTTGCCTGGCTCCTCGGAAATCCTGAAATAATTGATAAGTTCTTTATGGCAAAGCAGTCAGCTGACCTCTGCTCTCCTGTACTGGTACAGAAAATAGCAGCCGAATACATGAGAAGGGGATTGCTTGATAAAAATCTCGTAAAAACCATAAGCCTCTATAAAACCCGAAGGGATTACATGCTGGGCTGTTTTGAAAAATATATGCCAGAAGGAGTTAAATGGACAAAGCCTGAAGGGGGTTTATTCCTTTTCATTACCCTGCCTGAATATATGAATGCTGATGATGTGTTCAACCTGGCTGTAAAAAATAATGTGGCATTTGTGAAAGGTTCTGTTTTTTATTGTGACAACTGTGGGAAAAATACAATGAGAATAAATTTCTCTTACTGCGACACTGAAACAATAAGCAAAGGAGTTGAAAGACTGGCTGAAGTGATCAGGAAATCAATGAAATAAGCAGTCTTAACGCCAGTGGTTCCTTCACATTTTAAACATTTTTGTTCTTATTTGTTTAACAGTTGTAAAACGAATCAAAAAACAAATGGGAAAAATAGAGATTTATCTGCCTGCAATGGGTGAAGGTGTCATTGAAGCAACAATCACCAAATGGCTTGTAAGTGAAGGCGGCGAGGTTGAAGAAGATGAGCCCGTAGTTGAAGTTGCAACTGATAAAGTAGATACTGAAATACCTGCACCTGCTTCAGGCATCCTTAAAAATATTGCATTCGGGGAAGGTGAGGTTCCTAAGGTGGGTGATATCCTCGCCTATATTGAAAGTGATGCTATTGAAAAATCATAAAGAAGGAAAATATCAACACAGGCATGGCAACAGCCCTGCCCAACGGTAACCTTATTGTACCTGATTAGTAGCTTTGGAATAACCTAAGCCAGCACCGATGAACATAAGGGCTGTTAAACTGCTCCTGGTGGTCCTGACCCTGAATTCGGCCGTATCAACAGCACAAAGCCGGAGGGAAATCAGTGAAACTTATTATGAAGCCGGGACCTGGATTCTCTTCGGAGAATATGAAGATGCTCTCCCTTTGTATATAAAGCTGCTTGAGCCCGATCCTGATAATTATAACTATAAGTACCGGATTGGTATATGCTACCTTAATATTAGCGGAGAAAAGGAAAAAGCACTTCCCTGTCTGCTGGACGCCACCGAACATATAAATCCTGATTACAGGGGAGGAAAGTTAAAAGAGAACGAAGCTCCCTGTGATGCACTTTTCTACCTTGCCACAGCGTACAGGATATCGAACCGGCTCAACACAGCCCTGGATACCTGCCGCTTATTCTACGAGGGGATGGATAATAATAAATTATATGACTCTGTAAACGAACCCCGTAAAATACAGGCGGCAACACCAGGGGTTTCTATTGCCAGGATTAATGCCCGGCAACGTGAAGAACAAGACCGTGCACTCGACAGTCTGGATGCCATACATGCCAGGGAAGCTCAATCAATCGACCGTATGGGCCAGGTAATAAACGAAGTAAGTACCGGCGACGAATCAGGGATGATAAAAGACGCCATAGTAAAAGCCAACGAATTGCAAATAAAACATGCCGGTGAATGGCTCAGGTCTATGTATTCTGTTGCTATCGGAGACGGTGCTGAAAAAGAATTCCTCACAAGGCTTATTGCAGCCATGTCGTCAGATCCCGGTGATGATGCGGCAGAGTATATTAACGTTTTGGCCTCATATGCAGGATCAGGTCTAAAAGAGACTCTCGCTGGTATTGACCCGTACAATTGGAAAACAAACAGACCGGAAGATGTAATTGACTACCTTCTCTCCAGCGCAGGTAAACCCGGTTATAATAAAGATGAAATTTTTGAAACTCTTTCCAAACTGATAAATGCTTCCGGGAAAACAGCTGAAGATATTCTGACTTACCTGAATACCAGGGCAGGTCTTAAGCTGTGGGGTCTATGGATCTTAATGGGAGTAATGGTAATAAGCCTTATTATTTTCGTGTTTAAAAGGGGAAAAAAGAAGAAGGAGAAAGCTGAAACATAATAAAAACCTTAGCCGTATTTCCCCTCTCTGTTTTGATATTGTTAATATTTTAATATTTTTGTTATAATCAAAACGGCGGGATATGAATCGAATATTGATAAGCCTTTTAGTTTTCTCACTAATAAATGCTAATCTTTTATCCCAGAATTTTAACAAAGACCAGGAAATTTTTCTTGAAGGTGAGTATTTCCTGATGTTAGAGGATTATCTGGATGCCCTGCCCTATTATTTATCACTCTATAAGATCTATCCCGAAAATTATAATATCGCTTACAGGATAGGCCTGTGTTACCTTGGTATCACCGGCCAGAAACATCTCTCAATTGATTACCTGGAAGAAGCTGCAAAAAACTCGCAGGCCTCATACAGGGAAGGATCGTTGCGACAGGAAACAGCACCCTGTGCAGCCTGGTATTATCTTGGTAACGCCTATCGCATAAACTACCAGTTTCTTAAGGCGAAAGAAGCATATATGAAATATCTTGAAACATTGATGGACGATGACACTGATAATATCAGGTTTATAGAACATCAGATAAATGTTTGTGATAATGCAAGGAAGATCATGGAGGATCCTGTCAGTTTTGAGAAAGAAAATATCGGTGAAAATTTTAATGACGGCAATAAGAATTTTAACCCTCTCATATCTCCCGACGGGAATCATTTTGCATACATGTCTTCCTTGAAATTCTATGATGCGGTATTCCTTGCAAGCAGGGAAAAGAACAGATGGACCACCCCTGTCAATATCACACCCGAGCTCAGATCAGACGGAGATCAATATATATCATGCCTCGCTGACAACGGGAATACTCTTTACCTGTCAAAAGACAACAATGAAGAAAGTAATATTTACATTAGCAGATATGATGGAATCAGATGGTCACCTGCCGAAGCCCTGACTGATATTATCAATACTGCATACTGGGAATCACATGCCTTTGTTACAGAAGATGGTTCGATGATGGTTTTTTCATCTGATCGCCCGGGAGGAATGGGAGGGCTTGATCTGTATATATCATACAAAAATGATAAGGGGGAATGGGGTCATCCGGTCAACCTTGGGCCTGAAATAAACACACCTTTCAATGAAGACAGGGCTTTTCTGACAGACAGGGGCACCAAGCTCTTCTTCTGTTCCCAGGGTCATTATAACATGGGCGGCTTCGATCTTTTCAAATCAGAAAGGCTCCAGGGAAATAATTGGTCGAAACCTGAAAACCTTGGCTACCCCCTGAACACTCCTGATGATGACGTATTCTTTATGCCTGTTGATAATGGAAATTCCGGATATACTTCCCTCCACAGGGAGGGCGAAGGATTTGGTAAGGAAGATATTTATCATATAAAATTTAAGTAAGCTAACTATGCATAAGCAAACAGTAACCTTCCTGTTTCTCCTTATTTCAATAAATCTGTGCGCCCAGACCGGTGAATTAAGGACGATTTTCAAAGAAGCCGAATCTCATTATCTCTTCGGCGAATATGAACTTGCCAATCCACTCTACCTTATTCTTGACGAATACCTGGCAGATAATGCAAATATTAAATTCAAAATCGGTAACTGTTACCTGCATATTCCGGATGAGAAAACAAAGGCAATACCCTACCTTGAACAGGCGGTAAAAAGTGCCACTTTTGATGCCAGGCCCGGGAAATACAGGGAATCTAATGCGCCACTCGAAGCCTATTTTGCACTGGCATCAGCCTACAAGATAAATTATGAATTTGACAGAGCACTGAGTATGTATGCAAGGCTGAAAGAACTTATGTCAGATGAACAGAAGCTTGAAAATGCCGACTTCATCGACCAGCAGATAAATGCATGCCGTAATGCAATGGAATTCATGGATAAGCCCACTTATTTCGGAAGGAAAAACCTGGGACCTGAAGTAAACCTTGGCTCTTTCAATATCAATCCGGTAGTAAGCGGTGACGGAAATACACTTGCTTTCACCGAAAGCAGAGGCCTCGAAAATACCATATATTACATAAAAAAAGAAGACGGGGAATGGGGCAAACCCATTAATATAACAGGTGAACTGGGAGGAGACACTGACTATACAACAAGTTCACTCAATTTTGATGGTTCCGAACTATATCTCTATAAACAGGATACTTTTGACGGCAATATCTATATGTCGAAGTTTGAAAATGGCAAATGGTCGGAAATACAGAAACTTAACCCGAACATTAATACAAAATATTACGAATCACACGCATCCCTGTCCCCGGATGGCAACATGCTGTATTTTACTTCAAACAGGGAGGGAGGCTTTGGAGGCCTTGATATTTACGTTTCCACCAGGGACGACAGGGGACAATGGTCAAGCCCCATGAATTTAGGTCCGGAGATCAATACCTCCTACAATGAGGAAACCCCCTTTCTCAGTGCAAGTGATTCAATATTGTTTTTCAGCTCTGAAGGCCATAAAAGCATGGGAGGTTATGATATTTTCAAGGCAATAAGGAGAGACGGAAAATGGCAGGCTCCCACCAACATGGGATATCCGCTAAATACACCTGACGATGACCTCTTCTTCCAACCCGTCAACAGTGGAAAGAACGCTTATTATTCAATGTCCTCAGACTATAAAAAGAAGGATATATTCTACCTTAACATAGGAGAGCAAAAATCTTACCCGGTCTATAAAATTGTAGGTCATCTCAGCCTCTCTGACACAATACTGGAATTCAATGACGATTTCAGGATTATCCTTTTCAGTAATACTTTGAATGATATCGTTGATGTGGCCTATCCCAATAAGTACAGCGGCTATTACAGCTTTTTGGTTAAACCGGATGATTACTCCCTTACCTGCGAAGGACTCGCCTACCTTACGGAAAAAGAAGGTATTATAATAACTGAGAACCATCCCAGGGAGGAAGAATACATTAGCATTACACTTAAACCTGATCCTGATTATATACCTGAAATTCGTGTTGCAGGCATTGAGGAAATGCTTGACTATTCGCAGGTCAGGATAGTTGATGAGATTGACTCATCAATACTTGTCACGGATGTCCGGGTAAAGGATGTAAGCGATTCAGATTCAACCAATGCCGATGTACTTTATTACTCTGTCCAGCTTATGGCACTGCACAATCCCGTTGATGTCAGTTTCTTTAAGTATGCTGAAGTAAATGTTGTGTATAATGATGAGGATAAGTTCTACAGGTACCTGACAGGCCAATTCCAGGATAAAGAACAGGCTTACAGGAGAATGTTCCAGCTTATACGCCTGGGATATCCCGACGATTTATTTGTAAAAACAGTATACAGGGATAATAAGGAATGATATTCGATAAAATTAAATTAAGGGCTCCCGAGCCCGAAGACCTGGCCATCCTGTATGCATGGGAAAATGATCCTTCTATATGGCAGATAAGCAATACATTAAGCCCGTTTTCAAAGTATACCCTGAGAAAGTATATTGAGAACTCACACAAAAGTGTATTCGAAACAGGCCAGCTGCGCTTTATGATAGAAATTACCGACTCCGGGAAAACCATTGGCACAATAGATCTATTTGATCTTGATGTTTTTAATCTCCGCGCCGGAATAGGTATACTGATTGCCGACACCGGAGAAAGGAGGAAGGGATACGCCGGGATGTCAATAAGATGCCTGACAGATTACTGCTTCAGGCACCTCAAACTTCACCAGGTCTATTGTAACATCACTGAAGATAACCATCCCTCAATCGACCTTTTCACAAGAATAGGCTTTGTTAAAGTTGGCCGGAAAAAAGACTGGATAAGGGAGAACAAAGGATTCAGCGATGAAATTATGTTCCAGATGATTAACCAGCTTGTTTAGTTATTCACACATCCTCACCGAAAGGATGTTCAATATCCTGTGTTAACATCCCTCCCAGCATCCTCGCCCCGTCGCCGGTAACAACAAAGCAGTCTTCAATCCTTATCCCGAACTCTCCATAAATATAAATCCCCGGCTCATTGCTGAATGTCATCCCCGGCTTCAACACGAGGGGATTATCTTTTACAAGGTAAGGATACTCATGCACATCCATTCCTATGCCATGTCCAAGCCTGTGGGCAAAATATTTGTAGCCCGGGCCAAAACCGGCATCCTCTATCACTTTTCTAGCCACACGGTCAATTTCGCCACAGGGGATACCCGGTTTAACCGCCTTATGGGCTTCCTGCTGTGCTTTCAGGACAATATTGAAGACTTCCTTTTGCCTCTCACCCGGCTTTCCGAATACAATGGTGCGTGTTACATCACTCCTGAATCCTTCGATTGAACATCCACCATCAACAAGCACAATATCTCCTTCATGTAAATGCCTTACCTGGCTTGTACCATGAGGGAAGGCTGAAGTAAAACCAAAAAATGGGCCGCCACTTCCACCTGTTCCCATTTCGGAATGAGCAAATCTTATATGGTCTCCCAGCTCTTCCCTGGTCATTCCTTCCTGAAGCTTACTGAATCCGTATTTGTACGCTTTCTTTGTAATCATATTGGCCAGGTCCATATAAGCAAGTTCCTTTTCTGTTTTTATTGCCCTGACCATGTTTACTGCCATGCTCCCGTCAGGAAGGTCAGTCCCGAGCGATCGCTGGAAACCTTCAGATATGAAACTTCTAACCGAAGGGCCCATGGCTATCTTCCTCTTATCAATACCCAGGTCATTCACTATGCCGGCAAGAAGGTCAAAGGGAGATTCATGCTCTTTCCACGTTCTTATCTCATGCCCTTCCGGGATTTGTTCCTTTGCTCTCTCAAGCTCAAAGTCAGGACATATCCAGACAGGCTCTTTCTTTATGTTTACTAGTGGCCCGAAGATCCTTTCACTCAGCCACCATGAGACATTAAAAAAGTATTTCAGGTTTGTGCTTCCTTCCAGGAATAAAGCATCTACACCTTCATTTATCATTGAATCGGCCAAACGGTTAAGCCTGGCTTCATAATCCTCCCCTGTAAGAGGCTCCACGCCTGCCATTTCATTTTTTAGATTGTGATCCGCTGTTTCACTTTCCTTATCAGCACATGATTGAAGGAAAGGAGAAACCAGGCCTGTTGCCGCTATCGTAAGGCCACCGATTTTTATAAACTCGCGCCGGGTATTTTTCATTTTATCAGGTTTTTGAAGTTCCATAAAGTTAGGCTATTCCTCATATTATAAAAATGTTTATCAGCAGGACAAGGAAATATGAAATGCGAAATGCGACAGTTTGCAGTATTCCGGAATAATGTATCTTAGCATTAAAAATGCATCCGTAAACATGAAACTACTATCATCCTCCATCCTTAGCCTTAGCCTTATCCTTTTTTCGTGCTCTGCCAACAGGACCAATAATGACAGGCCCAATGTAATTATAATTCTTACCGATGACCAGGGATCGCTTGATGTTAATACTTACGGTGCCACTGATCTTTTTACACCCAACCTTGACAGGCTTGCTTCTGAAGGAGTACGATTCTCACGGTTTTATTCAGGTTCTGCAGTATGCTCACCATCAAGGGCATGCATACTTACCGGAATGACCCCTCATTCAGCAGGTGTTCCCGGTAATGTATCTTCAATACCCGGGAATGAGGGAATGCCTTCCTCTATGGTAACGATAGCAGAGATAATGAAAGGTGCCGGATATAAAACCGCCCATATAGGTAAATGGCATCTCGGTTACTCAGAAGAAACAATGCCCCTGGCACAGGGATTTGATTACAGCTTCGGCCATATGGGTGGCTGCATAGACAATTATTCACATTTCTTTTACTGGAACGGGCCAAACCGGCACGATCTATGGGAGAACGGTAAGGAGATATTCATGGACGGTGAATTTTTCCCCGATCTCATGTATGAGAAGGCTGAAAATTTCATAATCAAAAACAGTAATAATCCATTTTTTCTCTATTATGCCATCAATGTGCCCCATTATCCTCTTCAGCCTTCTGAAAAATGGCGCAGGAAATATGAAGGCATGGAAATGCCCAGGCGGGATTACGCAGCCTTCCTTTCAACGGCCGATGAGAATATAGGTAAATTGATCAGTCTGCTTGATAAACTTGAGATAAGGGATAAAACAGTAATAATCTTTTTATCCGATCACGGGCACTCCTATGAAACACGGACATTCGGCGGGGGTGGCAGCGCAGGACCTTTCAGGGGAGGTAAAACATCATTATTTGAAGGAGGTATCAGGGTGCCTGCAATAATAAGCTGGCCGGGCAAAGTGCCTGAAGGTCTAATAAGAAAGCAGATATGCCACAGCGCCGACCTTCTGCCAACTATTGCAGCATTATGTAATATCGACAGCCTTCCCGGGGGACTTGAAGGCATGGACATAAGTAAGGTTATTATTGATAATCAAAGCCTTGATGACAGAACTCTTTACTGGAAACTTGGCAGTCAGTGGGCGGTAATAAAGGATAATTGGAAACTTATAGGCCTGCCGGTAGATCCCTCAGGTAAAATTCCACTTGATAAAACCAGAGACAGACTCTTCCTTGTAAACCTTGACGAAGATTCAACAGAATCAAAAAATATAGCCGGGGAATACCCCGATATAATGAAACAAATGACCGGTGAATACCTCGAATGGATACATGCATCAGAAGAAGACATACCTGTTGATATTGAACTTAATAATTCTGCCATGGGGGCAGAAATAAGCCTTGCTTCAGAACCGGATACAAGATATTTTGGAGGCGGAGCACCAGGCCTGGTGGACAACGTTGCAGGATCACGTTCATTTAATGACGGATGCTGGCTGGGTTTTGAAGGGGATGATCTCGAAGCCTTGATTGACCTTGGAGAAATCAGGATGGTAAATTCCGTGAAAATAAGGTTCCTGAACAACCCCGGAAGCTGGATATTCGGACCGGAATTTGTTGATATAAGATCTTCCGTCGACGGGAAAAATTTTACTGGGCATGTGAGGCTCGAAGGCCCTTTCGGTCCTGATAAAACGCTTAATATACAAAGTGTCGTAACAAGTATAGAGAAGGAAGTCAGATACCTTAAAATATTTGCGGCAAATATTGGGGAAAATCCCGTATGGCATACCGAGCCCGGTGGCAAAGCCTGGCTGTTCTGCGACGAAATCATTATCAAGTAGCTACTGTAATCAGGAGTAGTGGCATATGTTCAATCTTAAACGGTAGTACACAAGTTAGGTGATTGGAATTATTTCTTTAATCAGCTTTTCTTTGTATTTTTAAATCAAAAATCAACTGATATGATAACAACAAACACCCCAACAATTCCCGGAAGGGAAATAACAGAAATACTGGGAATTGCACGTGGAAGCACGGTAAGGGCCCGTCACCTCGGCAGGGATATTTTCGCAGGACTGAAAAACCTTGTCGGCGGGGAGATACATGAATATACAGAGCTACAGGCTGAGGCAAGGGAACAGTCCCTGCAAAGAATGATACAGGATGCTGAAAAAATGGGTGCCGATGCAATTGTAAACGTAAGGATGCATACATCAATGATAATGCAGGGATGCTCGGAAATACTGGTCTATGGCACAGCTGTAAAGCTTAAATAATACGTAAAATGAGATTCCTGATTGGATTTTTTATAGTTCTTGCAATCGCGTTTGCAGTATATATACTGGTAAAAATCCTTCTCGTTATTGCCAGACGGATTGAGGATAAAGACAGGGAAGATTTCGAGAAAAGAAAATATTAGAACATCTATTACTTAAAATAAAATAGAGATGAAAAATGCCGGCATTTGTTTGATAATGGCATTTATTGTTGCTTTTTTTGCCTGTAAAGAATACCCTGAGAGAAATAAAGCAAGTATGAAAACAAGGAATAATCTCTACTTCCATGACAGGGAATTACTGGAAAACCATATTGAAATATTAGAATTAAAAAAAGGTGAAAGTGCCCTGATAATAGTCCCTGCCTGGCAGGGCCGGGTTATGACCAGCACCTGCGAAGGTGATAATGGATTATCTTTTGGATGGATTAACCATGAACTTATAAGTTCAGGTAACAAACTTAAACATATGAATCCATACGGCGGTGAAGAAAGACTGTGGCTCGGACCCGAAGGTGGTCAGTATGCCCTGTTTTTCAAAACGGGTGATCCCTTTGAGTATGAATACTGGCAAACCCCTCCTGTAATGGATACCGAAAGCTTTGAACCGGAAGGGAGAACAGATACAAAAGCCTTATTCTCAAAAAAAGGAAAACTCACAAATTATTCCGGTACCGTGTTTGACTTTAGAATCACCAGGATTATACACCTGCTTGATCCGGGTGAGATTGAAGCTCTGGCAAATGCAGGATTAACAGATGTACAGGCAGTTGCCTACAAATCGGATAATATTATTGAAAATACCGGCACGAACAGCTGGACAAAAGATAAGGGCCTTCCATCCATATGGATGCTCGGCATGTTTAAACCCTCGCCTTCTGCTGTAGTGTTAATACCGGTGATAGAAGGAAAAATTGATGAATACGGGCCCGTGGTCAATGATAACTATTTTGGCAGCATCCCGGGAGACAGGCTAAAAATAAAAGATAATATTATCTATTTTAAAGCCGACGGTAAAGAAAGAGGTAAAATAGGAATCCCGCCAATGAGATCAAAAGGCATTATGGGTAGCTATGACCCTGAAAATAAGGCTCTGACTCTGCTTTTGACCGACATCCCGGACCAGGGATCCGTATTTGTCAATTCAGCCTGGAAATTCCAGGATGAGCCCTATTCGGGTGATGCACTCAATTCGTACAATGACGGCCCGCTGGATGATGGTTCCGTTATGGGTCCCTTTTACGAACTTGAAACCTCATCCCCTGCACTTTCGTTGAGGCCGGGGGAAAAATATAAGCATAGTCAGACAACAATTCATCTCAGGGGTCAGGAAGAACAATTGGATGCAATTTGTGAGAAAGTATTTGGCATAAGCCTTGAAAACATAAAAACCATCTTCCAGTACTGATTAGATGCCTTACGGGATAACTATTAAGTGGAGAGCACTATAAAAACATTTGTTAATGTTCATAAAGAAAATTATTCTACTGCCGGCATTGATCCTGATATCTATTGTTTCTGTTGCTCAGGATCATAATTATATACAATATGTAAACCCCTTCATTGGAACACAGAGGATGGGGCACACATATCCCGGTGCCACAGTTCCTTTCGGGATGGTGCAGCTCAGTCCTGATACTGATACCATACCATATGAAGACAATGGGGAATACAACCGGAAAGTTTATGAATACTGTGCAGGTTACCAGTACGAAGACCCTACTATTGTAGGCTTCAGCCATACACATTTCAGCGGAACCGGACATTCCGACCTGGGTGACATACTGATCATGCCGACCCACGGGATGCTCCTCCTCAACCCGGGTACGGAGTCAGGACCGGACAAAGGCTACCGCTCACGCTACTCTCATGACCGGGAATATGCTGAGCCTAACTACTACAGTGTTGATTTGCTCGATTATGATATCAGGGCTGAACTCACAACCAGCACCAGGGTGGGCTTTCACCGGTATACCTTCCCCAACGCAGATCAGGCTCATATAATCCTTGATATGATGCATGGTATCTATAATTATGATGATAAAAATGTCTGGACTTTTATAAGGGTGGAAAATGATACCCTGGTGACGGGTTACAGGCAGACAAACGGATGGGCCCGTACGCGTACAGTATATTTTGCCATGTCTTTCAGCAAGCCTTTCAAATCATACGGTCATGAGAAACAGGATAACTATGTCTATAAGGGCTTCTATAAAAAATTCAACGAAAAGGAGAATTTCCCGGAGATGGCGGGAAGGCAGCTAAGGGCATATTTTAATTTTGACGTTGAAGCGGGTGAAAAGATAATGATAAAAGTGGCACTGTCGCCGGTAAGCACAGAAGGGGCAATTAACAATATGGTGGAGGAAATACCTCACTGGGATTTTGAAAAGACAAAAAGAGCAGGACAGGAATTATGGAATGACGAACTGTCAAAAATCAGGATTGAAACGACAAGACCTGATGATAAGATTGTTTTCTATACTGCTCTTTACCATACCTTCTTGAGTCCCATTGTCTATATGGATGTAGATGGAAGGTACAGGGGCATAGACCAGCACATTCACCAGGCAGAAGGCTTTACCAATTATACAATATTTTCACTATGGGACACCTACAGGGCCCTCCACCCCTTCTTCAATATTGTCCGGCCCTCCGGGAGCAGGGACATGGTCGAATCAATGCTTACCCACTTCGATCAGAGTGTGCATCCCATGCTGCCTGTATGGTCGCATTATGCAAATGAGAACTGGTGTATGATTGGTTATCATAGCGTTTCTGTGATAGCTGATGCCATAGCCAAGGGGGTCTGGACAGGTGATATTGACAGGGCCCTGGATGCTTGCGTGAGAACAGCGTCATATGGAAAATACGACGGCCTGGAATATTATATGGAAAAGGAATATGTGCCGGAGGACAAGAACGACTATTCTGTCAGTAAGACCCTTGAGTATGCCTATGATGACTGGTGCATACAGAAGATAGCAGATAAAGCCGGGAATGAAGCTATTGCTAATTTATTCTCCCGGAGAGCGGCATCGTACCGGAATGTATATAATCCGGAAAGCGGCTTTATGCATCCCAGGCTGTCAGACGGCACTTTCAGGGAAGAATTTGATCCGCTCAACACTTACGGCCAGGGCTTTATTGAGGGCAATGCCTGGAACTATGGACTATATGTACCACATGATATACCTGAAATGATTAAAATGATGGGGGGAAAAGCCCGCTTTGCAGCAATGCTGGACTCACTGTTTAAAGCAGAGCTGGGTGATGAACATATTGAACATAACGAGGATATAACAAGGGATGGTATAATTGGAATGTATGTGCACGGCAATGAGCCGGGACATCATATACCCTATCTGTACAACTGGACGGACAAGCCGGGGAAAACACAGGAACGTGTCAGGATGATAATGGAAACCATGTATTCGAATGAAACAAACGGACTGTGTGGCAATGACGACTGCGGTCAGATGTCGGCATGGTATATATTCAGTGCACTTGGCTTCTATCCGGTCTGCCCCGGGAGCGATCAGTATTCACTGGGCAGCCCGCTGGTGAAAGAAGCTGAAGTTCTACTGGAAAATGGTGAAACGTTTAAGATCAGAACCGTAAACCAGTCTGAAGAAAATGTTTATGTCGGTAAAGTCACCCTGAACGGTAAAAAGCTAAAGCGTCTTTACATCACTCATTCGGAAATAATATCAGGTGGCGAAATGGTATATTATATGAAGGAAAGATAGAATTTATCTTTATCCCGGGAGTTCAGCATTTCGCATCTCATCTCTCACCTGTCTCCCAGCGCCTTAATTTTGAACCTGTCCAGTTCCGCCGGCACATGGGCTGCTTTCATTATGGAATCCATCCCGGCTACAATTCCAGGGTAATCAGCGGCAATATTATCAGACTCTGCAGGGTCGGTTTCAAGGTTGTACAATTCAATCTCCATATTGCCATTGAAAATATTTTTACGCAAGGCCTTCCATTTACCCATCCTGACAGCCTGCTGTCCCTGGTAAGCCGGGAATTCCCAGTAAAGGTAATCATGTTCCTCCTGTTCATCCTTTCCCGTCAGGACCGGGAGAAAGCTTATTCCGTCAATATCATCGGGTACTTCAGCACCGGAAATAGCTGCCACGGTTGGCAGCACATCCCAGAAAGCTGATATATGGTCAGTAACAGAACCGGGTCTTACTTTCCCGGGCCAGCTGGCAATCATTGGAACCCTTATGCCACCTTCATAAACACGGCCTTTCACACGGCCGGCATCTTCACTGAAGGGCCCGGCGCTGTTGAACCAGGGTGAATCAGTGCCTCCTGTATAGGAAGGTCCGTTATCGCTGGTGAATATTACCAGGGTATTATCATATATTCCAAGGTCCTTGAGCTCTTGTATGAGTAATCCAACCTGCTCATCAAGATAGGATACCATACCGGCATATGCAGCATGGGGATATCGTTGAGGAAAGTAACCCGCATTGCCGGTGTAAGGCTCTTCGTCACCGAATTTTTCAACGTAGTAATCCACCCATTCCGGTGGTGCCTGCAAAGCAAGGTGGGGTATCGGTGTGGCCCAGTAGAGAAAGAAAGGCTTATCCTTATTCTCTCTTATGAAATTTGTAATTTCCTCAAACATCAGATCCGGTGAGTACACATCCAGCCAGAAATCTCTGTAACCTGACTCATCATAGGGATCGGCTCCTTCCGGTAATCCTGTATGTGGAGGTATTGTATCATTTCCCGTAAGAACCCTTTCCGTATTTTTCCACAGGTGAACAGGATTATAGGTATGAGCCTGTCGCTGGCAGTTATAACCAAAAAAGAAGTCAAAACCCTGTTTATTCGGTATTCCACTGCTTCCCGGAGCACCGAGTCCCCACTTCCCAACTATGGCCGTCTTATATCCGGCCGCCTGCAACAGTTTCCCTATGGTTACCGTAGTCTCAGGCATGGGATATTGTCCTTCAAGCCCAGGATTCCTGATCATCTCCCTGTAGTCCCAGACATTACCCCTTTCAGACCATTCATGGTTTCCTCTAATAAAAGCATGACCGGAATGTTTCCCCGTAAGAAGCACGCACCGGGATGGAGCACATACGGGAGAACCTGAATAATGCTGTGTAAATATAATCCCCGATTCTGCCAGCTTGTCGATTGCAGGTGTTTCTATTTTCTCCTGCCCGTAGCAGCCCAGCTCACCATAACCCAGGTCATCAGCCAGGATATAGATTATGTTGGGTTTGGAGGGTTCTGTACTGTCGTTCCTGCATGATAATATTACAAGAGCAAACAGAATTATTACAATAAATGAAAGATACTTCATACGCTCCCTGTTTGAAATTGGGATCTTAATTCAGGAAACCCAGGTTTCTCAGAAAGGGTGTTCTTTCGGGCTCTCTGCCCCTGAAATTGACATACATTTCCATGGCGTCCATAGTACCGTTTTTCTCGAGTATATTCTCCCTGAATGACTGAGCTGTTTCCCTGTCGAATATACCCTTCTCCCTGAAGGCCTCATATGCATCATGGTCAAGAACGGCTGCCCAGTCATATGAATAATAACCTGAGGCATATCCTCCAACTATATGCAGGAAGTATGTACTCCTGTACCGCGGTTCAATTTCCGGTATGAGACCTATCTCATCCATTGTTTTCCGCTCAAATTGCGGGACGTTTACTTCAGTTTCTGAATCAATAGTATGATAGGCCATATCGAGGTAGCAGGCAGCAAGATATTCACCTTTGGCAAAGCCCTGGTTAAAGAAGCTGCTGTTCCTTATCTTCTCTATCAGTTCATCTGGTATTGGTTCGCCCGTTTCGTAGTGCAGTGCGTATGATTTCAGCATTTCCGGTTCAGTCACCCAGTGTTCCATTATCTGGCTGGGCAGTTCCACGAAATCCCATGCAATATATTCATAACCATATGTTTTTGTTGAGAACAGCGCGTCTAGTGCATGCCCGAACTCATGGAAGAGGGTGGTAACCTCATCCAGTGACAGCAGGGATGGTTTATCACCGCTTGGCCGGGTGAAGTTCATTACCATTGTCACCACCGGTGTAATTTTCTTGCCGTCTTCAATCTTATGATCCCTGTACGATCCGCACCATGCTCCCTGGTTCTTACTCCCGCGAGGATGAAAATCAAGGTATAGGACTCCCAGGTGTTCCCCGTTTTCTTCTTTTACTTCATAGGCGACAGCCTCTTCGTGTGGTTTTGGGATATCTTTTATTTCCGTAAAAGTTATTCCGTACAGTTTACCGGCAAGTGAAAAAGCGCCCTGTCTAACATTTTCAAGTTTAAAATAGGGTCTCAGTTCATTATCGTCGAGGTCATATTTTTCCTTGCGCAGTTTCTCGGCATAATACCACCAGTCACTCGACTGTATATCAATACCGTCACCTTCCCTGTCGGCTATTGCCTGCATTTCATCGAGGTCATTTTTCGCGGCAGGCATGGCAGCTGACCAGAGCGTATTGAGCAGGTCATATACATTAGCAGGTTCTTTTGCCATTCTCGGTTCAAGCACAAGGTGGGAGTGGGTCTCATAGCCCAGGAGCCTGGCCCTGTCGGCTCTTATTTCCATCATCTCTGCCAGTATTTCCTTGTTATCATAATCGTTATCATTATTGCCCCTGTTTAGATATGCATTATATAACCTCTCCCTGAGTTTGGGTTTTTTTGAATATTGCAGGAAGGGCAACATGCTGGGTTTCTGTGTGGTAAACACCCATTTACCGTCAAGGCCCCTGGCTGCAGCTTCTTCGGCTGCACTGTTAATTACCGATTCGGGCAGGCCTTCAAGATCTTCTTCCTTGCTTATTTCAAGTACATAATTATTGGTCTCCGCAAGCACATTCTGATTAAATTCAACCCGGAGCACAGACAATCTCTGGTTCATTTCCTTCAGCTTCTCTTTCTGTTCCGGGTCCAGGGCAGCGCCTTCTCTCACCAGTTCCTTATAAATATTCTCCAAAAGGAACTTCTCCTCATCATTGAGATCAAATTTTTCCATATTATTATATACAGTCTCCACCCTTTCGAAAAATCTTGGATCGAGACTTATTTCATCGCTGTGCCCGGCAAGCCTGGGTGATATTTCCATCTGCACTTCCTGCAGTTCAGGACTTGTATTTGCATCGCTCAGGCCAAAAAAGGTATATGCAACCTTATTAAGGAGTTTGCCTGTATTATCCATTGCAACAATGGTATTCTGAAATGTTGCTTCCTCATCGCTGCTGAGAATGGCTTCCACCTCTTTCTTATGTTCTTCCATACCTTTCTCAAAGGCAGGGATAAAATGTTCAACCCTTATTTCATCGAAAGGCGGAACCCCGAACGGAGTTTTATACTCTGAAAAGAAAGGATTATCCTTTTCTGTACTTTTCAGATCCTGCTTGCACGATACCATAGCCAGGGGCAGGATAAATAATAATATCAATAATTTTTTCACGGCAAATATAATTTTTAGTTAATGGTAATTGAATTACAAAATAATAAAGAATTAAACAAATTCCACCATCCCGGTATAATTATCTTTTATAATTAACATGACGTTCACAAAAGAATTAATATTTTGTAGATTTGCAGATCGATTCTGGAGAGATGCCGGAGTGGTCGAACGGGGCGGTCTCGAAAACCGTTGTCCCGAGGAATCGGGACCGAGGGTTCGAACCCCTCTCTCTCCGCCAGGGCATTTGCAGATATAAACCCGCGCCCAGCGCGGGTTTATGGTTCCGGGCTCAGGGATCCCTGCTGAACGAAGTGAAGGAGTAATCCCGGTGTGGAAGGCGAAGCTACCCTATTTTGTCTTTTCCCTTTTAACTCTTATCTTTTAGATATGAAAATCCGAGCGGCAACAGAAAAAGACCTGGAAGCAATCAACAACATCTATAACCAGGTAATACCCTATGAAATGTCCACAGCCGACATGGTTCCCTTCACCATGGAAGAGCGTCTGCAGTGGTATAAGGCATATGACAGGTCAAGCTACCCTGTTTTTGTTGCAGACACAGGTGATGAAATGGCCGGTTATTTTTCATTCAGTCCTTATCGCCCGCGCCGTATGGCAATGAGGTATACAGCCGAAATAAGCTACTTTATTGATGAGAATTACAGGGGAAGAGGAACAGGCAGCGCACTGATGGAACACGCCATTAACAAAGCCCCGGAATATAAATTCAAAACATTGATAGCCATTCTCCTTGCCCACAATGAGGCCAGCATCAGGCTACTGGAAAAATTTGGTTTCCGGGAATGGGGCAGAATGCCCGGGGTAGCCGATTTTAACGGCAAGGAAAGGGATCATCTTTATTATGGAATAAGGTTAAGAATGGGTTAACAATGGTTTTATTACAAAAAGATCAGGTTACAGGCAATAATTAAAAGGTCTTATATCCATATCTTCAGCTGCTCGCCCGGAAGATGCTCATCTTCAAGATTAGAAATTGATACCCCAAGCAATCGCACTCTCTTCCTCTTAAAATATATCTGCTCCCTCAGTCTTTGCATTGTTGAGTGCAAAACACTAAAGCTGTCAATCTGCCTGTCCAGTGTATAACTCTTTGTAATCTGCCTGAAATCGTCAAATTTAACTTTCACAGTTAAGGTTTTCCCCCTTTTATCTTGTTTTTCGACCCTGGCCCACAGCTCTTTTTCAAGTTTGTATAATTCTGCTATTATCTCAAAATCCGTTGTCAGGTCCTTTTCAAAAGTCAGCTCCGCCCCTATAGATTTCCTTATCCTGCCAGCTTCAACTTTCCTGTTGTCAATACCCCTGGCTATATCATAAAAGAACATTCCGGCCTTCCCAAAATTCCTTTCAAGGAAGGAGAGATCAGCCCGCCGGAGGTCAGTTCCCGTATGTATACCGAAACGATGCATCTTTTCTGCTGTCACCTTACCTATCCCAAAAAAACGCTCAATTGGAAGGCTACAGATAAATTGGTCAATATCTGACGGATAGATAATATACAGGCCATCGGGCTTATTAACATCTGATGATAATTTTGCCAGGAACTTATTTACCGAAATACCTGCTGAACAGCCAAGACCTGTCTTATCCCTGATTTCTTTCTTAATATTCCTGGCAATGGCTGTGGCAGCATCCAGATTGGCAGCAGTCATACTCACATCCAGGAAGGCTTCATCAATTGACAGAGCTTCAACAAGCGGGCTGTAGTTATGAAAAATATCAAAAATGATCGATGATACTTCCCTATATCTGTACATCCTGTGCTTAGTAAACACAAGACCGGGACACAATCTCTTTGCCGTAATACTGGGCATGGCCGATCTGATACCGTACTTACGCGCCTCATAGCTGGCTGCTGCAACAACACCACGGGATGAATCTGATCCTACCACCACCGGCCTGCCTTTCAATTCTGGCCTGTCTTTTTGCTCAATTGAAGCAAAAAAAGCATCCATATCAATATGCAGTATTTTCCTGTCCATAATATGACTTATACGAGCTGTAAATTTATAAAAAGAGAGTCAACTTGCTTTGAAAAGTGCAATATCTTAACCATAATTGCATGTTATACTATTACCATTGATTTGATTCCGCAAAAAAAAATATCGCATCGTGCCTTTGTGATTATACTGGGGAAACACAGGTTATGGGGTTCTGTTTTCCTTCCGTGGATTGTGGAGAAGGAAGAAGGAAATGAGTACTACAGCCCCCTTGAATGCCTTTCACCATACGCCTCACCCGGCATCATGGATGAACTGACGGAAGCCGAAACTGAACTGACAGAACTTATTAACAGCTATTCGAACCGTTATCTTTTCCGCCTTTTTTCACGTGAAAAGACAGTGGTGGAATTTACAGAAAAAATAAGCGGGGAAAGATTTGAAAAACATGTTAAGCCATATATTGAACGAAAACTCTATAAATGCTTTAATATTATTAATGAATACTCAATACCTGTTTACCGGCAAAAAACAGGCACAAGCAATCTTCACCCGGAGGATCTCCTGAATATTTGCGGAAAAAGTATTAAGCCCCTCTTCACCTTTGAAAAGGGAAGTGAAGAAAGTAAATACATCCCGGAATTATACATTAACGGAGGGAAGATTGATCTCCTTAACAGTGAAATTGAGATCCTTTGTAATTATCCCTGCCTTATAAGACATAATGATAAGATAATACCGGTTGATGAGATTGAAGGCTCCAAGCTCATGCCCTTCCTGCTAAAAAAAGAAGTAAGAATACCGGGGAACCATAACAAAAAATATTTCTCCGGCTTTGTAAGGAAGCTCGTGAACAATCACAATGTGAGGGCACTTGGTTTTGAAATAATCAATATCATCCCGGAACGCTCAGCCGCATTGTATCTTGAAAAAGGTATAAGAAATATAGCTGCTCTCATTCTTAAATTTGAATATGAAGGGAAAACAATATTTCATAATGAACCGGCTAATGCCTTCACAATTTTTGAAGAAGAACCCGGCCTCACAGTTATACAAGGCAATTTCAAGACTGCAATCTGAACACAAACTTGTTCTCACAGGGACTCCCGTGGAAAATTCCCTGACCGATCTGTGGACACAGCTTAATTTCGTTAATAAGGGCTTATTGGGTAGCCTTGCTTATTTCAACAGGCAATTTGCCCGGCCTATCGAAAAAGACCAGTCGGAAGAACGTGAAGAAAGATTGACAAAATTAATAAAGCCATTTATATTAAGGAGGACTAAAGAGGAAGTAACACATGACCTGCCACCTGTAGTTGAAAACATGGTTTACTGTAACATGAGTGAAGACCAGCACAGGAAATATGAAGAGGAAAAATCAGTTGTCAGGAATTCAATACTCGAAACAGTTGAAAAAACCGGTGAAGAAAAATCGGCTATTATAGTCTTGCAGGGACTGATGAAGCTCAGACAGATATCCAATCATCCCGTTCTCGCCGATCCAGACTACAGTTCCGATTCAGGCAAATTTGAAAATGTACTGCACGATATTGAGTCTGTAATTTCCGAGGGTCATAAGATTCTTGCCTTTTCATCATTCGTCAGGCACCTTGATCTTTACGCCAGGGAATTTGATTCAGCAGGATTGCAATACTCCTTTCTTACCGGCCGCAGTAACAAAAGGGGGGATATAGTTAATGACTTCCAGTCTGATAAAGGCATAAATATTTTCCTTATTTCTCTTAAGGCAGGGGGGCTGGGTCTTAACCTGACCGCAGCCGATTATGTTTTTATCCTCGATCCCTGGTGGAACCCCTCGGCCGAACTGCAGGCACTGAGCAGAGCCCACAGGATAGGGCAGAAAAAAAATGTATTTGTTAAAAGATATATTACTTCGAACAGTATAGAGGAAAAAATTGTAAAATTGCAAGAAAAGAAATCCCGCCTTGCTGAAACTTTCATCTCCACGAATAATCCCTTAAGGGAAATGGAAATTAAGGATATACTCGAACTGATAGGCTGATCGTTATTATGTATATTTACATGCTGAAAACAAAAACATAATTTTATGATTGACTATACCCAACACCCCCTGAATAAAAAATACGACCTTGATACAGCTCTTGGTTCAATATGGGAATTCTATAAGAAATGGTTTGGCAGCCTGATGCTTATAACATTTGTCTTTTCGCTTATCACTTCATATCTGACCGGAAAGATTAACATCTCGGAAATTTATTCGGTAACTGACCCTGAGGAGATGATTGCTATTGTGAAATCCATGATGGGACCCTATTCACTCATCTTACTCTTCACTTTTACCTTTACCCTGATATTACAGTACTATATCATAAGAAAGCCGCTTGATCCTGACGCTACAGTATTTTCCATTGGCACAACAGGAATTGTCAAATTTTTTCTGCCTCTCCTCCTGCTGGACATTATTCTTGCTGTATTTGCCATGTTTGCCTTAACCCTGGGTATTTTCCTCTTCTTTATCGGGGCCCTGTTCTCCACTGTCTATGTAGTAATGATTTATGCATTCATAGCTCCGGTCCTCATGATTGAAGACAGGGGCCTTGGTGAGACCATCACTGCCACCATCAGGCTCGCACATAAACGTTTCTGGCCTAATATTGGATGGGTAGCTGTATTTATAATTCTTATTATGGTTATCTCTTTTATTCTCAGTGCCATAATCATGATACCCTACGGAGGGAGTTTCTTCAGGACAATTATGAACCCGGAGAATGCAAGCGAAATACTTGACATTACGAGCAAACCTTCCTTTATAATACTCAATGCCATTATTAATGCCCTGACCATGCCCTTATTCCCCTTATTCAGCCTTGTTCTTTATTTTAATGCCCGGTCGGATAACACTGGCGAGGTAATCAGGGAGAGAACTGAAGAAGATAAAGGAGGGCCTGTTAAAATAGAAGATCTTTATTCTGGTTCGGGAAATAGCAGGAAAAAAGGCCTTGATAAAAAAGATGATGCGGCTCCTCCTACGATTGAAGATCTAATGCCTTAGTCAATAAATAAAGTAATAAATAATCAAAACGTCCTGTAATTATGAAGGTACTTGCAATAAACGGCAGTCCGCGTAAAAAAGGTAATACCGAGCTCCTTCTGAGGGAAGCAATGAAGGTACTGGAAGAGCATGGCATAGATACCGAGTTAATCAAGATTGGCGGTAAAAAAATAAAACCCTGTACCGCCTGCATGAAATGCAAGAAAGAAAAGGATGGCCAGTGTCATATAAGCAATAAGCTGCTCAACGAAATACTGGTAAAGATGACTAAGGCTGATGGTCTTCTTATCGGATCGCCCGTATATTTTTCAGATATCACGCCAGAAACGAAAGCCCTGCTTGATGTAGCCGGGTATGCGCTACGGGCTGCCGGCAATCCCCTGAAAAGAAAAGCCGGTGCTGCTGTAATAGCTGTCAGACGTGCAGGAGCCATACATTCCTTCGACAGTATTAACCACTTCTTTCTCATTAATGAAATGATTATACCCGGGTCCTCTTACTGGAACATAGGTATAGGGAGGGAAAAAGGAGATGTATTAAATGACGAGGAAGGTCTGAAAACGATGAGAACACTAGGTGAGAATATGGCCTGGCTGATTAAAAAGACTAAAGGGTGAAGGCTCAAGACAAAAAGGGGGGAAAAAAGCAGAGACGCCCGGATTGGGCGTCTCTGCTTTTTTTTAACCGCTTATTGCTTTAATGCTAATACCGCACCCTCTCTACATAATGAGTATGCAGTAATTCATGTGCCTTATGACCGTTTGGTTTCTCCAGGAAGTCTTCATACAGTTTTTTAACTTCAGGATTGTCATGTGATTTCCTTATAGGCATACTCAAATCCTCGGCATATATGGCATCTATCCTTTGCTGGCGTATTGTCATATTTGTGGGTATGGGTTGTCCGCCACCTCCGATACATCCACCCGGGCATGCCATTATTTCAACAAAGTGATAATCCGCTTCTCCCTTACTTATGGCAGTCATCACCTTGTTGGCATTGGTAAGCCCGTGAGCTATTGCCACTTTCAGTTCCACTCCTTCCAGGAAACTCCACTCTTTTAGACATCCCTCTATTTTCAGGCTTGCCTCCTTCACTCCTTCCATTCCCCTGGCCGGTATAATATTGAGGTTATCAAAGGGTACGGGCTTGCCCGTAACAATTTCATAAGCCGTTCGGATGGCTGCTTCCATAACACCACCGGTGGCTCCAAAAATAGCTCCAGCACCGGTTGAATCACCCATAATTGAATCATAATTTGATGGTTCAAGCATCCTGAAATCAATACCGGCCTGCTTGATCATCATTGCAAATTCTCTTGTTGTGAGTACATAGTCTACATCCTTGTAACCGCTATCCCTCATTTCCGGCCTGTTTGCTTCATACTTTTTGGCAGTACACGGCATTATCGAGACTGAGACGATTTTTTCAGGACTGACACCTATGTTTTGTGCATAGTAAGTTTTTGCCAGGGCCCCGAACATTTGCTGTGGGGACTTACAGGTTGAAAGATTCTTCAGCATCTCCGGAAACTTGTGCTCAATAAATTTTATCCATCCCGGTGAACATGAAGTATACATGGGAAGAACTGCATCCTTATCTTTTTCAACCAATGCCTTCCTGAGCCTGGTCAGAAGCTCTGTACCTTCTTCAATAATGGTAAGGTCAGCCGTGAAATCCGTATCTAGTACCGAATCAAAACCGAGCTGTTTAAGGGCTGTAACCATCTTACCTGTTACCCTTTCCCCCGGATCATATCCCAGGTCTTCTCCAATGCTCACCCTTACAGCAGGGGCTGTTTGCACAACAACATATTTTTCAGGATCATATATTGCGTCCCATACAAAATCTATATAATTTTTCTCTGTAAGAGCTCCGGTCGGGCAACGGTTAACACATTGTCCGCAATTTGTACATACAACGTGGCTTATTGGTCTGTCATGGAAAGTTGATATTTTCATATCAGAACCTTTTCCGCTCACAGCTATTGCCGAAACCTTCTGCAACTCACTGCAGGTGCGTACGCAACGCTGACAACGTATACATTTACTGTCGTCCTTGATAATGGCACAGCTGGCATCATCAATCAGGCGTTCATGATCACCGACGATATCAAGAAACAGATGATCACCAAAAGAAAACTCATTGGCAAGGGTCTGCAGCTCACAATTCTGGTTTCTGTAACATTTGGTGCAATCGGCCCTGTGTTCTGACAGAAGCAGTTCGATCACGTGTTTCCTGGCATTACGTACCTTCATCGAATTGGTTAATATCTCCATTCCTTCCTGTACAGGCTGAGCACATGCAGCGGCAAGAACCTTTGCCCCCTTTTGCTCCACAACACAGACCCGGCAGTTACCTGCAACGCAAAGGTCGTCATGGTTACAAAGGGTGGGGATATGAATATTCAATTTCTTTGCAGCCTGCAATATGGTTGATCCTTCAGGTACCGATACAGGCTGGTTATTTATTTTCAGGTTTACCATTTTATCTTTTTTCATTTTTCTGTCTTCTTTAGTAGATGATTTCCTCTCTGAAGTTTTCAACGATTGAATTAAATGCATTGCCTACTGACTGGCCGAGTCCGCATTTGGATGCTATTTTCATCGTAGCCGCCAGTTTAACCAGTTCATTCAGATAAGTCGATTTTGATTCTCCCCTCTTTACGCTCTCCACACCTTTGAGCAGTTGCTGACAACCGACACGGCAGGGTGTACACTGCCCGCATGATTCTTCTGCAAAGAAATCAAGGTAATTATGCAGGACATGATACATTGATCGCGAACTGTTGAACAGCTTCATTGATCCTCCTGTGGGAACTCCTTCAAAGCCGATCACAGTGCTTGCAAACAATTTTCTCGGTACACAGAAGCCTGCAGCTCCTCCGACCTGCACTGCCTTGGTGTCGCCATCACCAAATTCATTTACAAACTCCAGCAGTGACATCCCCAGCTCCAGTTCGTAAATGCCCGGGATGGGTGTGTCGCCCGATACTGAGAATACTTTGGCGCCGGTTGAAAACCTGGTGCCTAAGAGCTTATATTTCTCAGCACCATACTTGAGAATAATTACAGAATTGACAAGTGTTTCCACATTATTTACTACCGTAGGTTTCCCAAACAGTCCACTGGCAGTAGGATAGGGAGGTTTGTTCCTTGGTTCACCCCTCTTGCCTTCTATCGACTCAAACATGGCGCTTTCTTCACCACAGATATAAGCCCCGCTGCCAAGTCTGAAATCAATTTCAAAATCGTAACATATTTCATTGATCATCTTATGAAAGCCGTCCAGTTCCATCCTTAATTGCGGGAGGAGGAATTTATATTCACCCCTCAGGTAAATGATCCCTTTTTTTGCCCCTACTGCCCTGCCGGCAATAGCCATCCCGGTGTATACCTTGTAAGCTACCCTGTCAAGAATCTCACGGTCTTTGAAAGTCCCTGGTTCACCCTCATCAGCGTTACAAACTATATATTTTGTCCTGTTCTTCTCTTCTGCACATAACTTCCACTTCATTCCTGTAGGAAAGCCTGCTCCTCCCCTGCCCTTGAGACCTGATTCAAGCATCTCATTTATGATATCTTCAGGAGACATATCGCACGCCTTGGTCAGTACTTCCCGTGGATTAATGTGTTCAAATATCAGATCAACTTTACTTATTTTCTTGGTTTTCATTATCAAGTCCTCTTATTTATGCATGTAATCTTTAATAATCTTAACAATCTTCTCCCTGTTCAGCTCTGTATAGGGAACATCATTAATAAGCATAGCCGGCGCTTTATGGCACCAGCCCATGCAATTGGTTTCCAGGAGTGTAAACAAACCGCTCGAGGTTGTCTCCCCAACCTTTATTTTCAAGATATCCTCCAGGGTCTCAATAACTTCGTGTTTGCCTTTCATGGCGCATGTTATGGTTTTGCATACCCTGATTACATATTTGCCCCTTGGCTCTGTATCAAGAAAAGAATAAAAAGAAGCGGTACCATATACCTCTGCGGCGGATATGTCAAGCTCTTTGGCTACCTCAACCATGGCATCATCGCTGAGATAATTGTGTTGCTCAACAATGCCCTGCAGGATGGGCATAAGGCTTTCTCTGCGGCGACCGTGTGTTTCAACCAGATCCTTCACCAGATTATCAGTTTGATACATATTTAAAAATGTTTTTTTAGTAATTATATATTTAACTTTCAGAGGGGCTAAAAATAGTACAGCGCGGGCGCACAAAAACTGGGAAAAATCATGTTTTGGTAATTTAGAATTGTTCTAAAGAATTTTATTCCTTCAGGTCACTGGCTGTATTATTCATCAGTGGGGATTCATTAAATCGAAACAGGCGATACTTATTTTGAAATATACCTGAATGTTACTGTCCTAAACTGAAGTTTCGGTTACATTTATGATATTTGCTGTATTAAACGCATTGAATTATATTTATACGTGGCAGTAAAAAATGTTATTATAGCACAATCAGGCGGTCCGTCACCGGTAATAAATAATACACTTAAAGGTATTATTGAAACCTGCTTGCAGGACAGCTCCACATTTGGAACCATATACGGGGGATGGCATGGTATTGAGGGCATTCTTAAAGAAGACTTGCTGAATATTTCAAGCCAGGATAAAAGGGAGATTGAACTTTTGAAAACCACACCCGCTGCCGGCAGCATTGGGACCTGCAGGTATAAACTTAAAGACGGGCAAAATAAGGACCTTGACCGTATTATTCAGGTTTTCCGCGCCCATAATATAGGTTATTTCTTCTATATTGGGGGTAATGATTCGCAGCATACAATTATGAAGGTAAGTGAAAAATGCAATGAATACGGGCTTGAAACCATATCGGTGGGCGTACCCAAAACGATCGACAATGATCTGGGCGACAGTGAATTCAAACTGATAGACCATACCCCCGGGTACGGTTCCGTTGCCAGGTACTGGGCTCACAATATTCAGAATCTTAACGAGGAAAACAGGGGCTCCTCTCCTGCTGACCCCGTGATAGTGGTACAGGTAATGGGAAGAAAGACAGGTTTCATACCAGCTGCTGCAAGGCTTGCAGATCCCAACAGGGAATTTCCGCTTCAGATTTACATGGCCGAATCAACTGTTTCTTTACCCGAAATGGCTGAAAACGTAAATAAATACCTGCTTGAATACGGCCGGTGCATTGTTGTTGTCAGCGAAGGCTTTCATGCGGGTGACCTTGGCGAACTCAGGGACGCCTTCGGACATTCAGAATACGGAGCCTCCAGGATGAGTGTCCAGCAGGTGGTGATAAACTACCTGAACAGTGCAGGGCTTAAAGCAAGAGGAGCTGCCAGGGGGCAGGTTCCCGGTACCGATCAGCGGCATTCAATGATTTATGCATCAGGTGTCGACCTTGAAGAAGCCGGTATGGTGGGGAAAAAAGCTGTTGAGATAGCCCGAGCTGGCGAAAATGGCTGGATGGCAACACTGCTCCGATCCACCGGACCCGCTTATGAGATCATATATGATAAGGTGAAGCTTAAGGACGTAGCACTGTCTGAAAGAAACTTCCCTGAACACTGGATAAGTGATAAGAGATACGATGTAACTGATAAGTTTATTAATTATGCCAGTCCCCTGATAGGAGATGAATGGATTCGTATTCCCCTGAGCAATGGGATCCAGCGGTTCACACGTTTCAAGCCGCTTTTTGCGGAAAAGAAACTTGAAAAATATATACCGGAGGCTTATTAAAATGGACAACTATCAATTATTGAAAGATTTAAAACCCTGTAAAGAGTTTTTTACCGGAATTGATTCGGATGGCTGTGTGTTTGATACAATGGAAATCAAACAAAAAGAGTTTTTTATTCCCTGCGGGATAAAATATTTTAACCTGTTTCCAATTTCAGGAACTGTAAGGGAAACATGGGAGTTTGTAAACCTTTATTCCGTTTACAGGGGATTGAACAGGTTTCCTGCCCTTGTGAAAGTTTTTGAATTGCTTGGGCAAAGAAAAGAAGTGAAGGAAGCAGGAGTTGAGCTGCCTGAAATGGAAACATTAAAAGAATGGATCAAGGGTGAGACCAGGCTTGGAAATGAATCGCTAAGAAATTACTGTAAAAAAAATACGGATCCTTCCCTGCATACTGTTCTTGAATGGTCAGAAGAAATAAATAAGGATATCAGCAAATGGCTGAAGGCAATAAGTCCGTTCAGGAATGCCCCGGAATGTATACGGAAGATAAGCCACGATGCCGATTGTATTGTAGTGTCACAGACCCCGCTTGAAGCACTTGAAAGAGAATGGAAAGAACATGGTATTGATAGATTTGTAAGGTTTATAGCAGGGCAGGAACACGGCACAAAAACTGAACATATTGCCCTGGGTGCTAAAGGCAAATACCCCGATGACAGTATCCTTGTTATAGGAGATGCCCCGGGAGACATGAAAGCGGCGATGGATAATAATGTGCTATTTTACCCTGTGATCCCCGGGAAAGAAGTGGTATCATGGGGCAGGCTAAAAAACGAAGCATTTGACAGGTTCCTGTCCGGATCATTCAGGGGCGTGTACCAGGCAAGGCTGCTGAAGGAATTTAAAAAAGCCCTCCCTGAAACACCGCAATGGGAAAGATAATAAATCAAAACTCTGCTCATGCTATATTACAGCATTGAAAGTGAAGACAGATCTATAGAAGACAGGCAGATCAGAAAAGCTCTTATTGCTGCTGTTGAATCAGCCGGACAGGGTAAACCAATTTTGATTATACCTCCCGATATCACCAGGATAAACTCAGGTGCAGGGAAAATTAGCGAACTTATATGGAAGGAGTACGGGAAGAGAGTAAAAGATATCCTGCCTGCACTTGGAACACATAAACCAATGACAGCCAACGAAATAAGCCTTATGTACGGTACTGTTCCCCATAAGCTCTTCAGGCAGCATAGTTGCCACAGGGATATTATTACCCTGGGGAAAATACCCGCTTCTTTCATAAAAGAAGCAACAGGAGGCAAACTAAATTACAACTGGCCTGTCCAGGTAAATAAGCTTATCATTGATCATTCTCAATCACTGATTATTTCAATTGGACAAGTGGTTCCGCATGAAGTAACGGGTATGGCCAATTACAACAAGAATATTTTCATTGGCTGTGGCGGATATGAGTCAATAAATAAAAGCCATTACATGGCTGCCGTTTATGGCATTGAAAATTTGTTGGGCCGGGCCAGGAATCCGGTGAGGAAACTTATTAACCGTGGTGACAACCTGTTTGCAGGTCAACTTAATATTCTGTATGTGCTTACTGTTATTGATAGTGATCCGGATGGCCGGCCAGCAATGAAAGGGCTTTTTATAGGTTCTGATATTGAATGTTTTATGAAAGCCTCATCATTATCCTCCAGGCTGAATATTAATGTTATTGAAAAAGAACCTGCTAAAATGCTAGTCTGCCTTAAACCCCGGGAATACCGTAGCACCTGGCTTGGGAATAAGGCAATATACCGTACAAGAATGGCCATTGCCGATAAGGGTGAACTGATAATAATTGCACCTGGCATAAGAGAATTCGGGGAGGACAAAATAATAGACAGACTGATACGAAAATACGGTTACCGAACACCGGAAGAGATTATGCATCTTGTAAAGGAAAATGCTGATCTTCAGGAAAACCTTGGTGCTGCAGCCCATCTTATACATGGAAGCCCTGATAACAGGTTTAAAGTAACATATTGTACACAGAAAATGCTTGAAAAGGATATACGAAGCGCGGGATTTGATTATGCCGACATAGAGGAAACAAGAGATAAATATAATACAGAAAACCTCCGTGAGGGCTTCAATATAAATCACGAAGGTGAAGAGTTTTACTATATCCCCGATCCGGGCATGGGGCTTTGGTCAACACGGAAAAAAATAAATGTAAACGCTGATAATGAAAATAATTATAGATAAAAATATCCCCTACATAAAGGGTGTGCTTGAACCCTGGGCAAGTGTTGAATATGTTGAAGGAAACAGGATAAACAATAATACCCTCTCCGGCGCTGATGCGCTAATCATCAGAACCCGGACCAGGTGTGGCAGAGATTTGCTGAAGGGAACAGATATTAAATTCATAGGTTCGGCTACAATTGGGACCGATCACATCGATCTCGGATGGTGCAGCGAAAGGGGAATAAAATGTGTCAGTGCCCCTGGCTGTAACTCGGGTTCGGTAATGCAGTACCTGGCCTCGGCACTTGTTTATTTAATTATGCAATACGGAATCCGGCCCGCAAGCAGAACCATAGGAATAGTGGGAGTCGGCAATGTGGGTTCCGGGGTGGCCCGTATGGCAGAAATACTTGGTTTCAATGTCATACTCAATGATCCTCCACGCGAAAAACAGGAAGGGAACCTGGGATTCAGCTCACTGAAAAGTCTGCTGAATAACTCAGATATAGTCAGCATACATGTACCCCTGACCTTTAAAGGCCCTGACAGAACCTACCAGCTTGTAAATGAAAATTTTATTACACAGATGAAGGATCAGTGCATACTTATAAATACTTCGCGCGGACTGGTGGCAGATGAAAGGGCAATAATGCAGGGTCTGGCAAAAAGAACCATCAGGGCTGTAGTGCTTGATGTATGGAGAAACGAACCCGATATTGATTCCAGGCTTCTTGAAGCCGCAGCAATAGGCACAGCTCATATAGCAGGCTACTCAGCCGACGGAAAAACAAATGGTGTTAAGATGGTAATCAGGCAGCTGTCTGAATATTTTAGTCTGCCCCTGAAAGAATGGGAATATGAAAAACTGCCTGAGCCTCCTGATCCTCTTATAGACATTTCAAAATTCACAGGGACTGACCTTGAAATAATATGCAGGACAATATATCATACTTATTCCATAGAAAATGACAGCAGAATGCTTAAGGAGAACCCAACAATGTTTGAAAAATTAAGAAATGAATATCCCCCCAGGAGGGAGTTTCATGCTTTTCAAATCAAAGGAAATAATGACCTTATTATAGATAAATTAAAAAGCCTGGGATTTAAATATCCAAACACCTGATCATCTAAACATTGAAACAATGGAAAAATCACACATCGGACTCATAGGTCTCGCAGTTATGGGAGAAAACCTGGCACTGAATATGGAAAGCAGGGGATACAGGGTATCGGTCTTTAACAGGTCAACAGAAAAAGTCAAAGCTTTTACTGATGGGAGAGCCGCAGATAAGAATATTAAAGGAACTTATACGTTTGAAGATTTTGTCAGCAGCCTGGAGAAACCAAGGAAAGTTATGATGATGGTAAAGGCGGGTGAGCCGGTTGACCAACTTATTGACAGGCTTATCCCCCTGCTTGAACCCGGGGATATAATCATTGACGGGGGTAATTCAAATTATGCCAATACCGGGAGGAGGACAGCTTATGTGGAAAGTAATGACATGCTTTATATAGGGACCGGTGTAAGCGGAGGTGAAGAAGGTGCCCTGCTAGGGCCTTCAATAATGCCCGGTGGCAGTCCGGGTGCATGGCCTTATGTAAAAGATATCTTCAGAGCTGTTGCCGCCAAGGCAGATGACGGCTTGCCCTGCGCGGAATGGGTAGGGAAAAACGGGGCCGGTCATTTCGTCAAGATGGTGCATAATGGAATAGAGTACGGAGATATGCAGATAATAGCTGAGGCATATTTTCTTATGAAAAACCTGCTTTTTATGAACCATGAAGATATGGCCTGGGTGTTTACAGAATGGAATAAGGGGGATCTTGATAGTTACCTTATAGAAATAACGGCAGATATAATGAAGTTCAAGGATGATGATGGTTATCCCCTGCTGGAAAAAATACTTGACCGTGCAGGTCAGAAAGGGACGGGTAAATGGACAGGCATAGAGGCGCTGGAAAAGGGGACGCCTTTAACACTTATCGCAGAATCGGTTTTTGCCCGCTACCTGTCAGCACAGAAAGATCTCCGTGTGAAGGCTTCTGAAATAACTACCGGACCGGAGGTAAGGACCCCGGCTGATCCGAATCGTTTCTTAAAAGATTTAAAAGATGCTGTATATGCTGCAAAAATAATCTCTTATGCCCAGGGCTTTGAGCTGATGAGAAAAGCATCGCAGGAAGCTTCATGGATGCTTGACTATGGGTCAATAGCAAGACTCTGGAGAGCCGGCTGCATAATACGGTCGGTCTTCCTGGATGATATCAGCAAAGCATATGACAGAAAAAAAGATCTTGAAAATCTTATCCTCGATGATTTTTTCCGCTTAAAAATTGAAAATGCTCAGGAAGGATGGCGACGCGTCGTAGCCACAGCAGTGGTTAACGGCCTGCCTGTCCCGGCCTTATCCTCGGCATTGGCATATTACGACAGCTTCAGGAGCAAAACGCTGCCTGCCAACCTTTTACAGGCCCAGAGGGATTATTTCGGAGCTCATACCTATGAAAGGAATGACCGGCCACGAGGCAAATATTTCCACACAAACTGGACCGGAAAGAAAAGGGATACAACTCTTTAATGCGCATAACACTGTGACTCCTTCCCCTCTACGATGAGCTCATCGCGTCTGTACTTCTGTCTTTTATCTTGAAACTTAAAACCCTTTTATTGTAAAGCCTCCGTCAACGGCAATAACCTGGCCGGTGATATATGAGGCTGCAGGCATGCACAGGAAGGCCACCAGTGCAGCCACTTCCCCGATCTCTCCCACCCTTCCCATAGGTGTACGTGACAGTACTTCATTCCTGTAGTCTTCATTCTCAAGCACCTGACGGGCAAGAGGAGTATTAATATACCAGGGAGCGACTGAGTTTACCCTTATCCCGTCAGCAGCCCACTCCCCCGCCAGGTTCCGTGTCATCTGGTTCATTGCAGCCTTGGTCATACCATAAACCGAGCCGGTTCTGACGTGTGTCATGCCGGCAACGGAACTAATATTCACCACTGACGAGGCTTCACTTTTTTTGAGAAATGGATACAAACCCCTTGTAAGGCTGAAAGCTGAAATAAGGTTTGTGTGAAGAATATAATCCCTCTCCTCTTCAGAATATTCAATGGTCTTTTTCCTGATATTGGTCCCCGTATTATTCACCAGTATATCAAGCCTGTTAAAACGCTCCCTGATATATTCAATAAGACTTTCCCGATCGCCAGCGGAAGATGCATCCGACTTTATATAAACCGGGTTTTTATGTTCACCACCATCCGGGGGGCCGCTTCTCGAGGTGCATATAACTTCAGCACCATGAGCAATCAATTCTTCTGTAATACCCTTGCCAATGCCCCTTGTTCCACCCGTAACAAGGGCCAGTTTGCCATTCAAGGACCATCTCTGAATCATATTTTTAAGTTTAAGTGGGTCAAGTGGTTTAAGAGTTTAAATCATTGATGTTTTAACTTTCCCTCATTTTCAGACTTTTGAAAACATTTCATCCATGTTGAGCTTTCGGAAGTCTTTTTAAACTCCTCATAAACTGATTTCCAGTCATTATTCACAGGCAGGCGTAATTCATCACAGTCTATTCCAATATATTTCATAAAGGCCTTCCCTACTGAAATTACACAATATTTATTCAGGAGGTTGATCATGGAAACTGCCATTTTCTGATATTCACGTGCCTCATTCAGATCACCCTCCCCATATGCTTCGATAAGCCTGTGACAGAGAGGAGCAGCATAATTGCAGGTACTGCCAACTCCGCCTTCAGCCCCCAGCACCAGCCCTGAGAGCAGGTTTTCATTGCTTCCCCAAAACATATCATATTTATATGTCTACCCATTAATTGTAATTCATTTCAGAATGGCCAGCAAACTATGTCTCAGTTCTGTTCAATAATATCCCCGGCCGGTATGATCTGGAAATATAGCTCTTTTATCCCTTCGTACAAAATACCTATTTTATAAATGCAGCCTGGCTTAAACCAGCGTCCGGATTTAGGGGGTAGGTCCATATTGGAATTACTCTCTAATCAGTCTTGTTGTTACAATGGTGATCTGAGTGAAGACCTTCCAATAGCAAAGTCCACCTTGTCTCAACACCTTAAGGAGTTGAAGGCTGCCGGATTAATTCAGGGACAAATTGAAGGACCAAGAGTAAAATATTGTATTAGTAAAGAAAATTGGGAAGAAGCAAGACTTCGCTTCAAAGACATTTTAGAATTTCATTTTTTTATATATTTGCTGTTCGTCGTTTTGCGAATGACGAATTAATAATTAAACACATATAATAATGGAAATTAAAATATTGGGTACAGGATGTCCTAAATGCAAAACTCTGGAACAAGTTACAGGAGAAATAGTCTCTGAGCTTGGAATTGAAGCCGAAATTGTAAAAGAAGAGGATATTATGAAAATTATGGAATATGGAATTATGCATACTCCTGCACTGGTAATTAATGAAAACGTTGTTCTCTCCGGAAGAGTTCCTTCACGGGGTGATTTGGAAGATTTATTAATACAAAATCAATAAAACACATTAACTAAGCTATATTCAATTAATTATAAAATTTTAAACGAATGAAATCAATCAGATTATTATTAGTCACTTTGTTTGTTTTGAGTTTGAACTCTTCATGTGATGCACAAACCGGGAAGGAAGTAAAAACCCCAAAGATCTCGAAATCAGATAATGTGCAAGTTTATTATTTTCACCTCACAAGCAGATGTGTTACCTGCAAGGCCATTGAAACTGTAGCATCCGAAGCTGTAGCTGGGAATTATGGTGGTGAAGTTAGCTTCACTGCATATAATATTGAAGAACCGGAAGGAGAGAAGAAGGGAAAAGAACTTGGAGTATCAGGTCAGGCACTTCTGATTGTTGGTGGCGATCAGAAAATTAACCTGACCAATGAGGCTTTTATGTATGCCCGGACAAATCCTGAAAAATTCAAGGAACTTATAAAAGAAAAGGTTGATCCTATATTAAAATAACAGATGGGAGAGATTCTGAACAATTTACTGGAAAATTCTTCTTTACCGTTTGTTACTGCTTTGGCCCTGGGGCTGATGACAGCAATCAGTCCCTGCCCTCTGGCTACAAATATAACGGCTATCGGCTTTATCGGGAAGGATATTGAAAACAAGAACAGGGTTTTTATCAATGGTCTGGTATATACTCTGGGCAGGGCGTTTACCTATACGCTACTGGCTTTTATCATTTTTTCAGGTGCTGATCAGTTTAAAGTTTCAGGTTGGTTTCAGCAAAATGGAGAAAAAATTCTTGGTCCCCTGCTAATTGGCATCGGCCTTTTTATGCTTGATATTATCAGGATTAAACTTCCCGGCATTAGCGCATTAACCGATCGGTTCCAGAAGAAGGATTCAAAGTCCTACCTTGATGTCCTTTTGCTGGGTATTGTGTTCGCCCTTGCCTTTTGCCCGTATAGCGGGGTGCTCTATTTTGGTATGCTGATACCTATGGCTATCGGATCTGCATCGGGCCTTTTTCTTCCCTTTGTTTTTGCAATCGCCACCGGTATTCCTGTAATTATATTTGCGTGGCTGCTTGCCTATACTGTATCAGGAGTAGGGAAATTGTATAAACGCCTTAAGAACTTTGATATCTGGTTCAGAAGGATAATTGCGATCGTATTTATTGTGGTTGGAATATATTATATAATAAGGATTTACCTATAAAAAAATTTATCAATCGTGTTCGTTAAGTTACGAACAATAAGTAAAATCAAACATGGAAATAAAGAAAGAATTTAAAATACTTTTCTGGATCGCAGCTGTTTTTGTAGCTGCATACTTTATGCCACTTGAGAGCCCTGTATTTAACGGAGCTGTTATGGCTATGCTTGACCTGGCAAAATGGTATGCCCGGGAGCATGTAATACTATGCTTACTGCCCGCATTTTTTATTGCAGGTGTAATCTCTGTATTTGTCAGCCAGGGAGCAGTAATGAAATATTTTGGAGCAAAAGCAAAAAAATGGGTAGCTTACACTGTTGCATCATTATCCGGGACAATCCTGGCTGTTTGCAGCTGTACCATTCTTCCGCTTTTTTCAAGTATTCATAAGAGGGGTTCAGGGCTTGGTCCTGCAATTGCATTTCTATATTCGGGACCTGCCATCAATATCCTGGCAATTATTCTTACTGCCCGCATTCTGGGATTTGAGATGGGAATCGCAAGGATAGTTGGGGCCGTTCTGTTTGCTATAGTCATTGGTTCGGCAATGTCACTCATTTACCGGAAAGAAGAGAAGGAGAAACAGGAAGACCAGATGAGTTTTCCGGAGTTCCCGGAAAAACGACCGATGTGGCAGACAGCATTTCATTTTTTCACGCTGGTACTTATTCTTGTCTCTGCCAACTGGGGGAAACCTGCTGACGGTGTTACAAGTGGGGTCTGGTACTGGATATGGGCCAATAAATGGTATATTACATCTGCATTCAGCTTATTACTCGTTTTTTCTTTGATCCATATTCTCAAGTTAAGATGGCATTATGTAATTATTGCAGGTGTTGTCACAGCTATCTCAGCTTTTATATCTTCCTCACCTATGATTCCTGTTATAGTAGGCATAGCAGGATTAAGCATAATTACTCTGCTTGACAAGAAGGAGACTGATAACAGGGAATGGACCCTGTCGACATGGGATTTTGCAAAACAGATTATGCCCCTGCTCGGGATAGGTGTACTGGTAGCAGGCTTCCTGCTTGGATCAACTCATGGTGATACTGCAATGGCGGGTGTTATTCCAAATGACTGGGTTGCAAAGCTGGTAGGAGGCAACTCTGTCCTTTCAAATTTCTATGCCTCCATAGTGGGTGCATTTATGTACTTTGCCACTCTGACCGAGGTCCCTATACTGCAGGGATTGATGGTGGCAGGAATGGGCAAAGGCCCTGCTCTGGCATTGCTGCTGGCCGGCCCTTCGCTTTCACTGCCTAATATGCTTGTAATCAGAGGAGTTATCGGAACACAAAAAACTGTGGTTTATGTATTTCTTGTAGTAGTAATGGCAACCGTAACAGGATTAATATATGGTGGTTTATTCTAATATTGATCTTTATGTAATCAGAGTCAACCAATAAAAATGTTACCTGTAATTATTATAACAGCTATTCTTTTAGTAATCTCATTTATTTTCGACAGAAAAAAACAATTTCCGGAGTTCTAAAAGGATTTAAAGTTGTGCAACTATTCCTTCGCGGCCGTGGTCTCCGGGGATGGTTGAATCAAACAAAAAAAGCCCGGTACTTTGGTACCAGGCTTTTTTTGTTTGTCGGGATGGGGAGATTCGAACTCCCGACCCCTACGTCCCGAACGTAGTGCGCTGGCCTGACTGCGCTACATCCCGTTGTCGCCTCCCTGGTTTCAGCGAAGGAAAACTTTGAAACATGCAAAAATAACCATTCAATCTTTAATGCAAAAATAAATATTCTTCTATATAAGGACAGTATTTTTTTTGTCGGTGTTTCGCGTTTCTCCCATAAAAACAATTCTGAATATTGTAAAAATGCCGGGTATGGCAGTTACGGACTTTCTTCGGATCCCAACCTTACTGAAATGGAAGTCAGGGAATTGCAGGTCGGTGATTATGGATCAAACAGTGTATTACTGAGTGGCCTTGCCGGTTTTGCAATAAAAACCACAAAACCGAAGTCAAGGTTTAACCTCATTCACATGCAAAACGGTATTTCGAAGGCAGGTATATTCGACTATGAAGGCTCTGGTCAGGGCTGTTCTTTTAAGGGTTTGTTCTTGTTTATACTCTTATACAAGATATAGCCCAGGATCAGGACCAGGCCAAGCAGGCTTATTATTACAGGGGCACTTGGTACATCAAGCTTCAGGGAGAACAATAAGCCCGCAAAAGATGCAGCTATGCCTGCCAGCCAGCCAACTATAAGCTTGCCCGTCCAGTTACCGGTGAGTAAAACAGACAGTGAGGCAGGAAGAATCAGAAAGGCAAAAACGGTTAGTATACCTGCTATCTTCACTGCCTCGACCACAACAAGGCCAAAGGAAAAATAAAACAGGAAATCCCATAGCTTATACCTCTTAATATCAGGCTCATGATTATGAAATGATTCCGTGAGATTCATGAATTTCTTCCTGAAAACAATGTGAAAAATTCCTGTTATGGCCACCACAATAGCCAGCCTGGCCAGTTGGGGCCCTGAAATCCACAATATTGTACCCACCAGCATGTCATGAACATGAACATCACCACCGGCACCCTTATCAAGAATTATGACTGTAAGTGTTGTGGCAACAGCATAAGCAATTCCTATTATTGCCTCCAGAGGAATTGATATTGTTTTGTGCCTCAGCAGGGTAAAAGCCAGGGAGGCAATGGAAATAAAGCCCAGTGAGAATAAGTATGGCCAGAATGCATGATCACCATGCGCCACCTCTTCATGCCCGACATTAAAAAGGACCATACCCACTGCCGAACCCAGGGCAGCAATAGATGCAAGGGCGATATCAATAAAAATAATTTCTCTTTTAATAACATGTATACCGAAGTAGACATTTATAAGGACAATGAGAATACAGCCAAGGAAAGGGAACAATATGAAATTCAGAGACAGCATCATTTTGCGCTTATTTGATTGTTGGATACACTGGTTTTACCGGCCCTGTTGTTAAACAGACGGGCAAAGGCAAAGAAGTAGGCTGCAATACCGATCAGGCTGACAATAGCCGGGCCGTTTGAAATATTCATGGAATATGATATGTATATACCAAGTATTGACCCTGCTGATCCTATCAGCCAGCCCCACATTATCCTTCCCTTCCACGATGAAACAAATATCCTGCTTATGGATGCCGGGCCTATCAGCAGCATAAAGACGAGGAAAATTCCCATTACCGGTACTGATTTTACAATAATTATCCCGAATGTTATATAAAACACGAGATCGTACATTCTTGTACGCCTGAGAGAATTGCCTGTCAATGCACCATGTGAAATCTCTTTTATCCTTTTCCCCATCAGGAGGTTAATTATTATCACAGGCACAAATACCAGCAGGCAATTGAACACGCTCTTCCATGTAACCCACAACACATTGCCTGTAATGGTTTTGGTAATATAATTTGAACCGCCCTGAATTTTTTCTGCCAGCAGTAGTGCCATACCAAGGGCTACACAATAGAAAATCCCAATTATGGCCTCCTGCGGCAGGACCTGCTTTCTTACTTTCATGAGAGAGAAGATTCCCAGTATAATAATCGTAAAAGCATATGATACGAGCTGGGCATTGACTGAATTTTCCGCAAAACCAAGTAAGATACCAATCATGGTACCCAGGGCTGCTATCTGTGCTACGGCAATATCTATAAATATTATACCCCTTGTTAAAATATGGTTACCAAAATAGCTTAGCATCCCGGCCAGGATAATGCAGGAAATTATCGGAGGAGCAAGAAATGCGAGGGTTCCCATTTTTTAAATATTTTGTTTAATCTGGCTTATCCAGTAATCCATCAGTTCAAAATTATTGTTGATCCCCAGTTCATTATTAACGAAAAGGGGCAGATATACCGCCTTTATGCCTGTCCTGTCTTCTATCATCCGGGGCGATTTCTTTTCGAAATAGTTTGCCACCAGCATCACCTTGATATCCTGTTCCTTTATAAGGTTTACCATATACTGCACATGTTTGGCTGAGGGTGGTATGCCCGGTTTGGGTTCAATGAAGCCTGCGATCTCAAGACCGAAGATATCGGCAAAATAAGCCCAGTTCTTATGATAGGCAATAACCCTGTTGCCCCGTAACGGCAGGGCTTCCTTTAACCAGCCCCCCAGCAGGTCAACAAGCTTCCTTCCCTGGTATTCCCTGTCCAGGAAAGTAAATAGCGTATGGTTATGGAGGAGACCCGAAAGTGTTTCTCCTCCGAACATATTAACCAGTTCATCCCCAAAAAGAGCCCTGTCAACCCTGTCAATAAAATCATCCCTGTTCTGCTCATAGAAAGCGGCATTCTGGGGATCAACCTTTATAAGACCCACAGTGATATTCCTGGCAATTATTTTCCAGTTCAGGGGACTTGTATTTATATGTGGATTCCCCATCAGGTGAACGTCTCCTTCACTTCTATCGGCCTTCTCCGGTTTATCAAGTATCTCCACCCCATCCGAAACTGCCACAAAGCCAATAGCACCATCCATAATGTTACGGTTACGGGCCTTATCCAGAAGGGTGGCCGACCATTGTTCCAGGTCCATTCCCGTTGTTATCCATATATCCGCCTTATTGAGCATCATGGCATAGCTTGGCTTGGGTGGTATAAAATGCGGATCGGATTCACCTTTTGATATCATCTCTACTACAGCATTCCCTTTAGCTATCTCCGAAGCTATAGATGCATAATCGGAAAAGGAACATACTATCCTTATCTGGTTCTTTTGGGCTGCCATTGCTGAAATTGTTATCAGGGCAAGCAGCACACTTATAATTTGCTTTCTCATATATCCTGTTTATTAAATTTTATTTACATCTTATCAGTAGGCCTCGTGCTTATGCGGGCCCATTGCCCATGAGAACTGTATTACAAGGGTATGATTTGAAGGGTATGCGCCCTCTCTTTCAGGAAGGTAGGCAATAGCCCTTGAATTATACTGGTATTGTATCCGGTAAAAAACAAATTCGCTTTGCCAGAAATCAAAATTAAGCGAATAATCCCACTCATGCTGTTCATTATCATAGGGCATCTCGCTGTATCCTATCCTGCCACCCACCCAGATACGTGAATTTAATTTACGGTGAACAAGAGAATAGAAGCCCTTGCTTCTCACAATTCCGGCAGGAGTTTCATTATACCCGTAATACAATTCTGTTTTCCAGTCAAATGATTTATATTTTGCAGTCCCGGGAGGTTCCCATTTATAGTGCAGCCCAAAACTTCCAATGCAGGTGTTTGAGCCTGTAACCCCGTCATTCTTCCCCGCAATGGCACTGAAAACATACTCAATATAACTGGAATTTGAAATATCATAATAATTTTTCCAGTGCCCAACATAAGCCAGGTTAACACTTTTATCTGATGAATAACTGAGGTTATCATTTATGTTTATGAGGGAAAAATCGAAGGAGCTTGCATCGGAAAATAATATCCCTGGAAGCATGAAATTTACTGCAGCACCCATGCCGTTAAAGCCGTCCAGTCCAAAATAATTTACGCAGGCCCTGGGCCTGTCAAACTGTGGCAGGGCATGTGTATGGTGCCTGTTAAGAAGTCCGAATTCAGGAAAGAAAACCCCACCTTTCAATGACATTTTGAGAGGAAGGTTCAGAATCTCCATATAAGCTTCTTCAACAGACAGCCCCTCATCGCTGATATCCAGGAAAGCCTTGCCGCGTGCGAAAGGGTCTAGAGCAGAAGTAAAAGACATTTCCAGGCTCCTCATAAATAAACCATTGCTCCCATGCGTCCTTTCACCCGGCTCTGATGTCACTTCATCCTGCGCTGATGCTACTGATCCGAAAAAATCACCCAGTACACTTATGTTTGGGTTTAATCCCTGCTGCTGCCGTACCCCGCTATGGAACTTTTTTGAAATGTCAATATCCTCTTTCTTCTTCCTGTCCGAAAGCATATCAGCTTCCTCAAGCAACCTGGCCAGTTCGTCTTCCTTCTTTTTCTCATCCGCTGCAGCCTCCAGCTTTTCTATCCTGTCAAGCAAGCGCCTGTAATCAAGAGTGTCAGGTATCGTCTTTTCCTGCCCAAAAATCAAAGCACCACTGAAATACAGGAAAAAAATTACTAAAAAATGTTTCATTTGTTTTTTATACTTAAATCTGGTTCTCCCTTCCTCAATCGCCACAACAACATAAGGGTTTTAAGGCAAGGGATTTAAAAACTAGGTTTTCCTTGTAATGATTATTAAGAATAAAGGGGAGGACCCCGAAGCGAATATGTAAGTTTTTCAAGAACAGGTCTTTTATTATTCCTGCTTCTTTGCAATAATTTATTGATTTCAAGAACCGGCCATAGCGCAATCAGAATTAAAACCAGGATAAAGTCAACACTCGCCATGAGGTCAAGAATAAGCAGTTCGGCATCAGTATGGCTGTGCCCGGGATAAGACTGATCAGACTGTCCGTTTTTAAAAGGATGAGCATGAGAATATGTGTATCCCCTTACGAGGTGACTGTGCCTGTTCATAATTGAGTTTGACATAAAAAGCAGCAGTACGGGAACAGTTACCAGAAGGATAAGATGTTTATATTTCCTCAGAATGTCCATTAAATGAGTATAAAGAGGGAGCAAATATAGGAAAGTTATATTTTTGAAAAAAATAAATCTGTGAACTAAGATTTAAAGTATGTTAAAATCAGACATAAGTTACAAATCAGTTCTTAACACCTGATTCCAGCCAGTTTCTTATCATTTTATCACCTTCCGGCGTCATTATGGATTCGGGATGGAACTGCACTGCCTCAATATCATATATCTTGTGCCTGATTCCCATAATCCTTCTCCCTGAAGACAAACAGGTCACGTTAAAGCACCCGGGCAGACTGTCTGCATCGCTGACCCAGGAATGATAAAAGCCTGCTTTAAAATTCTCCGGGATATTACGGAGAACTGTTGACTCAACTCCTGTTTGTTTAAGCATCTTTATCCTTCCGTGAACCACCTCTTCAAGCCGGATGAGTTTACCCCCGTAAAACAGTACAATTGCCTGTAAGCCAAGGCAGATTCCTAGTATGCTTTTTGTTGGTGCATATGATTTAAGAACCTGTTCCATAATATTTCCATTACGAGGCAGGTCAGGCCCTGGAGAGAAAATAATCTTATCATATACAGACAGGGATGAAATATCTATTTCCCGTGCTTTTTTTATTTCTAATTTTACCGGCGATGAAGCTCTGACAATATGTGCTATATTGTAGGTAAAAGAATCATAATTATCAATAAGAAGTACTTTCATGGACTCAAATATAATGAAATATGCCACTGAGCGAATGAATTCCATGGGCAAAGCACAGCGTCCATATTTCTTTATGTTTGATTTTGAATTAAAGAGACCGGTAATACATCCGCTGGATGAACTTCCTGAAGATATAATTATAAGCACCCCTCTTTTCGAGAATTCCGGTCCTGAGCGGCATAAAAGGGACGATGCAATCACGCTTAAGGCCGAACCGGTAAGTTTTTCAGAATATAAGAAAGCTTTTAAAAATGTAATCAGGAATATAGTCCACGGGAACTCATACCTCTTAAACCTGACATTTCCCTCAAGGATAATAACGGATGCAAACCTTGAAGAGATTTTTTACAGCAGCAGGGCCAGATACAGATTGCTGATAAAAAATAAATTTGTTGTATTCTCACCCGAAATATTTGTCAGAATAGACGAAGCAGGAACAATAAAGTCTTTCCCCATGAAAGGGACCATTGATGCTTCCGTGCCTGAAGCAGAAAAAATCATACTGGAAGACGAAAAAGAGAAAGCAGAACACAATACCATTGTTGACCTGATAAGAAACGACCTAAGTATGAATGCTGAAAATGTAAGACTTGAAAGGTACAGGTATATTGATACAATTGAAACATCTTCTTACACGCTTTTACAGGTGAGTTCAGAGATAGCCGGGGCACTTGGACCCGGATGGAGAGCCCGTGCAGGAAGCATAATAGGCTCAATGTTACCTGCCGGGTCAATCAGTGGAGCTCCCAAAAAAGAAACATTAAGAATAATCCGGGAAAGTGAAATATCAGACAGGGGCTATTATACCGGTATATTTGGAATATTTACGGGCAAAGAACTGGATAGTGCTGTAATGATCAGATTTATTGAACAGAATGATAAAGGATATGTTTACAGAAGTGGAGGAGGTATAACCTACCTGAGCAGGATGGAGATGGAATACAAGGAACTTGTAAAAAAGATATATGTCCCTCTTGGTTGAAACAATAAAGGTAAAGGATGGAGAGATATTCAATATTGACTATCACTCTAAGCGCTTTAATAAAACCAGGAAAGATATATTCAATGCAGGGCCTCCAGTTGATCTCAGTGACAAGATAATAATACCGGCTTACGCCCGGAAAGGACTTTTCAAATGCAGGATTGAATATGACAGGCATATAAGGAAGATTGATTTTTCCCCCTATGAATTGAAAAGAATAAGAACATTGAGATTGATTGATGCGGGTGACCTTGAATACCACCATAAATTCATTAACCGGGATAAGATAGATCAACTACTTGAACAAAAGGGTGAATGTGATGATATCCTTATGGTAAAGAATGGAAAAATAACCGATACATCCTGTGCAAATATTATCTTAAAAGCTGAGGACCATACCTGGTACACGCCATCAAGTTACCTTCTGAGAGGAACAAAAAGAGAATTTCTTCTTGACAGCGGGCTGATACTGGAAAAAGACATCACCCCGGGAAGTCTCGGAAAATTTAAGGAGCTAAGGTTGATTAATTCAATGATTGATATTGAAGATACTGACAGTATAGCTGTAAGTTCAATATATTTTTAAAAGTATCGGGTGATATTACCTGGTGAAGGTGGTACTCTCCCTTCTTATATTTTTTAGCGGATAGGAAAATTCCTTGCCCCTGTAATTATATTTTATCATATCAGTTTCACCGGTAACCTTATACTCATAGTTCTCAATCAGGGATGGCCCGGTGTTTATGGTACCTTTTACTATTGTGCTCCTCCCTTCAGATATAAGATTTACGTCAACTTCAATACCCCTGAAAACCAGGGAGGTAAACTCCACATCCTCATCCAGCTCCCTGAATTCAATGAAAACATCGGTTCCTTTCTCCATATCTTTTAACATCCATGACCGGTAATAAATATCATGCACCCGGAAAAGATCATGCTCACTGTTAAAGAAAGTTACACAACTGACTGTACCGAGCATTATAAGAAAAGCTGCAATAAAGTTCATGTTTTTCATGGAAATTTTTTTAAATAAACATACCAAATTCAGGCTTCCACAAAATAATTCATTACAAATCTGGTTATTTATTATTACAGATTCCAAAAAGCGTGCAATTTATTTATTTTTAATTGCCTTATTTTATTTACTCCCTAATTATTAAGGCATAATCTTTGTAAATAACTCAGGGTATTTATTAAATTTGACCCTTAAAAACAAAAAGAATGAAAAGGGCATATAAAATACTATTACTGCTGTCAGCAGTTCTTATCCTTGGCCTGAATGCCTGTGAAAAGGAAATTCCGCCGGAAAATGAAGAACCTGAAGTTGAAGATCCTGATGAGATAAGCCTTTTCATATACGAAGGCCTTAAGGACGTTTACCTGTGGTATGACATGGTTGACAAACTGGAAAATGGTTATTTCGACACAACAAAGGATTTTTATACTTACCTGAATAACTTTGGATCAAACTACGAAGATCTTTTTGAGGATCTCCTATATCAGCGAGGCACAGTTGATAGATGGTCATGGATAGTTGACGATTATGAGGAACTTGAAAATTCATTCGCCGGTATTTCCAAGTCGATGGGTTATGATTTCAGGCTTGTACAGATATACGGTTCCAATGACATCTTCGGCTACATAAGATATGTACTGCCCGGATCGCCTGCTGAAGGTGCAGGCCTAAAGAGAGGGGATCTTTTTCTCAAGGTTAACGGTCAGCAGATGACAATTGATAACTACATGGACCTTCTTTTCAATAATGATAGTTATTATCTTACCCTTATGTCAATCGTAGATAATGAATTTATTGTCGGGGAAGACACCGAAGTAATGAATGCTGTGGTTCTCCAGGAAAACCCGGTCTATTATACCGATGTTCTGGATATAGGAGGTGTTCAGACAGGCTATCTTGTATATAATGCCTTTACCTCCAATTTTGACGTAGAACTGAATCAGGCATTCCAGGATTTTAAGGACCAGGGTGTCCAGAGATTAATACTTGACCTCAGATATAACGGAGGTGGATCAATACAGACAGCAATTTATCTTGCAAGTATGATTTATGATACCGATGACACTAAGATATTTGCAAAATCAGAATGGAATGATAAATACACTGCCTATATTAAGTCCACCTATGGTGCTGACTATCTCAACTATTACTTTACAGAGGTAATTGAAAAATATGATGAAGATACGCAAACCACACTGACCTACGATATCTCATCACTTGGCATAAGCGAATTATATGTAATAACAAGCAAGTCAACAGCTTCTGCCAGTGAACTTGTAATAAACGGACTTGAACCATATTTTGATGTAAAACTAATTGGTAAAAATACTACGGGCAAGTATGTTGGATCCGTAACTGTCAAGGATTACTATACACGGGAAAACCTCAATCCAAGTCATAAATGGGCTATGCAGCCTATAGTTCTTAAGATTACCAATACCCTGGGGAATCCGGCTGATTTATCTGCCCCCGGTTATGTTAACGGATTACAGCCTGATTTTGAAGCCAGCGAAGATTATAAAAACCTGCTGCCCTTTGGTGATGAGAATGAACCGCTCCTTAAGGCCACAATAGATTATATAATTGGTGCCAAGTCTGCCCGGGCCAAACCGGCACTTGTTGAAGGAATTGACTACAGGGTGGTGGCTGATTCACGCGACTTCAAACCACTCAGCAAGGAAATGTACCTTGAAGGAGATTTCTGGATAAAAGATAAACAACAAAAGTAAAAAGAAAACCTGGCAGTGCGAAGCGGAGCTCGCCGAAGGCAATTTGCCGCAGGCAGGCGAGTGCTGCGAGCCCGCGAATGGCCGGTGATTATGGCGGGTGGGAACGGGCAAAAAGTAAAGGCTGACCATGGCAGGTCTCTGCATTTGCCGTTCGCCCTTAGTTGTTGGTCTATCTACCATGAATACTCGTACCAGCTCCTTACATCTACAGGATGCATACCTGCAATGCGGGCTGCCCTGATACCAAGATCACCATCCTCAAAAACAATGATCTTCTCATGTGCTATGCCCAGCAAGCCTGCACATTTTATAAAGGTCTCGGGATCAGGCTTATGCCTGCTGACGTCGTCTGCTGTTACTATGTGTTTAAAATAGTCCTTCATCCCAATTACCTCCAGGGTGCGGAGTACAGTGTCCCTGTGCCCGCCGGTACCCAGCGCCATGGCTTTCCTGCCGTGATAATCCCGCACTATATCAGCAACAGGCTTTACCTCCTTCACCAGGTGCTGCATATTCATAAAGTTCTCCTTCTTCCTTTCCGCAATGATCTCAGGATCTACACTGTCTTCCTTATCGTAATACCTGATAATTGCCCTGGCAATATTTTTGCCGGGAGTACCGGTAAAAGATCTCAGGAATTCACTGCTCATATCCATTCCGAAACTCTGGCAAGCCTGCTTCCAAGCCTGCATATGCAGTGGCATAGTATTGGCCAGAGTACCATCAAGGTCAAATATCATCCCCTCTATACCGTCGGGTAGTTTGAAATTCATAAGGCCTGTCTTTTGAGCTCCAAAGATAATGAAAACTCCTGAACGGCTCTCGACGAACGGCTAAGGACTAACGTGCTTTCTTTTTTTGTATTTTTACGCAGTATAAAATCATATCTCATGATAATCAACAGACGAAAATTCCTTACCCTCTCCGGTCTGGCCGGTACTTCTGTTATGCTTCCATGGAGCGGCATATATGCGGGCAGGGCGGAAACAGGAGTAAGTGAAGCCTCGGGCGGTGTAAAAATAAGCTACAGAAAAATTAAACTCAGGCTGGGTCATACATGGACCATCAGCAGGGGCAGTACCGACTATAAGGAGGACGTAATTGTATATTACGAAAAAGACGGCATAAGAGGAATAGGAGAAGCATCACATATGACTGGTGCAGGGCAGAGTGCAGAAAGGACAATTGAGGAACTTGAAAAAATAATCCCTGTGTACATCGATGCCGATCCGTTCAGTTTTTCGGAATTACCGGAAAAGGTAAATGAGATAATCGCCGGTCTGTCACCGGCAAAAGCGGCAATCGATATTGCCCTCTTCGACTGGCTTGGGAAAAAGCTAAATATTCCGGTACACAAATTCTTTGGTCTTGATCCGGGCAAATATGTTGATACATCTTTCTCAATTGGCTTTGACAAACCTGAAATATTGAAACAGAAAGTTCGTGAAGCCGATCCCTACAGTATTCTGAAAGTAAAACTTACAAACATAAATGACAGGGAAATCATAGAAACCATCAGGGAAGTAAGCGATAAGCCCATCAGGGTAGATATTAACGAGGGATGGACAAATAAAGAAGAGGCCATTAAAATGATTGAGTGGCTGGCGGCAAAGGGGGTTGAACTTGTTGAACAACCTCTGCCTGTGGGAATGATTGAAGAAACCAGGTGGCTGAAAGAAAGGTCACCCGTCCCGGTTATTGCAGACGAAGCAGTTAATACATCAAAAGATATACTGCCCCTTGCCGAAGCCTATGACGGGATAAATATCAAACTGATGAAGTCTGGTGGTATAATGGAAGCTTACAGGATGGCCGTCATAGCAAGAGCCTTTGATCTTGACATCATGATTGGCTGCATGATAGCATCTTCAGTTGCCATAACTGCAGCGGTGCAGCTGCAGCCCCTGGCGAGGTGGCTCGACCTGGACGGCTCCCTCCTCATAAGCAACGATCCTTTCAATGGCGCACAATTCCATGACGGTCACTGGATCATGCCCTCAGACCCGGGAATCGGTGTAACAGAAATTTAGAAACAATAGTATTAAGAGAAGAAGGAAAGATAGCTAATGAAAATAAATATTGATGAAGCCGGCCTGGAAAATATAAAAAAGTGGTTCGCAGACTATGTGGATACCTTTAAAAAAGGTGACCCGGAAATACAGGAAAATATAGAACTTAAGGAAGAGCATACATACAGGGTTTGTAAAGAGATCCTCACCATAGGGAAAAAACTGGGATTAAAGGATGATGAGTTGCGCCTGGCTGAGATAATCGCTCTTTTGCATGATGTCGGGCGTTTTGAACAGTACGCCAGATACAGGACTTTCAATGACAGCAAGTCAGTTAACCATGCCGGGCTTGGTATTGAAATAATCTTAAGAAATGGTGTCCTCGGAAACCTGGATAGCAGAATACAGGCCCTGGTGGTAAAAGCTATCGGTTATCATAATCAGGTGTCGCTGCCGGCTGATGAAGCAGGAACATACCTTTTTTATTCCAGGCTTCTCCGCGATGCCGATAAGCTCGATATATGGAAAGTGGTAACAGATTATTACCACAGAAAAGGAGGAAAAAGAAATTACGGGCTTGAGCTTGAGTTGCCTGACACCCCCGGAGTTTCAACTGAAGTGCTCGACGACATCAGGAAGAAACGAACTGTTAATATGAAAAATATCCTGAACCTTAACGACTTCAAGCTGCTCCAGATGTCATGGATCTTTGATATCAATTTTAAACCCAGCCTTGATATCATAAAAGAACGTCATTACCTTGAGAAAATCAGAGCAGTCCTGCCACAATCAGAAGAAATTGATGATCTTTTCCCCTCAGTGTGACACAAATTCAACAACCTGCTTATACACATTCTCCGGTGTAAAGCCGAATTTTTCATCAAGCACCTCATAGGGTGCCGAATAACCAAACTGTTCAAGTCCCCATATACGTCCATTTTCACCTACCAGTCCGGCCAGGTTTACGGGCAATCCTGCCGTAAGACCAAACCGTGGTATCCCGGCCGGCAATACTGAATCCTGGTACTCTCTTTCCTGTCTTCTGAACAATCCCTCGGAGGGGACAGATACTATCCTTACTTTAAGCTTTTTTCTCTCCTTTAACAGTGCCGCGCCTTCCACGAGAGTGCTCACCTCGGAGCCGCTGGCAAGCAGCACAACATCAGGTTTGTCATGGCTATCTGATACAATATAAGCTCCTTTTTTTGCTCCCATGGCATCTTCATACCTGCTTCCACCTGTGGGCAGGTCGCTGATATTCTGTCTTGAAAGGATCAGGGCCGTGGGAGTATCTGTATTTTCTAGTGCCATCTGCCAGCACACCGTTGTTTCTGCAGCATCAGCCGGTCTGAGCACCAGCATGCTGCTTTTGCCCGAGTGGTTCTTAATCTGCTCCAGCAACCTGATCTGGACTTCCTGTTCAACAGGCTGGTGGGTGGGACCATCCTCCCCCACCCTGAAAGCATCGTGTGACCAGACATATTTCACCGGCAGTTCCATAAGCGCAGCCAGCCTCACGGCAGGCTTCATAAAATCCGAGAATACGAAGAAGGTTCCGCATACAGGTATTACCCCCCCATGCAGTGCCATTCCGTTCATTATTGCCGCCATTGTCAGCTCCGATACCCCCGCCTGTAAAAACTGACCTGTAAAATCTCCACGCTTCATCTCCCTTGTCTTCCTAAGAAAGCCATCAGTCTTGTCCGAGTTGGCCAGGTCGGCAGATGACACTATCATGTTCTCAATACGGTCGGCATAAAATGACAGCACCGCTGATGATGCTGCCCTGGTAGCTATGTCTCCCTTCTGCTCTATGGCCGAGTGATCAATCCCGGGAACCCTGCCCGAAAAGAAGAAATCCAGTTTTTCAGCAAGAGCGTGATTGGCTTCTGACCATGCTTTTTCCTTTCTGCTGAAGAGGTTAATCTGCTCTTTCTTCTTATTTATTATATCATTATAGAGGTCTTTTACTTCTTTAAAAATATAAAAAGGATTTTCAGGATCACCACCAAGTCTCCTCATCGACTTTTCAAAAGAAGCTCCTGCCTTACTTACAGGCTGACCATGCGTCGATGTCTTTCCCTCAAAAGAATTTTCCTCTTCATCAACAAGGCCCTTGCCCATTACCGTCTTTCCTATTATAATACTTGGCCTGTCCTTTTCCTTCAAAGACTGGTCAAGGGCACGGCGTATTTCTGAATGATTATGCCCGTCAATTGTCACCACATGCCAGCCCCATGCCTTATATTTGGCAGCCGTATCTTCCGATGTCACAATATTTGTCTCTGTTGACAATTGTATATCATTGCTGTCATAGAACATAACCAGGTTGCCCAGCCCGAGATGACCGGCTATCCTGCCGGCTCCCTGCGAGATCTCTTCCTGTATGCCACCGTCAGATATGTAAGTAAAGATGGTATGCGACATCCATTCGCCAAAACGCTGCTCCAGGAATTTTGCAGCGATAGCAGCACCCACGGCATTGGTATGCCCCTGCCCCAGGGGTCCTGAAGTGTTTTCTATACCCCTGCCGGTATCAGCCTCGGGATGGCCCGGCGTGGGACTTCCCCATTGCCTGAAATTCTTAATTTCATCTATGGAAATAATCCCGTACAGAGCAAGCACGGAATATAGCATGGGTGACATATGGCCCGGGTCAAGAAAAAACCTGTCACGATGTATCCACGCAGGATTGCCGGGATCAAACCTCATATATTCCGAAAACAGTATGTGTATATAATCTGCCCCTCCCATAGCCCCGCCGGGATGTCCTGATTTAGCATTCTCCACCATAGCCATGGATAGAAGCCTGATATTATCAGCTGCCTTTAAATGAATGTCTGTTGCCATAAAGTATTTATTATGAAATGTGATTATCAAACAAATGTAAAAAACACCGGTTGCATAAACCTGTTTTATACCGGAAATTAATCAAGAAATAATCAACAGTTTATTTTCAGTGCTATCAAACAGTTGATTAGTATATAAATCTCTGCCGTTAACTATTTTTTCTTAAATTTGCACAAATTAAAGCCTTGAGGAAAGCAATTAAAATCAAGACATCATTAATGCTGCTGGCATGGTCGGTGATTTTCCTGCACGGGATAATACCTCATAACCACCATGACCGCAGAGATGCCGGCTGTAAACACATCTGTCATCATGGCACACAGGAGAAGGGTGATTCCGGAATCGGAGTTAAAAATAATTTCCTCCTGAAAAATATTAATAATGACAAGGAGCAAAATGGAATGATATGTCATTTTGCTTCAGAAGTGATCCATCAGAACGATATTGACCCGGTTTTTATCAATGAAGCCGGAGACTTTAAGATGATGCCCATTATAACAGGCAATCAATACATAATAACAGGCTCCTCCGGCAGGATCATCAAAGCAGCATATTCACTCATGCCCCTGAGAGCGCCACCCACGGCATAAATCTCAACTCAATTAAAAAAGATCATTTTATCTTATTAATGGATGCCTTAATCTAAGGCGGGCGTCTAAATTATA
>DRFJ01000046.1 GCA_011050615.1 Bacteroidota bacterium
AATGTAATAATCACTCCAACAACTTAAACCGTCAGTTCATAACCGGCTCCGTGTCATACGATGAAATTAACCGACTGGCAGAAATATAAATGTTACAGAACAAAAACTTCTCCTTGACTATTCCTCAAAGTCATTTATACATATTATTATCCGGATACGGGTATATTACATAATTGATAGTATAGTTTTCTACTTACCACCGGGAGGCATATTGGTTATCAGGAAGTTTGTGCGCAGATCATAAAGATGATATTGAGTATTGGCGCCTTCCCTTAATCCATGGTTTCTGTTTGGGTATGACATCATTGAGAAACGTTTCTTATGTGCCACAAGCTCATTTACCAAGGCTTCAAAACTCTGGTAATGTACATTTGAATCGCCTGTTCCATGAATTATCAACAAATCACCCTTCAACTGGTGTGCCCATGTTATGGGTGAACCATTTATATATCCGTCTTCGTTTTCTTCCAGGCGGTCCATATATTTTTCCTGGTAACCCGGATGATAATATCGCTGATTGCATACAAAGGAAGATGGCATAGCAAGACTATATATTTCAGGATACCTGAAAATGAGGTTGAGACTCATCTGCCCGCCTCCACTGTGACCATATATGCCGATCCTTTCAGAATCAATATAGGGTCTTGTTTCAAGTATTTTTTTTGTGGCTGCCGCTTGGTCGTGGACTGCAAGGATACCAAGCTGGCCACTTATAGATTTGCGCCAGGCTCTCCCGCGGGGGGCGGGGGTACCACGGTTATCGATGCTCATAATAAAGTATCCCTTTTGAGCAAGCATTAAGTGCCATAAGTACTGTCTGCCATGCCACCTGTCAAGTACTGTCTGACCTGCCGGTTCACCATATATATAATAGAAAAGCGGGTGTTTCTTGCTATAATCTATGTCTGATGGTTTAATACAATAACCATCAAGTTCAACGCCATTACCAATATCTACTCTGAAAAATTCAGTAGGATTTCTTTCCAGTAGTTCAAGTTTTTTCTTTAGCTCATCATTTGTCTCAAGTATCTTGAATATTTTATGGTCTGGCAGACTTATTAATTTATAAACCGGAGGGCTGTCAAATGTGGAATATTCATGTATAGCCCATTGCATATCAGGTGAGAACTGGTATGAGTTTGTTCCTGGAAATGAATCTGGAGTAATCCTTTCCTGCTTTCCGCCAGGGCTGAGGGAGGTTTTGAAGAGATATCTCCGGGTTGGATTATCTGGTGATGCTATATAATAAATCCAACCGTTTTTTTCGTCGATACCGCTAACACTTATCACATCAAAATTACCCGGAGTAAGTAATCCAAGTTCTTTACCGGCCCTGGTATATAAATACAGATGTTGCCAGCCATCCTTTTCACTCATCCAGATAAATTTATTTCCATTCTCAATCCATTCAAAATTATTGTTGCATAACCATGCCTCGTCTGTTTCTGTATGTATTGTAGTGAGATCACCAGATGAAATTTCTGCAAGGATAATTCTTGCACTATCCTGGGTTCTGTTTAAAACCTGAATTAGGAGCTCATCCGAATTACCTGCCCAGCCATGAACCCTGAGGTAATCATCACTTGTTATACCTGGAATATCCATCCATTTGATCGGGCCACCGCAGCTTTTAACTATGCCTATCCGGGAAGATGCCTTTTTCTGACCCACCTTAACATATGGAAATTGTATTATTTTGGGGTATAATGTCTCAGTATTATTTATCATGGTATACATTGGTACTTCTGATATGTCAGATTCCACGAAAGCAATGAGCCGGCTATCAGGACTCCAGTAATAGTTGCTGCCACTTCCCCAGTCTCCATCATAGCGTTGCTTGCTTCCTGTATTTGTTATCTGATAGATTTGAAAGCCGGTAAGGTCTTCAACAAAAAGATTATCATCTTTCTGGTAACAGACTTTCTTACCATCAGGTGAGAATTTAGCTCCTTTCAACGACTGTGATGGTGCATTTCCCCCAAGTTTAATCCATGTCCATAACCCAATATCCATGATCCAGTAATCACCTTTATCACCACCCCACACCTCCTGCGTGGTATTGGTGAATACCACCAATCTGTTTCGGTTTTCTGTAAACTCGTAAGAATTAACAGTTTCAGATGTGCCTGGAATTTTCAATCTGTATGACGGTACAAGCACTTTCCTGCTACCGGAAGAAGGATCATACAGGACAATATCCTTTCCTCCCGATTCTGATGATTCAAAAAGGGTATAACCTTTATCATCATAATGCCACCTCCATTTAACAGGTCCATATGAATTGGCTTCAAACTCATTATTGAAAATTCTGTCAAGCGTTAATATTGAAGGATCTTCAACCTGGCAAAATACTACCATATTGATAAACAATATGAAAACAGTAATAGTATATATTTTAAAATTCATGATAGTGTTGTTTAGAGCATTATATAAATAAGGATTACAATATTTAATTCATACGGCTTATCATATAAATGTGTGTATATATCTCTCCATCCCTGTACAGATTGAAATTATAGGGAGTTTTCCATAATATTGCTGGCACAGGTTCTTTTAGTCTGTAAATGTCTGTTGCCAGCCTGATTCCATCACGCATAAGTTTCATAGTGTTTTGCTCAATATAAGCAATGCCATTAAGCTGCAAGACAATATCTTCTTCAACTGTGCAGAAAGATGGATATAAAAAGAGAAGAACAGATATACAAAGGAAATTATTTATTAGCATAATCGGATTACTTAATCGCTTTATTGAATGCATCAATTCCCCCTACTACAGGCAATGTAAGTGTTGTAGCATCAAGGTCAACAGTTATTTCAGTGCCTGGCTCAGGCCATAATGTAAAATCCCGGTCACTTGAAAAGATCATTAATCCGATTTGTTGCCCTGCCGGAATCACCTGGTCGTCAGGCTGAAGATCAAATGTCATTTCATAAAACTTGCCTGGTACCAGAGGTTCGCTTTCCCGGAGTGATTTATGATTCTGAAGGTCAGCCCAACCCCTTGTTATAAGGTTATCAGTAATTTTTACATTTCTCCTTTCCTGCCATGGGAGTGAGACAAGCCACACCGAAAGATTGACCGCAGGCTTGCTGCTTGATGCTTTTATGGTTATGGATGGCACACCGGAAATATGAATATCCTCTTTCAATTCAGGCGTCACGTAAATAAGCCTGTGTTCCGTCCACTCAGCCTGTGCAAGCATTGAACCACTGAATGACACATTGTCAACCAGGGTTTCTTTCCCCTTGCTTTCACTCTTATCCAGATTCAGTTTCCCTCTTTCGGGTGCTCCGGGAGACAGGTAGAATGTAACATCTTCTGCATCCGGGTTTGGATAATCAGCATAGGGAGTAGGATTTTCCCTTTCATCATTTTCTCTCACTATCCATGCTTTTGGGCCATCGTGTATATTATTTTCAACTCCGAAAAGGTAATGGGTAAACCATTCATTCATCATATCGAAGGGAGGTCTTCCTCCGTGGCCGCCCTGGTGATAAAACATCTGGACAGGCACACCTTTTTCCTTAAGAGCTTCTGATATCCTCCAGCTGTGTATAGGGACAACATTCCAGTCATTGAAAGCATGTGCCATCAAGACTGCACATTTGAGTGGTTCAAGATCATTCAGGTAATCCCTTCCTGCCCAAAAATCGTTATAATCACCGTATACCCTGTCAAAGTTTTCGTACATCTCTCCGTTCCTGACTTTATCATTACACCATTCATATCTCTCAGGATTACCGGTATGTATGAAATCATAGAGGTAGTCAATATCTTCACCCAGCCATCCACCCGGATGGCGAATTAAACCGTATGACCTGTAATAATGATAATATGAAGTATTTGGGGCTATGGGTATTATAACCTCAAGGCCGTCAACACCCGTGGTAGCTGCTGCTAAAGGGAGAGTACCGTTATATGATGTTCCTGTCATTCCAACCTTGCCGGTGCTCCAGTAAGCTTTAACCTCTTCATTGCTGTCAGGGCCCGTATAACCTTTCGCCCTGCCGTTTAACCAGTCGATTACTGCTTTGGGTGCAAGCGATTCATTATCACCACCGACAGTCGGACATCCTTCGGAAAGGCCTGTTCCGGGAGATGATGAATGCACGACTATGAAGCCACGGGGCACCCAGTCTTCTACTTCCGAGTTTGAAATTACAGGACGGTCAATCATTGGTTCAGGCACAGGGGCGTGCTTACGCTCAGGAGGCTCTGAATTAAGTTCCTGCCTGACATCCCACAGCCATTCCCTTCCACTTGCCGTACCGGCATAGTAAGGACTGCTGGCATATATGACCGGAAGCCTGAGACCTTCAGTATCTGTCTGGGAAGGCCTGGTTACATCAACATGCATACGGTCAAGTTTCCCATCACCATCAGAATCAAATTCAGTTTCCACCCACAGGTCATGCCTGATCCAGTCGTCAGGATTCTCAAAAGCAGGGATTACCTGAGCCTTGCCGTCAATAACAACAGGGACATCTGTTTTTCCTGTGTTTTTCGGGGACTGCCCTTCTGCCGGCACCAGGAACGCCATAATAATCAAAGCAATTAATGATTTCATCAGGTTTTTCATAGTTGAACTTTTAAATGATTACAGGACTTATATTAAGACAGAAATTATCGCGTCACACATTGGTTCATTACTCATAATTCATAATTCATAGTTCACACATGGAAAAAACTTCCCAGGTCCTTGCCTCTTTTCATCCTGTAATGAATAAAAAACAATACTCCTGCCACAGGAACCAGTGTAGCAGCGGTTATGGCTGACCAGTCAATGTTAATATTCTCCTTGAGAACCATGTCAATGAATATATCTATTACAATGCAAAGAGCCGATAATTCAACAAATACAATTGCCAGAACATTAAAGCCCTTCGTTTTAATCCTTCTCAGGATGAAGAGGAATATTGCAAAAAGGATCCAGAATGACAGGCTTATCGGAAGCCCGATACCAAAGAACCATACCACGGGCGGAGACAGAAGGTCAAAAATAATAAGCATAACAAGAGTGGTGATTGCCAGAGATATTCCGAGCATTGCGGGTCGTTTTAAGAAAAAGGCGAAGGAAGTGATAAACAGCCATAAACCTGTTATAGCAGTAACCGCATATAGTGACCAGCTAAGTCCTTTTAAAATAACCATATCAACAATTATGCATATGAGATTGGCTGAAAAGGCTATGATTGCTGATAACTCCCATGTATATATTCTTGACTTTTTTTCTGAGAGCTTAAGGATGTCACTGGGGTATACTTCACTTTTTTCATTATGGTCTTTGCCTGGACTGGATTTACATAAAGGGCAGATAACCAGTCCGTTATCGAGTATTACCCCGCAATTGGGACAAATTTTGTTTTTCATTCCAGATATTTTTTAAGATCCTGACCTTTAATCCTTTACCGGTCAGGAATGAAAAGAAATTCTTTTCCAGTTCATTATTTGCAGTGTTATTTGCAAAGCTTATGCATAACCTGTCATTGAAGCTCAGGATGCCACAGCTTACCTTAAGCTCTTTTACAGGGGGAGGTGGTATCATTGATAAAGTTTCGATATATCCGCTTGCTTCCTCAGGCATCCTTGCTATTCCTACATTTGTTAATACTCCTGAGTATTTTGTTGCACCATGTTTTCTGAACGCAGCTGACAGTACAAGATCCTTAATGAATACAGGAGTGGTTCTAATGAAAATATTTTTCTCGGGCTTGACATTCCTCGCTATCACCTTGCTCAATAATTTCTTGTCTGTCTGAATCTGCATATAATTATGTACGTGTATCAATATTTCTTCAAATGAGAAATACCCCAATCTTAAGTCTAGTTCAGGTAACACAAATAAAGAAAAGTTACGCATAGTACGGCTGGTATAGCTACGTCGCATATTAACAGGTATTTCGAGCCTTAAAATTTGTTTATCTTTTCTTTCTTCTCCGTTCCATATTTCCTGTAAGCAAAAAAGGTATACTGATGCGAGGTATTCAGTAATTGTTACATTGTTTTCCTTGGAAATTTTTTTAAGATCTGTAACTGATATCTCTGCCTGTATTATTCCAAGGTAACCTTTCCCGGCTGTTTCAAATGGTAAATGCCATGCATTTTCCAGTTTTGGAGGCAGGGGAACATCCTTTTTGAAATATTTATTATATGCATCTTCAGTTTCGGAAGCATCAATGGGAGACGAAGGATCTATTATACCTTCTGAATATGGAACGTTATAACCGCAGTTCCTCAGGTAAGTAACCAGCAAGGTTCTGAAGAATTCAAGTGCACCTCCTCCGTCAGTCAGTACATGTAGAAATTCTACTGAAAGCATATTCCCCAGTACTACTATCCTGAACAGGGGATAGTCACCTTTTTTTGCAGGAAAAGCCACGCAGGGTTTTTTGTCTTCAGCCACAATGGAAGGTCTGATGTTTTTATCGTACTCGAGAAAATACCAGAAGAAACCTTTGTGAAGACTGGTAAGATAATAGGGAAAACGTTGACATGTTTCTTCAACTGACCTCCTTAACGAACTAATTCTGACGGGTTCTGATAATTCGCAACCGATCCGGAAAACAGAGCTTAATGATTTGCTTATTACCGGTGGGAAAATCTTGGCTGCATTATCCAGCGACATCCATCCCCTTTGTTCTATGTCAGTGTGGAAACTATCTTTCATATTTCAACCGGTAATTTAATGTAAAGTTAACAACTTTATTTGTGTTGTTGAACAGTAAGGTTTAGTTAAATAGAAACAATTCCTTACATTTAATTTTTAATAAGCATATTTATAAGAAAGTTATGAAAAATAAGTTGCATTGTTTATGTGTTTTGTCCCTTTTTATCCTGGTGCTTTTCACTGTACAGGATACCAGTGCGCAGCGTTTCAGAACGCCTGGGGGAATACTGGGATGGGCAGATGATAATCATTATCTTGAGAGAACAACTGATGATGAAGGTAAGCCTGTTGTCATGAGTGTGAATGTCAGGACAGGAAAGAAAAAAGTATACGATGAATATGTTAATTACAGGGAAGAGTTTATGAATTCCCTCCCTGAAGGTTTTACAATGGATTTTGGAACTGCCATGAGCCCTGACAATCAGTACATAGTTATTAAAAAAGACAATGACCTTTGGCTGTTCGGGCTTGGCGAAACGGAAGTGAAGCAGCTAACAACGGATGATGCGGAAGAAAATAATCCACGCTTCTCACCTGACGGGAAAAAAATAGCATTTACGAAAGGAAGAGAACTCTATGTGTATGACCTGGTAACAGGTAAGGAAACCAGGCTTTCTTTTGACGCTGCTGAGAAAGTGTATAACGGGTATGCATCCTGGGTATATATGGAGGAAATACTGGGCAGGGGTAGCCGCTATGCTGCTTTCTGGTGGTCCCCTGATAGCAGGAGAATAGCTTACCTTCATACAGATGAAACCAACGTGCCCGAATTTATCATAAATCGTATTGATGAAGAGGATGGACTCCATGGGATCCGGGAAATAACACCCTACCCAAAACCCGGGGATCCTAACCCGAAAGTGAAAATGGGAATAGTAGATATAGTGTCTGCAAAAACTGTATGGGTTAAGACTGATGACACTATAGATCAGTATATTGCATGGCCCGATTGGACACCGGACAGCGAAAAGCTAATGATCCAGGTTTTGAACCGCGAACAGGATGATATGAGGTTTATTCTTGCCGACATCAAAACGGGGGACTTTAAAGAAATATACCGTGAAACACGTGATACATGGATTGATTTTTTTACCGATAACTATATAATGAAGGATGGTTCCGGCTTTATAATAAGAAGCTGCAGATCAGACTGGATGAACCTCTATTATTATGACTGGGACGGTAACCTGAAATCTCAGCTAACTGACTTTGACTGGCGGGTAACCGGTATAATCAGGGTTGATGAAGACCGGGAAGTGATTTACTTTTCCGGTACAGGTGGGGAATCGACAGAGAGTCATTTTTTCAGGATTGATCTTGATGGCACAGGACTGATAAGATACACTGATATTCCCGGTTCACATTCGGCCAATATATCACCCTCGGGAAAATACTTAATTGATACATGGTCAAACCTGTCAACTCCGACTTCAATGGTTGCCCTCAACAGCAGGGGAAGGAAAGTAAGGGATATACAATTACCGGATGAGGAAGGTGAAGAAGCTGATAGTAATCTGAAGTTTGAACTTGTTAGAATTAAAGCTGCCGATGGATTTATGCTGCCGGCAATAATATCATTCCCGAAGGATTTTGATGAGTCTCAAAAGTACCCGGTGATATTTACCGTTTACGGAGGACCGGATGCTGGCAGTGTTAGAAACAGGTATATGGGTGGACGCCCCAGCTGGTATGCCGAGAATGGAATAATAACTTTTTCGGTGGATCACAGGGCATCAGGTCACTTCGGCAAGAAAGGACTTGACTATATGCATCGCAATCTTGGGAAATGGGAAATGCTTGACTACATAGAAGCCGTTAAGTGGCTGCGTGAGAAACCCTGGGTTGATGCTGCAAGAATGGGTATTACCGGAGGTTCTTACGGGGGATATACAACTGCGATGGCACTCACATATGGTGCTGATTACTGGACACACGGGATAGCAAAATATTCAGTAACCGACTGGCGACTGTATGATAACGTATATACAGAACGATTTATGGATACTCCTGAAGATAATCCTGAAGGGTATAAGAATGGATCAGTGCTTACATATAGTGATAACCTTGAAGGAAAGCTATATATAGTGCATGGGATGGCTGACGATAATGTGCATATGCAAAATTCAATATGGTTGATATCAAAGCTTCAGGATGAAGGGAAGGTGTTTGACTTCATGACCTATCCCGGTGGCAGGCATGGCTGGGGCGGAGCAAAAGCCAGGCATACAAGCAATGAGGATCAACGCCACTGGCTGGAATGGTTTTTTAATAGCGATGAGCAGTGAGAATTGAGAGATGAGCCCGTATCCGCTGGCGCGGTTCACTGAACCGTGCCCTGCTTGTAGGATATGATGGGCGATGAGAAATTTTCATGAAGATAACAACGTTTATCGATGCAGCAACACACTATAGTGTGTCGTAAAATTTGAAGGAGATATTAATTGGAAAAACAATATAGATGCGAGAGATGCGGACATATTTCGGTGTATTCCTGGTCTTTGTTTTATCAGTCATTATTTTATCATGTTCTGATGAATCGTACAGGATAGAATTCAATGAACTTGACACCGGAACATCAGCCGGCATCAGAGCCCTTCATGTTGTGAGTGCCGATGTAATATGGGCGTCAGGGACTGGCGGAACATATGACAAACCTGAATTAAATGATAAAATTGCCGCATTTTCATCCGACGGCGGTTTTAACTGGAGTTTATCCGAAATTATGCCCCGTGAATACCGGTCGTGTGTAATATGGTTGCAGGATGATAAAAAAACGATAGCTTTTTCAATCGGTAAAACAGGCTGTGACTATTCGCTTGATATGGGTCGTACCTGGATTAGCGGTACAGATGCAGAGGGTTATTATACGGCAAGGGCCGGCAGGGGAACCCTGTCAGGATTTGCGGCAGGGGATGAGGGGAAGCTGGCTAAATTTGTAGTTGAAAGAGTTGAGTAGGCTTGAGTTGAGTATAAATCATAAATCATAATTCATAATTAATGAACAGGAAACTTGCAGCTATAAGAACTAGGATGAAGAACAATGGTATAGCCGCTTACATAATACCAGTCACCGATCCTCACCTTGGTGAATATGTCCCTGATCACTGGCGGATAATAAGGTGGCTTACCGGATTTACAGGTTCAGCGGCTAATGTTGTTATAACTGATAGTTTTGCCGGACTCTGGACCGATTCGAGGTATTTCATTCAAGCGGAAAACCAGCTTAAAGGCTCAGGGTTTGAACTGGTAAAATTAAAAATACCGCATACCCCCGAATATATTGACTGGCTGGCGGCCAATCTTGCGAAAGGAAGTCTGGTGGCAACTGATGGCAGGATAATGCCAGCAGGTACAGTAAGAATGATCGAGAAGGCCTTCGCAAGGAAAAGAATAAAGCTGGATACAGGCTATGATCTTATTTCCGGTATCTGGAAGGACAGGGAACCTATGCCACAGGATGAGGCTTTTGAGCATTCCCTTAGCTATGCCGGAAAAAGCAGGAAGGAAAAAATAACTGAGGTAAGGGAAGAAATGAAAGCAATAGGGGCAGACTATCACCTCTTAACCTCACTTGACGACATTGCATGGTTACTGAATATCAGGGGAGGGGATGTAAAGTTCAGCCCGCTTTTTACTTCATTCGCAATTATAAGTCACATTGATGTAAAATTATTTGCGGGCCTTGAAAAAATACCTGTTAACCTCCGGCAGAAACTTAAAAATGATGGTGTTCGTCTCATGGCCTATGACAGAGTGGGTCCTGAACTGGAAAAGCTCGAAGAAGGCAGAAGTATTATAATTACCCCCGGTACAACCTCAGCATTATTGTTTAAGGCAATTCCCGCCAGGGTGGATATTATTGAGGAAATAAGCATCCCTACACGGATGAAGGCTGTTAAGAACAGGGTGGAAACAGAGAATATAAGGCAGGTTATGATAAAGGACGGGCTGGCACTTACCAGGTTCTTTTACTGGCTTGAAAATTCCATCGGTAAAATAAAAATAAGCGAAATAAGTGCGGCAGATAAGTTGCTTGAATACAGGTTGCAACAGGCCGATTGCGAAGGACCGAGTTTCGCCACCATTGCAGCATATAATGAACATGGAGCCCTGCCTCATTACTGTGCCACGCCTGAAACAGATGCTGAACTGAAGCCTGAGGGTATATTCCTGCTGGACAGCGGAGGGCAATATTATGGCGGAACAACTGATGTTACAAGGACTGTGTGCCTGGGAAGTCCCACAGAAAGGCAGAAGACCGATTTTACACTGGCTCTTAAAGGGACTATAAACCTGGCAATGGCAAAGTTCCCCCTGGGTACAAAGGGCTACCAGATTGAAATTCTTGCCCGTAAGGCATTGTGGGAACATGGGCTGAATTACGGACATGGCACAGGACACGGGGTGGGATACTTCCTGAATGTGCATGAAGGACCCCAGACTATTGGCACAGGTGCCAGCGGCGACATTAAAACTATTCTTGAACCCGGAATGCTTACAGCTGATGAACCGGCTATATACAGGGAAGGTGAATATGGTTTCAGAACTGAAAATTTGCTTCTCTGTGTTGAAGACAGGGAAACCGGGTACGGTACCTTCCTGAAATTTGAAACAGTTACCCTCTGTTATATTGATACTTCACTTATTGCAAAGGAACTCATGACTGAACCCGAGATCATATGGTTGAATGAATACCACGATCGTGTTTACAACCTTCTCAGCCAGCTGTTACCGGAGAAGATAAAGCAATGGCTGAAGGTTAAAACGAGGACTATCTAAATCAGGGTACTCGTTTTAACCTTTCCAGTGCCTCATCTCTCATCTCTTATTTTCAGGTGTTTCATCAAAAACTCCACCGTTGCCTTATTCACGGCTACCTGATTCATGTAGATCATAAAATGGTGGGTGTCATCCACAAGGGTCATGGTTTCAAAGGGGGCACCAAGCTTCCTGAGTCTCTGAACCAGGTCTGTTGACTGGTTATAATCTACATTCCTGTCATCGTCAGCATGTATTATCAGACCGGGGGATTCCCATCCTTCTACATAGGCTACCGGTGATGATCTCCACGCCAGTTCAAGGGCATAATCGGCATCAGGCACCTTTTCATAGCCCCCGCTGCCGGAGTATGATGACCTGCCCCATGCTGTCCAGTCATGGACACCCGATATATCCACACCTGCTGCAAAAAGGTCAGAGTTACGACCCAGGGCCATAGCGGTGAGATAGCCTCCGTATGATCCTCCGTATATCCCTATCCTGCCGGCATCAATAAAATCCCGGGAGGCCAGCCACCGGTGGGCTGCAAGTACATCCTGGTATTCTGAAGCGCCCCTTCTCCCGCCATCAGCCGGGTTATGGAATTCATAGCCATAGCCTATCCCCAGCCTGAAATTAACCGATAATACTACAAAGCCCTTTGATGCAAGATATTGATTTACTGCGTATGCATTGGAATAATAAGACGAATAATGCCATCCCAGTAGCATCTGCCTTGGGGGGCCGCCATGTACAAAGATAACAGCAGGCTTCCTGCCCTTGATCTTTTCATTATTGAATACCGTACCGTGAATATTTGTCCCGTCAGCAGCCCTGAAAACGGCCTGGTAGGGTTTCACGAGCTCCGATTCCGGGTAGTCGTGAGGAATAAGATGAGAGGCCAGTATCTGTCGCTTACCACCGGCCATATCCATCACCTCAACAAGGGGTGGCCTTTTGGGGCCGGCTGCAATATATACGATATGTTTACCATCACCTGTCATGAAAGGTGTCCATTCATTTCCGTCACCGGGAGTCATAACTTTCATATCCTGTTTGTCCACCGACACTTTTACTATATGTCTGCGGTCGATATCATGCGCATCGGGGCCTGTATTTCCTGCAAAAAGTAAATGCCGGCCGTCAGCACTCATTGATATATATTCAGCCATGAACTCGCCCGGAGTGAGGAGAAGCAGGTTTTCACCTTGCGGATCTGTTGAGTAAAGGTGTGGCCATCCGTCATGGTAGGAAAGGAAGACTATCCTGTCTTTCCCCCAGTGCAGGTTAGTCCCTCCCTGTGTTGACGGAAGCGATCCCCTCATAGTATTTGGAGATTCCCAGACTGGATAAGAGCCGGAACCATTTATCCCGGCAACCATTATCTTCCATGGCCTGGGAACCCGGGCCAGGGCTGAATCCGGGGCACCACCACTTCCGGCTGTACGTATAAAGGCTATATGAGTGCCATCGGGTGACCATACAGGGGAGCTGTCATGATCATAGCCGGGGTCGATCCAGCTTACCGGCTCACCCGGGCCGTTGTAAATACCTATAAAGGAATGATCTCCCCGTGATGATCTGAAAGCCAGTTTATCCCCCCGGGGCGACCATACGGGCGATGAATTATTTCCCCTGAGAGTAAACAGCCTGGACGGTTTGGCCGAACCATCAATGGGTACTGTCCATACCTGCCCTCCCCGGGTGAAAGCAATCACGTCGCTTCGGGGTGAGATAAGCGGATTAAGCCCTTCAGCCAGCATCACGGGTTCACCACCATGGAAGGGGACTGACCAGATGCCCACTTCCGGAGGCTCGGGGCAGGATAATGCATTCACTGGCTCTTCATCGCGCCAGTTCGAACCAAAGTCACCCCCCCTGATAAATACACACCACTCTCCGTCAGGCGATAGTGACAATGAAGAAAGGGCCTGACCGTCGTCATCAGTATAGCCGGTCAACTGGCGCGCTTCAAAAGAAGGTCCCTCTGCCACATAGATATTGCGTATGCCTTCCTTGTTGATAGTCCAGGCTATCCTGGATCCGGAGGATGATACAGTCAACCCGGCAGGAAAGGGACAGGACATCACCTGCTCAAGGGTGTAATCGCTTTCCTGGGCCCAGGTGTTTGACCACTGGTATGGCATCATCAGTAATACAACAGACAGGATAAAAGAGACCCTTCCGGAAAGACCGGTGAAAAAAAGTTTAAGAAAAATCATGGATTTGTGCATTGTATGTGAATTTTTATTTTAAAAATCGAAAGTATGCGGTAATAAAAATAAGCAAACGAAATAATACTTATTATTTTTACAGTCTAAAAAAAACATAAAAACAACACAATGCAACGACTGATTATATTTCTTTTTGCAGGCATATTGCTATCATCGTGTGCTGAAAGGTACATGAGCCTTGAAGAAAGACTGGGCAGCCTTGAGGCAGAAAAGATCGATACAATAAGCGCCGACACCTCCGTTTTTGAGAAAGCTTATGAAATTCACCTCTTACAACCTGTTGACCATAATGATCCGGGAGGTGAAAAATTCAGCCAGAGGATCTATTTGTCATATGCCGGTCCGGATAGGCCGGTTGTACTGGTTACAGAAGGGTATGGTGCAGAAAGGAATTATACCACTGAACTGGCCGCTTATCTTGACTGTAACCAGATAATAGCAGAGCATCGCTATTTCGGCGAGTCTGTGCCTGAGAACGCCGGATGGGAATACCTGAATACCTGCCAGGCAGCATCCGATCATCACAGGATAATTGAAATCTTCAGTGAAATGTTCAGTGGAGAATGGATTACTACCGGCATAAGTAAGGGCGGCCAGACCGTTATGTATCATAGCTATTATTATCCGGATGATGCTCATATAAGGATTCCCTACGTGGCGCCCCTGAATTTCGGTCCTGAGGATCCCCGCATTTATACCTTCCTTGATACAGTAGGTTCTGATTTTTGCAGGGAGAGGGTGCTTGCAGCACAGAAACATATACTTGACAACAGGGATGTTTACTATCCCATGATGCTCGAAAAGGCAGCAGAGGATGGTTTAACATTTACCAGGGTGGGCGGCCCCGAAGAAGCCTTTGAATATGCCGTGCTCGAATATGATTTTGCTTACTGGCAATGGGGTAACACGGAGTGCGATGAAATACTTATTGAAGATGATCCGGAAAAGGTTTTTGACCAGTTTTTCAGCATCAGTGATGTAAGTTATTTCTCAGATCAGGGAATAGAGCAGTTTGAACCCTTCTTTTATCAGGCCCTTACCGAAATAGGCTATTACGGATACAGGTTTGATCTGTTTGATGACCAGCTTGAGTACGTTTCGGATTCCGATATGCCGGATTTCAGCTTTTCTGCACCACAGGGTATTGAACTGGATTATGACTATGAACTGATGGAGAAGGTTGATGAATATATTCGTGACGCATACAATTTTATATTTATTTATGGCATGCAGGATACCTGGACGGCTACAGGCGTCCAGCTCAGCGGCCGTTCCAACTCCCTCAAGATAATGAAAATGGAAGGAGATCACAGGACGAGGATAAATAATCTGCCGGAGGAGCAACGGGAGCTAGTGCTCAAAACCCTGAATGATTGGCTCAATGATTAATTTTGAAATGTGAGATGCAAACTAATATTTCGCATCTCATCTCTTGATAACCGGGAACTCCGTTATCCTCAGCTTTGCGCTACCGTAGGGGACGAGTTCCAGTTCAACCGCTTCGCCGTCAGTTTTTACCGGGCTAATTGGCGGATCTGCTGCCGAGTTATCCTTTAAGCCCCATCCGGGTAGTTTTACCCCCCTGACCTTAAGTACAACGGGTGCTTCTTCAGTCCATTCAATATGTTGTTCATCCTCATTAGACCATAGCATGTCCCCCTTATCAGCAAAGGGGTAGGGCCCGACAGGATTTTTTTCAACACTGATGCTCCCGGCCGGGTTTTCCTCATCAATCAGCAAACCATAGTTCCAGTCTGTGGTCGGGTGGATCTGCCAGTCTGTTGCACCCATATAATTATATTTCCGGTAACTCATTTCAGTTTCAGAATATTCCTTCCCTATCCTCAGTGAATAATACAGGGGACCCCTTAATACTGAAATTGAATTATTATACCTTCTTTCAGTTCTTATTTTTAAGGGTATGTTGAGTGATACACTGTCACCGTCATTCCACCTGTTCAGTATTTTTACTGTTTCTCCTGCTCCGGCGCTTAAAGTGCCGCCTTTATGGATAACAGTACATTCCTCACTCCACTCAGGTATCCGGAGGTAGAGAGGGAACTCAGTCCTTGTATCGATATTTATCCTGAAGATTATATTTCCTTCAAAGGGATAATCCGTTTCCTCGCTTATCTTAACCCGGGTGCCATTGCCAACCATTGCTCTTACAACAGACGGACCATATATACTTGCTATAAGTCCCCCGTCATGAGTTGCCATCCACATGTGCTCCACCATTTTGGGCCACCCCTGGTGCATATTTGCCAGACAGCAGGGATAATTTGGCATAAGGCCGTATATGTTTGATTCGTCCCTGTTGGTACTCCAGTTTCTTTTCGCGACACTTACGAGTACCTGATTTGACTGCTGGTCGTACTGGTGTGTCCATCCATCGGCTGTCATTGTGCCGGGCAAGGCATTATAGGCCAGGTATTCAAGCCTGTCGGCCAGTGAAATATCACCAAAAATACCGAAGAGTTTTTCAAGGGAGTACATATATTCCACCACTGCGCATAACTCGGTACCCTGGGCCGGACTTTTCCCTGACAGATGCTCATCACCGGAGAACCTTCCTCCAGCCTGGTCATGGTGTATCATATAGTTATTAATACCTGTAAATACAGCATCCTTAAACCTGTTATCCCCTGACTGCTGGTACCATAAGCCGGGGTACTTAATAGCCATTGCATTGTTTACCACGTGGGCAGTCAGACCCTCGGCCTGCCAGTTATGTGGAATAAGTCCTTCTGAAACAGCATTTGAATCCCAGGGAAAAGTATAATAGTATGCAGTCCAATCGAAACTGTTCTGCTGTATTGATTCAATAGTTTCGAGTATCCAGGGTTCTTTCAGCCTTTTGTAAAGCCAGTATGCAACAACTGCATGTTCCATTGCCCTTACACCCCTCCATTCTTTGTCGGGCCAGTCGGGCTCATTGTCATGCAGGTACCTGAAATAGCCTGTAATCACATCCAGGGCTTTCTGGTTACCTGTAGCCTCGTAATATTCCATTAATACTTTGGAACCCACTGCCAGCGGCCACCTGTCGGTCGTTGTTTCCGGGCCGAACCACCCATCAGGTCTTGAGCTGTTTAGGATAAAATCCATCCATTCCCCAACTTTCAGCTTCAGCCTGTTATCATCAATAACATATGCCAGGGGCACCAGTCCGTCGAGGTAATAAGGGCCTCGTTCCCATGATTCACCTCCTTTGTCCTTCCATCCCGACAATAGGAGATCTTCCCAGAACTCACCGAGGTGACCGGTAAGGCCGTCGGCCTGTAACTCAAGTTGGTCCCTGAGCCAGCCTTCCGGTTTTATGCTGCCCAGGGGCAGTTTAATATATGCTTCCTGAACCAACGGTTTCGGGTTAACAGGGTAAAGAGGCCTGTCCGGCTCTTTATTGCATCCGGTAAGTGCAAAGCCGATTATTACGGCACCAAGTAAAAGTGGATTTTTCATTTTCAGGCAGTTTTGTTTTACGAATGTAAATTTATGGAAAAGTTGATAAAATAGATAAAGTTTATAAGGTTTATAAAAAGTATCGACACAGCATGTTGCGTCTCTTTAAAATTTAGATACAAATCTCTGAAAGATTAATAAATTTCGAATATGATTTTTTTTTTTTTTGAAAATTATTTTACATTTGGCTGCATATTTCTAACCTAAAACTTAAATCTATGAAGAAACTAACACTGATTTTTTCATTGTTTGTGCTTGGTATGTCTATGCTTGTGGCACAAACAGTGCAAATCACGGGGACAGTTACCGACGAACAGGATGGTACTCCGATCCCCGGCGTGTCTGTTGTTGCAGTAGGTACTACTATTGGTACAACAACGGACGTGGATGGTAACTATAGAATTATAGTCCCGTCTGATGTGCAAAAGCTGGAGTTTTCTTTTATCGGTATGCGAACCATCGAGGTTGACATTGCCGGTCAGACAGAGATTAATGTGACACTTGCTCCTGATATCTTTGGTCTTGATGAGGTAATTGTCACGGGTGTTGCATCAATGACACCGAAAAAGAAACTTTCTATTTCTGTTGACCAGATAAGTGAGGAACGACTCAAGGAAGTGCCTGCTATATCTGCAGCTTCTGCATTGCAGGGAAAAGTTTCCGGTCTGACAATAGTGCAGGCCAATGGTTCTCCCGGTAGCGCCGCATCAATTCGTCTGAGGGGTGCAACCACACTTTATGGTTCACAGGCTCCACTTATCATTGTCGATGGGGTTATGCTTGAAGGAACCCTGGCGGATATAAATGTTAATGACATCCAGACAATGGAGGTTGTTAAAGGTGCTGCTGCATCGGCCCTCTACGGTTCACGTGCAGGTAACGGAGTTATCTCCATTCAGACAAAAAGAGGCCAGAATATTGGTGCCGGACAAACAACTGTTACTGCCAGGACTGAATTTGGAGAGTCTAGGATAGCCAGGAAAATGCCCGTTTCAAAGCATCATGTAAACAAACTTGCAGATGACTGGGCAAGCGAAGACAGGTATACCAAGTATTATGGGATCACTACTTACGGAGATCTTCCCAGCCATACAAACCCTGATAGTCTCGGTTATGTGTTGGAAGGAGGACTTACCATAGATCCTGATCACTATATGGATAATGAGTACGGATTGGTCCAGGATCAGCTTGACCTGTTCTACCAGCCGGGTAACTACTCAACCAATTACGTATCTGTAGCTACGAACACCGGTAAAACCAATTTCATGGCTTCATTTGAACATGCAACACAGACAGGTGTTGTGTTCAAGGCTGAAGGTTATAAGCGAAATAACTTCAGGATTAACGTTGACCATAAGTTCTCAGACAAGTTTACTTTCAGTACCAGTAACCTGGTTATCAAAACTTTCACTGATGCCGGTTCAATGGATTTCTTCTCTCTGCTGCAATTACAGCCCGATATGGACCTTCTCAGGAAGAACCCGGTTGATGGTTCAGATTACAGGTTGGATGTTGACCAGTTCGGTACAACAATCAATCCATTATACCTGTTGGCAAATACTCAGAACGAAGGAAGAAGGAACAGGATACTCAGCAGTTATAAATTTAACTACATGCCTTTTGACTGGCTGAATCTTGAAGGGCATTACAGCTTTGAGAAGCAGGATAATTACAGTCACTGGTTCAGGGAAAAAGGTTACCTTATCCTGAGTGGATATGTAAGTCCGACCGGAGGTCAATTATCCAAGTCAAATTCACAGCAGCTTTCACAGGTATTCCAGATGACTGCCAATTTCAACGAGGTATTCGGTGATTTTACCACCAAGGGTAAACTGAGTTACCTGTATGAAAGTAATGCATGGGAAAGCTTCAGCACCGGTGCCCGCGACTTTGGTGTGGCAGGTGTCCCACAGTTTGGTAATACAGACCAGACCACAGCATATAACAGCTCCTCCAATGGTGAAATACGTGCCGAGAATATCTTTGGTATAATTGATGTTGACTACCGTTCAAAGTATATAACTTCTTTCCTTTACAGGATTGACGGCGCCAGCCAGTTTGGAGAGGAAGAAAGGTATAATCCCTATTTCAGGATATCAGGAGCATGGCGTATATCGGAAGACGTGAGTATTCCCGGAATTAACGAGTTGAAGATTCGTGCCGCCTATGGTACTGCCGGTCATCGTCCTCCATGGAATGCACAGTATGAGACATTTACAATATCAGGTGGTGTTCCTGTTATGAACGTGTATGGTAACAAAAACCTGAAGCCAACCACAATAAAGGAAACAGAAGTTGCATTGAATGTTGACTTCCTGGACAGATTCTCTTTTGAATTCATTTATTCCAAGACCGATGCCGAAGACCAGCACTGGAGGGTGCCGCTGGCTGCTTCAGCAGGCTTCCAGTACCAGTGGCAGAATATGGGAACCCTCAGGTCCGACGTATTTGAGGCCACACTCGGTGCTGAACTTGTAAATACACCAAACTTCGGATGGAATGCCAATTTAACCTGGGACCGTGTGAGGCAGAAAGTTACTGAACTGAATGTAGCACCATTCACAACAGGTGCCCGCGGTAATGCAGGTGACCCGGGAGTTTTCTTTATCACTGAAGGAGCCGTTTTCGGCACTTTCTCAGGTGAAGAATTCCTCAGGTCTATGGATGATATGGCAGCCCAGATAGCCCTCTTAAGTGATCCTGGTGAACGTTATGAAGGATATACAATCGACGACTTTACTCTCAACAGTGATGGTTATGTTATCAGGGTTGGTACTGAAGGAACAGTTAACGAAATCCCGGTTAAGTTTTATGATGAGTCCGGTAATCCGGAAACAAGAACTATAGGTGATGCCAATCCCGATTTCCGCATGTCGCTTGCAAATACATTCAGGATATGGGATTTCAGCCTTTATGTCTTGCTTGACTGGAAACAGGGAGGCGATATATATAACCTGACAAACCAGTGGATGTACCGTGATAACCGTTCTGCAGACATGGATCAGTTCGGTAAACCTGCTAATGAAAAGAAAGCGGTTGATTATTATAAGGCTCTTTATAACGTGAACACTTATAATAACCACTTTGTTGAAGATGGTTCATACCTCAAGGTTCGTGAACTTGCAGTATATTATAATGTGAACAGGGATTTACTTGGAAGAATAATGAACGGCTTTATTAAGAATCTGCGCATTGGTTTTACGGGAAGGAACCTGTATACATTTACAAGGTATTCGGGATTTGATCCTGAAGTAGGCTCTACTGAAGGTAGTGGTGATAATACCATCCAGGCATGGGATGAATTCAGTTATCCGAACTACAGGACTCTCTCCGGGACCATAGAGATTAAGTTTTAATGTTAAAATCTGACATATTATGAAAAAAGTATTAAATAAAATATACATGCTTGTTATTGCTTTAGGTTTGCTGGCTCCGGCCTGTGCCGACCTCGAAGTAATAAATGAAACCGCCCCGGATGCTGAAAGGGCGCTGGCAAACCCGTCAGATGTAATGTCTCTGGCCGGGGGTGCCTTTAGAACATGGAATAATACAAACCAGGGCTATGAGGCTGTTGCACTCGCAATGGGTGTGATGGGTGATTATGTGACCTGCTCATGGGGTAACTCAGCAATGAGGGACATGTCGTGGGAACCGCGCATAAACTCATTTAACAACAGTCTTACCTATGCATATTTCCCGATTATAAGGACCCAGTGGCAGGATTCCTACAGGGCAATATCCGCCGTAAACCTTGCACTTGCAAGGCTTAATGAGGGAATGGATTTCGGAGGCCCCGATCAGGATGCCCTCCTCGAAGCATGGTGCTATTTCGTCAGTGGAGTGGCTCATGGCTATCTCGGACTTGATTTTGATCAGGCAAATGTCATATTATGGGATACTGATATTACCACCCTTGAATTGAAACCATGGGAAGAAGTATGTGCAGCAGGTGTCGACCTGCTTGACCAGGCAATTGCTATTGCAAATTCAACTTCATTTACACTACCTCCAAAATGGGTTGGCGGTATGAATATGACAAATGTTGAACTTGCCCAGCTGGCCAGCGGTTTTGCTGCAAGGATATTAGCTTACCAGTCAAGGACCAAGGCCCATAATGAGGCACTGGATTGGAGTGAGATACTGACCTATGCCCAGAACGGACCTGACTTCGATTTTTCACCGGAGCAGGGTGATGCTTATGATTTTTATGATGAGTACTGGATCTATGCAAGGTACTCAGGGTGGGGACGTGTTGATATGAGGATAATAAATGAAATGGATCATGATTATCCTTCACGATGGCCCACCAGCGGTATATGGCCGGATGGAGATCCGGGACCCGCTGATCCTGACGATGCAAGGCTGGAAACCGATTTTGAATACCTGGCATCAAATGCCTTCCCTCCAGATCGTGGGTATTATCATTTTTCACATTACCGTCATAGCCGTTATGATTATGTGGCAGCTGAAGTATGGTACGGTAGCGAACCAAAACCAAATTTCCTTGCATGGGAAGCTAAACTGCTTGAAGCAGAAGCTTTGTTGAGGACCGGGAATGCCACAGGCGCTGCTGCCATATTGAATGACCCTGACGGACCACGTAAGGTAAGAGGAGGACTGGATGATGTTAGTTCAAGTGATCCCAATCTTCTCAGACTTATACTGGATGAGAAGGATATAGAATGCTTCCTTACAGGAGCCGGTATAGGTTATTTCGACATGAGAAGGACCGACCGTCTGCAACCTGCAACATTGCTACATTTCCCGGTACCGGCAACCGAGCTGGAAATTTCCGGGCTTGAACATTATACCATTAATGCAGTTGCTGATGGTGTTGATGGTTCAGCAGGTGACTGGACAGGATGGGATGATATGTAATAAATGGGATATTAATTGAAAATTGAAAAAATCAAATAATATGAAAAATAAATTATTCAAATATATCTCTTTCTTTGCAGCACTTTTCCTGATCGTCAGTGCCTGTGAAAAAACAGATATTCAGAAAGCAAACGAAGCATATGATTTCAGTAAGATTGTCCCCATAGTACAGGGTGTTAATGGTCCTGCCAATGCAACTCAAACATTCTCTGAATCATATTCCGTAAACTATTACCGCGGAGGATCAAGCTGGAGCTGGAGTGCTACAGGAGCAACGATTAGCTCTACAAGTGCCGATGGTCACGATGCAGAAGTACTGTTTGCTGATGCAGGTCAGGCAGTTCTCACTGTAACTGAGACCACTATGGGTGGAATAACTTCAGAACCATATGAGTTTACTGTAACCGTTGCCGAATTTTGCCCGATGACCAGGGATGATTTCCTGGGTACATGGGTAGGTACCGAGACGGGTGACTCAGAAATAGATCCTCTCACGATAACCTTTATTGCCGGTGCTAATGCCAATGAAATAGTAGCAGAGGCAACATTTAGCACTGATTATGACTATGATGGTAATATCCCTGCTTTTTTAAGTGATGTATTTACCGGCTGGGGTGAAACTTTCCAGGCCGGAAACGGTAATGAGGGTGATGTAGTCATTGTTATCAATGAGAATGGTTCACTTTCAATAGGGTTTGACTACTGGGGCCAGACACTCCCGGGTCCATGGGATTACTGGTACTTCGGTTCCGGACTGTGGTCAGGATGTGGAGATGCTCCGTCAATGGATTTTGATTTCAACCTTGACTGGGATGGTTCTGCACCGGGTACTGCACAGTATACCAGCACTATCCATTTGGAAAAACAATAAACCGGTTTTGTGTATAACATTAAAGAGGCTGTCCAAAAAGCAAAGGACAGCCTCTTTTTATTCCTCTTACCTTGTGACAATAATTTTTTTTGAATAATATATGGCCTCATCCCTGTCTGTTATCCCCTGTAGCGTTATCAGGTAATCAGACACAAAATCAGAAGTATGGAAAGTGAATTCAATCATACCTTCGTCATCCGGCTTAAGGGTGGGATTCCAGTATAAGGTATTTCTGAAATCAGGCATTATGGGATCATAGCACTGGTTGACTGAATAATCCATGTTTTTATACCTGCTTTCTTCTTCCAGGATAGTAAGTGAGGTCCTGAGCCCGGTGTTAGGGTAATCAATATCGCACATGCCTCCTTCAAGCGAAACAATGCTTACAATCCCATTGAGTATTAAATTTCCGATCTGGTATTTCCCTTTGATGACATCAATCCTTTCAATCAGCTCTGGGTCAAGCCCGGCAATAAAGGAAGGATCATCCAGAATTACACCATCCAGAAAAACTGCATCAGGACCGGGCAAAGGTGGATCCCCCGGCTCAGAAACAAACACAAAGCCTGCCCCGTCACCCCGTCGCCTTAGTGCAACACCGGGAACCAGTTCATGGAATACCTCCTCCATGGTGGGCAGGTCAATATAATCATCAAGAAACACCTCTATATCAGGTTCGCCGTAGAACCTGAAGAATCCTGTGTCAGTCCTGTCAGTGTTGTCAGCCTCAGGCTGGCCTGTCTCATATATTTTGTTAACCTGGTAATTTACACCCAGTCTTGACGCATAATCAAGTAACTTTTCGGTAAAATGAATGTTGCCATCAGTAAACCATTCATGCCTGCCGGCAAAAGGATTGCCCGTTTTTATTATTATGTCGTCCCTGAAATCAGCAACCTGTATAATAAACTCTCTGTTGCCCCTGAAAGAAGGTACAAGAAAGCGGAAATTGCCTTTATCATCAGAATCGTAATAACTGAGGTAGTTGCTTTTTCCGGGGATGGAGAGGTATAATCTTCTGTTTTTGACCGGCTCCAGTGTTTCCCTTGAAATTAATGAGCCTTCGAGGTAAGGGCCTGTCGTTTCACCGAAGAGTAGGTTATTACCGTCAGTGGAATCAGGAGGATAACCGTTCTTAAGGGCTTGAGTAAAAGTACTTATTTTCTTTTCCGGTATTATGGATGAACTTACAGCGACAGAAATGCTTAAATTGCATAATTCAGGCCTTGAAAAAGTCGCGCTATCCAGCTTAAGCCTCATGCTTACTTTCTTTCGTGTACCGAATTTATTTTCTGTGAGCCCTGTGTTTTCAATATTAACAGACTTTGCCGTATACTCCTTTTCAGCCAGTGTGTATGGAACAGTATCCTGTTTAGCCGTTTTCAGATTTTCTTTAAAAGGGTTATATATGACTATGGCTTGCGAGAAAAAGGTTTCTTCGCCGTAATTTCTCATAAATCTTGTATATCCTGAAAGCATATACAGCCCTGTTGTCAGGCTGTCTGGTATGGAAAGCACCCCGTGGCCGAATCCATCATCCAGTATCAGGCGGCTTTGAGCCACAGCTGCATTATTAATGTTGATTAGTTCAAGGTAGCCTGCAGTGCTTATAGCATCAGAATCAGGATTCCCATAAAGGAAGAATGAATACAACATATCTTCGCCGGCTACATATATATTCCTGTCGGTATGCACAAAAACCCTTTCAGGATTTAAGGCATCTCCCTGCAACGTCAATGCAGGGGCAAGCAGAAGTATGAGAGTAATAATATTGTTCTTCATTAATTTACATACTAATTTAGTCATCATACCAGAAGTCGGGTGGTACATTGGTGCCAAAAAGCCTGCAATCGGCACATTGCTCAAACCTGCTCAGCAAATAGTAACCCCCTTCGTCTATAAATTCAAGTATGAATACATACCTGCCCAGCCCTGAAATTTCTTCAATGCTGTATGCAGTATCTGTTACACAATACTGTCCGCCCGGCATGTATTTGAGCGTGTCATTCCGGATAAAAAGCCTTTTCTTCGAAACGGCTGAAACACTGAAGAAGCCCAGCACCGGTTCAGACGGTTCGTCGACACATCTTATATTCCCCGGCAGTGACTGGGGGATGGGGTCATATAAACCACCCTGTTCCTGGGTCATTTCCCTCATGCTTTCCCAGAAGGTATATTCATCTTCACTGATTGAATATTGCTTCAGCAGGATGCTGTATTTATGGAAAAGCCTGGTGGATGACCTGTTGTCTATCTGCAAAAGGGGGTATTTATTAATTATTGATTGCTCCAGGCTTGAATTATTCTTTATTATAATATCGGTTGACTTTTCAGTCAGCCAGCAAAGACTTTTATACAGCGGCGGGTAATGCCAGGGCAGGTGATATTCCCACACCTCTTCATAAGTCCATCTGAAAAACCTGTTATCATTTGATGAATCAAAAGAGTCAAAATATATTGTGTACTGGTAGAGTGGGGGATACCTTCCATCCTCCCTGTATTCAAACCGGGCATATATTGAGTCAATTGGCTGCACCTCGCGCATCAGCATGGGCTCCGATTCATAATTTTTTCCGTCAATTGATAGGTGAAGAGTATAGGTTCTGCCTGCTTCACCGGTAAAATTTGTTGAGTCAGAAATATAGTAGCCGGGACTTTTTTCCTGAAAAACAGCAATCCTGTCCAGATCGTCCTTGACATAAATATGGGCATTGACAACAGGTGATGCAATACCGGTAATCCCTATGGGTATTGTCCTGGATAATTTTACATAATTACTTATGCTTTCATCGGTCAGCAGGCCTTCAACAACAATTACTTTGTCATATTCTTCAATTTCCGGAACAAATTTACTTGTACAGGAGTCAGAAAGTATGATGAGAAAGAGTACATATATCAGGCTGCGGAATCTCATTTCTAATTAAAATTTAAAGTTATAGGTAAGGGAAGGTATAGGTCTCGCAAAAACTGACAGCTTATAGCCCTGGACAAGCTTATTCTTTGTTATGTAATAGATTGAATACACATTATCCCGTCCAAGCAGGTTGTAAACCGAGAAGCTCAGGCTGCTGCGCACAAGCTTTTTGGATTTCAGGCTGCCATTTATGGTAAACGAGGCATCAAGCCTTGAATAGTCAGGTATCCGGTATTTATTCCGGTCAGAATAATGAAGAACATCTGCTCCTCCATAGGTATATGTGGCAATGGGGTAGGTAATTGGTCTGCCCGTGCTGTACACATAGGTGCATGAAAAACTGAATCTTCTTGAAAAAATGTAGTTTAATATTATTGACAGGTCATGAGGTTTGTCGTAGTTGGCAGGGAACCAGTTGCCTTTATTAATTTCATCTTCAGGGAATATAGTATTGCTCCGGAGCTCTGTCCTTGAATAGGTATAACTGATCCAGCCGTTGAGTCTTCCTGTTTCCTTCCTCACCATCAGTTCCACGCCATAGGCCCTCCCGATGGTATTTATGATATCAGTTTCGATATTCTCATTCATCAGGAGTTTAGCGCCTCCCTTGAAATCAATCATATTATCAATCTTCTTGTAATATCCTTCAAGAGATATTCCAAGCTTACTGGTGAAAAGGCTTGTATATAATCCCAGTGCAAGCTGCCTGCCCCTCTGGGGTTTAATATATACATCGCTCAGGACCCATATATCAGTTGGCGACACCGTTGCCGTATTAGAGAGCTGGTGTATATACTGGGTGGTCGAGCTGTAATTTAATTTTACCGAAGATGAGGCACCTATGAGGTAATTTGCCGACAGCCTGAACTCTGGATTGAGATATTTCTTAATTATTTCGCCGCCTTTATAATTTGTTGTATCAGTTATAGTTGATTCTGACCTTGAAAAATCAGGGTGATAAGCAAAAACCGTAGAAGGGCCATAGGCAAAAAAAGAAGATAATCTCAGCCCGGCATCGACAGTAAGCCTGTCCGTAATTTTTATCCGGTCACTGAAAAACAGTGCCGGCAGGAAAGCCTGTTGCTTTTCCACTATTGTTTGCTTAACCACCGATGAATCACCAACGGCTTGCAGCAGGCCAGGCCTTATGCCATAGATGGCCATGTCGAGACCCATATCCACCTGGTGCCTGTATGAGGGATACCATGTTAAGAGGGAATTAAATTCTGAATAGTTAATGTCATGCAGGAGCTCGAATGAATTATAAATGTCGTTCAGGCTGGATATGTTATAATTGTATTTGCTTCTATTGGCTGAAAAAACGGCAATCAGCTTATTATTGAATATATGCCTCCATTTAAGTGACATCAGTGAATTATCGTAGGAGTAGAGAGTGTCATTATTGAATTTAAAATCGTCATGACTTATATAGGATGAGAATTCAATGTTGTTTTTCTCGTTTATTTCGTGTACCAGGCGCAGGTTACCGTCGTAAAAGGAGATCTTGCTGTTCTTGAGGCTTGTCTCATCCATCAGCTTCAGCAGCCAGTTCGAATAGGTACTGCGTCCGGCTAACAGGAATGAAGTCTTGTCCTTGATTATTGGGCCTTCAATCATCAGGTTTGAAGTAACTGGACTAATGCCACCGCTGCCGCTTAGCACTTTTTTGTTACCATCTTTGGGAATAATATGAAGGACTGAAGAGATGCGCCCTCCATACCTGGCAGGTATTCCGCCCTTATAAAGTGATATGTCATTAATTACATCCGGATTAACTGATGAGAAGAAACCCAGGAAGTGAGATGTGTTGAATACAGGTACATCATATAGCAATATAAGGTTCTGATCAGCTGATCCGCCTCTTACATTAAATCCCTGCGAGCCTTCGCCAACAGTTTGTATGCCGGGCAGGAGAAGGGCAGTTTTAATTATATCGGGTACTCCCATATTGGCAGGAAGCAGTTTAACTTCTTTTATGTTCAGCTTCTCAAGGCCTGCTTCCATGCGTGACAGTTCTGCATCTCCCTCTGCGGTTACCGTAATGCTTCCAAGGGGTATCAGGTTTTCCTTCATTTCAACATCCATGCTGCCGCTTTCATATATGCTCAGTTGCCTGTTGAGGCTTTTCAATCCCAGACAGCTGAAATGAACATTATAGTCACCTTTTGGAAGAGTCATCGAATAATAACCATACTCATTGGTCATGGATCCCCGCTGCAACTCATCAATCCTCAAAACAGCGCCAATGACCGGCTCCCCGGTATTCCTGTTCCTGACATAACCTGATAAGGTAACATTTCCCCTGTTATCACCGGAAGGACTGCCTATCCTTACAGGCTGGAACTCGTTCGACTGATCATCATCAAAATAAAAAGAATAGTCCGTGGGTTCGATATAATTGGTATCAGGACTGTCTGCATACAGTCGGCTCTTTATTGCATAATTTTTGGTTATGATGATATAGTCTGAATCTATGAAAAAACTGAGGTCCGATCCGGCAAAAGTCTCGCTCAGGACTTTGGATAATAAAACATCCCTGTAATTATTCTTAATGCTGATTCCCTCAAGCCATTCAGATTTATAGAAGAATTTTATGTCATGCCTTTCACTTACTGCTTCAGCAAACACCCTGAATGATTTTCCTGCAAAATCCCCGCTGACAGCAACTTCTCCGGCCTGAGCAAACCCCTTTACGCTAATCAGTATTAATACCAGGAATGTTAGTATATTATTCTTCATGGCGACAGGCCTCTTAGAGTGAATCATAATATTCAAGGACAGGTACCAGGCTTTCTGGATTGTCAAAATCGAGCCTGATATTTTCTCTCCTGATGAAACTTCTTATTTCTGCCTTTTTATCATTCATGGTCTTTAGGAAACTTTTTCTTCTTTTAAGCTCATATAATTCTTCTCCCCTTAATACTATGAGGCTATGATCATTCTGAAATTCATCATACCTGGCTTCAACAACAAACTGGGCCCTCTTTTTTTTCCATTTTTTATATAATTTGCTTTTCCCCTCATATATGACCTGGTAGTGCCCGTTGAGGCTGTTTATGTTTTTGATATTCTTAAAATAGAGATCTTTTCCTTTAATATTGAGAATAAAACTCTCAATATTTTCATTGTTAAGGATGATGATTCTTTTATTGTAATAGTTGGCAAGAATCTCATCATTGTATATATCATATTTTAAAGCCACATCATTAAAATGAATACCATTTATAACAATGTCGGCCCTGTACCATTTATCTTCCATCAGGAATTCTGTTCCGTATACACTGAAATATTTGCCGGTCCATATCCTTCCATTGTAATACAGCTGGTTCAGAATTGAGGTATCCTGCACGTTGTGAACAGCAGGGCAGGTGTGTGGCAGATCAAAGCACACTTTTCCTGCCGGTTTTTCAGCCTTAGTTAAAAATGTAATGATTATTACACTGAAAAGTAATAACAGATTTCTCATCCCGGTTTTAAGATCAGATCATTAAAGCCTTAAATTTAGCGAAAATACTTTCCCTTTAAATAATAATAAACCCTAATACCCGCTATGATGCTTTAGAACATAGTTTCCGCATCTGTATAGCCTTGGCAGTTCGCATTTTTTTACATCTTTAGAAAATGTATATAATACACATAACGTTCTGGCATAATGAATTTTCAGAAGTATTTCTCTTATGTCTTAATGCTAAAGTTTTCTCGCATATGCCTGAAATTCTTTTAATGGTTTTTTTTATATAAAATAAATGTATTACTTTTGATATTATATTACGAACCTAAAACTTAAATCTATGAAGAAACTAACACTGGTTTTCTCATTGTTTGCACTAATGGGATTTTCAACCCTGATGGCGCAGACAGTGGTAATTAATGGTACGGTTACCTCATCCATTGAGGGTGAAGGGCCAATTCCCGGTGTACAGGTAGTTGCTCAGGGTACCACTATTGGTACCATAACTGATGTTGACGGGAAATACTCCCTTGCCGTGCCTGAAAGTTCCAGGACTTTGATTTTTACGTTTGTGGGTATGAAAACCGTTGAAGAAACAATAGGTGGACGTACTACCATAAACGTTGTCATGGAACCTGATATTCTGGGTATTGATGAGGTGATTGTCACTTCACTTGGTATTACCCGAGATAAGAAGGCTCTTGGCTATTCTGTACAGGATGTCAGCGGCGATGAAATCATGAAGGCAAGGGAAGCAAATATTGTGAACTCACTTCAGGGCAAAGTCGCAGGTGTGCAGATTACCATGGGTGACGGTGGTGTGTCATCCGGCTCAAGGATTATACTGAGGGGGATTAGCTCACTGACTGCAGGATCCAATAACCAGCCACTTTTTGTGATTGATGGCGTTCCTATCAGTAACTCTTATTCGCAGCCAGGTGCCTATGGCGGACTTGACTATGGTAATGCTGCCATGGACATTAATCCGAGTGACATTGAAACTATGTCGGTTCTTAAGGGAGCCAATGCAGCTGCACTTTATGGATCAAGAGCCATTAACGGTGTTGTGCTTATTACAACCAAAAGCGGTAAATCAAGGGCCGGTAAAGGCCTGGGTATTACCCTGAACGTAACCAATATGTGGGACAATGTACTGGTTATGCCTGACTACCAGGATAAGTATGGACAGGGTGCAGACGGAGAATTCTCCTATGTTGACGGTGCCTATGGCGGACTGAATGATGGAGTTGATGAATCATGGGGTCCTCCACTTGATGTTGGACTAATGATTCCACAGTTCGACAGCCCTTATGATCCTGAGACAGGTATTCGTCAGGCTACTCCATGGATTTCACATCCTGATAATGTTGCCAAAGACTTCTTTGAAACAGGGCACAAGAGGACTGTCAGCCTTGCACTTGCAGGTGCAACTGATCAATCAAATTTCCGCCTCTCACTGTCCAACCAGGACATTGCTGGTACAATACCTTTTACAGACCTCAAGAAAAATACTGTTCAGATTAATGCCGGAATGGACGTGACCGACAGGTTAAACGTGTCCGGAGGAGCTACTTACATCAGTAATAGATCTGATAATATTGTAGAAGGCGGATACAGCCAGGGTAACCCCATGCAGTCAATAGGACAGTGGTTTGGTCGCCAGGTTGATGTTAAATACCTGAGAGACCACATGGATGAAATTGACCCTGTAACCGGTTATCCTATTAATTGGAACCATAGTTATCACGACAACCCTTTCTGGCTGCTGAAAAATAATACCAATTCAAGGAACAGGGACAGGATTATTGGAAACATAAATATGAACCTTGATATTACTGACTGGCTGTCATTCAGGGCACTGGCAGGAAATGACTGGTATGTTGAAGACCGTGCACAGAGGACAGCTCATGGTACAAACGGTGACCGCCTGGGAGGCTACGGCGCACAATCATTGAGGAGAAACGAGCTTAATGCCAACGCAATGTTTGCCTTCAATAAGGATTTCGGAACTGATTTCAATATTACAGGTACTCTTGGTGGTGAATACAACCATTATGATTACCAGTATCATGCAACAGGCATTGCGGATCTTATTGTTCCCGATCTGTATGCTGTAAGTAATGCCGCTGTGCAGGCCACAACAGGTTTGTCCGAAACACACACTGAACTGCAGTCTGTTTTTGGAACCCTGAACCTTGGTTTCAGGAATTACTTATTCCTTGACCTGACAGGAAGAAACGACTGGTCATCAACCCTGCCGATAGACAATAACTCATATTTCTATCCTTCCGTATCATTCGGCGCTGTGATAACAGAAGCATTGGACCTGCAGTCCAATATTCTATCTTACGCCAAGATCAGGGGTAGTTATGCTGAAGTGGGTGGTACAGCCGGAGCTTACCAGCTAAACGGTGTTTACAGTTCCTCAAACCCGTTTAACGGTCAGCCATCACTGTCATATACAGGCACTATTCCTCCACTGTCACTTAAACCTCAAAATAAACAATCACTGGAGTTTGGTGGTGAATTCAAGTTTCTCAATAACAGGTTGGGATTTGACGTAACCTGGTATAAGGAAAATACCATCAACCAGATTATGAGTATTGCTATTTCAAGGACCACCGGCTTTAATTCAAAGACAATAAATGCAGGTAACCTGCAGAATATGGGTGTTGAACTACAGTTATATGCTACTCCCTTTGAAACACCTAATTTCAGCTGGGACATAAATCTTAACTGGGCAACCAATGAGAATAAGGTCATCGAACTCCTCGTTGATGAAGAAACAGGAGAAGAAACACTTAATTATCTTTATCTGTATAATGCATCATGGAATGCCCAGGTGCATGCACGCCCGGGTGAGGAATACGGAATCCTGTGGGGTTATGCCATGGTCAGGGAGAATGCCACTCCTGTATATTATGATGAAGCTGAAACCCAGCTTTCACACTGGACCTACGACGGTCGCTATCTTATAAAGCCGGAATATTTAGAATCTGGAGAGGAAAACCCGGATAAAGGTTTATATTACAGGTCGAACTCACGTACCAACCTGGGTAATGTTTATCCTGACTGGTTTGGAGGTGTAACCAATTCATTCAGGTATAAAGACCTTACTGCCAGCTTTACCATTGACTTCCGCAAGGGAGGCAAAATTTTCTCTGTAACTGACTGGTTTGGTGCTTATGCAGGTGTACTCGAAAAGACTGCAGTACTTAATGAGAATGGTGTTAATATCCGCGAACCCGTAGCTGAAGGTGGCGGTTTAAAGCTTGAAGGTGTATATGGAATCATTAAACCTGACGGAACTGTCCAGCTCACAGACGCAAACGGAAACCCGGTTTCTGAAGCTGTTCCCAATACCACCTTTGTTAATGCACAGACCTATTTCAAGGATTACTGGGGTAAAAATGAAATATCGACATTTGATGCCGATTTCGTGAAGCTGCGTGAAGTAGCAATAGGATATGATTTCAGGAATTTAGACTTCCTTGCAAGACTTGGTGTGAGAGGATGCACACTTTCATTTGTCGGAAGGAATCTTTTCATATTCTATAAGGATACTCCTGATATTGATCCCGAAACCGGAATGGGTGCAGGTAATTACGTAGGTATGGAAACAAATGCAATTCCAACCTCCAGATCAATGGGATTCGACATTAAGTTGAATTTCTAGGTGTAATAATTAAAAATTCAGATATATGAAATACTTAAAAAACATCCGAAATATATTGCTGGTTGCATTCCTGATTCTGGGAATCGGTTCCTGTACAAAGGACTTTGAAGAAATGAACAAGAGTCCCAACAAACCGGTTGATGTGCCTGCAATAAACATTTTTACAAATGCTATCTACAACTCTTTCAATTCTGAACTGGGCAGTTGGCTTCAGCATACCTACCTCGGCTGCTGGTCTCAGCAGTGGACCAAGGTTCAGTATGTTGATGAGGACAGGTATGAAACCCGTGATATGTCAGGTTATTTTGACGGTCCTTATTCAGGACAGTTGAAAAACCTGACTATTGTGATAAACAAAACAACAGAGGAAGGCAATAACAGTTTGCTGGGCGCTGCCAAGATTATGCGCGCCTGGAATTTCATGCGCCTCACGGATCTCTGGGGTGATGTGCCTTATTCAGAAGCGCTGCAGGGCTTCCAGGCTGATGGTATCATAAAGCCAAAATATGATACGCAGGAAGATATCTATATGGCTTTACTGGCAGAACTGGAGGAGGCAAACACCCTGCTGGCTGGTACCACTGTTAACTTCGGCAGCGGGGATATCATGTACGGTGGCGACCCGGTAAAATGGAGAAAACTTGCTAATTCACTTAAGCTGAGACTTCTCAATCGTTGCGCAGGAACACCGTGGTCTTTCACTTATGATATGGTGGATCCTCAATCTGATGTAACCACAACTCCGGGTGCTGCTGCATACGCAGGAGCAGATGCGGATATAGCTGCAATACTGGCCAATCCCACTCAGTATCCTGTTTTTGAGTCAAATGGAGATGACGCTAAACTTGTATTTCCGGGGCTGCCTTACAGGAACTGGATATTCAGCACCCTGTATTCAAGGACTGACCAGGGAATATCACAGACCATGGTTAACTGGCTGAAGGACAGGAATGATCCAAGATTGCATATTTATGCCCAGCCAATGCCATCGAGCTATGACCTGGATGACCCTGCTGAAGACTTCTCAGGATTGGATTATAATGGATTCCAAAACGGAAGCTCGGAATTATCTGCATATTTTCCTGAGGTTTCCCTTATAGGTACGGCAATTGCATACGATGAATATGCACCGGTATACCTCATGACATATGACGAAGTTGAGTTCATCAAGGCTGAACATTATCTCCGGGTGGCAAATGACGGAGCTGCCCAGGATGCATATGAAGCAGGTATTGAAGCCAGTATGTCAAGATGGAAATGTAACGATGGTGGTACGGTGTCACCAAGCTATAAGTTTGGTGCATCACAGGCGGCAACACTGCCTGTATCTTATCCGGTAGACTATGCCGCTTACCTTGCTCATCCCCTTGTCGACTGGGGTGCTGCACCGGATGATGCACATAAGTTCCAGCTGATATGTGAGCAGAGGTGGGCTGCAATATACGGACAAGGTGTCCAGGCCTATAACGAGATCAGAAGGACAGGATTCCCGGAAAGAGTCTTTGAGTATGAACTTGAAGCTACCGTATATCCTGACCTTGGCCTACCCATCCGGATATGGTACTCCGCAAGTGAAGAAACATACAACGGTGAAAACCTGGCAGATGCCAAGAATCGCCAGAATATTGAAGAAGCCAATGAGAGTATGTTCAGTACAGACGGTATACAAAGCCAGATGTGGTGGCATACAAGAAAGAATCCTATTCCTACCGAGACTGATCCACAGGAATTCTAGATCGTGAAGAATAACTTATTAGAGAGGAGAGCCAAATAGGGCTCTCCTTTTTTTTCATATATGATTTTAATACCTTTGGTAAGATTTTTGATATGTGTCACTTAACTAATCTGCCATTTAAATTATCATTGACTAAGCCATGAAAGGAATTATTCTTCTGCTATTTCTTGTTTTTTTGCTATCCTCATCACTTGCTTTCACCCAGGTAGTTTATGAGTCAAACATTTATGAACATATGGACTATCTTAGAAGGGACAGACTGATATCAGACTTCAATCCTAAGGCCTATGAGAACATTGACGGGACACCTTACCTTATCCAGGAGTATGAAGAGGGGAAGGTTTATTTAAAATCCGGTGAGGTGCTTACAGGAAAATTCCGTTTCGACCTTTATGCAAACCAGGTGCAGTTTACTAATGAAGACAGGAGATATGTTATAGCCTACCCGGAAAAAATTTATAAAATTGAATTGAACGGTAATACTTTGAAATATATCGATTATAAAATTGATGCAGGTATTGATCATAATTATTTTTTTACACTCATTGAAGGCTATTATTCACTCTACCTGAAGAAAAGTAAAACACTCAAAGACCCGGTGGCGACAAAACCATATCAGCAGGCCCGCCCGGCCAGGTTCCTTGACCATAAGGATTATTACTATGTAAAGATAGGGGAAAACCCGGCTAAACGGGTCAGAAATAAAAAGGATATAGTTAAAATGTGTGAGGAAAATTTCCCTGATGTCCGGAATTATATGAAGGAAGAAAAACTCAGGATCAGTGATGAATATGACCTGGTGAAACTAATCACACATATTAATGGACTACTGCTTGATAGTAAATAATTTAAACAGGCATTATGAATATAATACTGAAATTGTTGATCTTCCCGCTGATTGCTTTCATGTATCTCCCGTTGCAAGCCCAGGAAGAATGCGAAGTACTGGCGGAAAACCTTAAAGGTGAATACAGGGGTAATTGCAGAAGGGGACTGGCTCATGGCTATGGTGAAGCACAGGGAAAGGATCATTACCTCGGCGATTTTAAAAAGGGTTTGCCTCATGGGAAAGGGATATATACGTGGTCAACAGGCGAAAAATATGAAGGTGAGTGGAAACGAGGACTGCGTGACGGTGAAGGGACTTATTATTTTTTTGCCAATGGTAAAGATTCCGTTATCTATGGCAAATGGGTAGATGACAAGTATGTCGGTGTTTACAATGAAAGACCTTATAATGTCGATTTCAGGAATAATGTGGGAAGGATAACCTTCAGTAAAATTTCTGATGATCAAAGTTATGTTAGGCTCAAATTCATTAGAAATGGCGGCGAAAATACAAACATCAGCGATCTTTTGCTCGCTGGCAGTAGCGGGGTGGAAAATACCAGCCGGATGTTCACAGGCTTCGAGAATGCTGAATTCCCGTTCAAAGGAACAGTGAAGTTCTCCGCTCCAAATGCTTTCTATTCGGCTATCCTGAAATGTGAACTGAGATACCAGATCTTTGAACCGGGGGCATGGGTGGTTTCCATCACCTATTGACCTGTCCGGAATAAACCTTATTCATGAGAATTTTCATGAAATATTATGCAGTGCTCCTGGCCTGTTTTGTGCATACCTCCTTCCTGGGAGCACAGAAACTGTACCTTGAAGGGAGCATAACAGATAATGAGAATCAAATAAGACAGGGTTTGATCGATTACCGGGACTGGAATTATAATCCGGAGCTTATAAGGTTTATTCACGGCGGGGATAAAACACCCCTGACCTTCAGTCCTTCAACAATAAAATCCTTTTCGGTAAATAATGAAAATTTTATCAGTGCCGAAGTTACGGTTGACAGGACTCCCTCAAAGATGGATGAACTTTTGATTGACGGGAGGAGGGTCCTTGCTGAGGAAAATGTCTTTCTCAGGGTGCTGGTTAATGGTGAGACTGATCTATATTATTTCAGTGAGAGGCAATCAGGTAAGCATTTTTACATAAGGAAAAATACGAATGGTGAAATAATTGAACTGGCGAGATACAATGCTATAAGTGAAATTGAAGGCAGAAAGAAACTTGTCACCAGGGATGACTACAAAGACCAGCTTGAGAATATAATGAATGATTGTCGCATGATAGTGCCGCTGGTTCACCTGGCAGATTATACTGCCGGGGATCTGACCAGGCTTGTAAAGGAGTATAATAAATGCATGGGAAAGGAAGTGAATTATATTGCAGACTTGCCCTCGGTTGAATACCAGATAAGAATTTCAGCCGGGATTTCTGCTTTTCACCTTGATTTTTTTGGCAGCGGATCACGTGATCTTACAACAGCTTTATTTCCAATCACATATAAACCTGTTGCAGCAGTGGGACTTGATATAATATTCCCTTTTGCACGGAAGACTTTCTCAGTATTTAATGAACTGGGATACCAGCCATGGGAAACTGGCGATGACATACTCTGGTTTGAAAACGAAAATGAATATGAGGATGTTGATATAAGTCTGGGTGGACGCCGTATAAGATTATTATCAGCCTTCACTTACACTTATCCTGCCCGTAAATTAAAACCCTATATCTATGCCGGGATGGTTAACGTATTCAATATGCTCACACTCAACAATAAAACTACTGTCACTCATTTTTATACAAGTGAAACAGAGACTTCCGATATTGCTTTACCTGGATACAGGAGGTATACCCAGTCGCTTACTGCCGGCCTTGGTGTAAAGTATAAAAATGCAGGAATTGACCTTAGGTATGAACGTGGAAATGACATTACAAGTTCCATTAATCTCAATTCCTGCACAAATATTGTTTTTGTTCACTTACATTACAGTTTCTGAGTGATCAGAACTTTAATATAAGCGGAATTCATTATAGACAGCAGGCCTGTCGGTAAATTTCAGTCATAAATATTACAGAATCAAATTTCCTCTATACCCATTGAATACAGGGTAAACCCAAAAATATCAGCATATTGTTCTATAATTTTGCTTACCGGTGTGCCTGCACCGTGACCTGCCATAGTCTCTATCCTTATAAGTACCGGCTTGTCGCCTGCCTGTTTTTCCTGCAACTCAGCGGCAAATTTGAATGAATGTGCCGGCACAACCCTGTCGTCATGATCTGCCGTGGTAATTAATGTGGCAGGGTACTCCGTCCCCTCTTTTACATTATGTACCGGTGAATAGCCATACAAATAGTGGAACATCTCCTCACTTTCTTCGGATGTGCCATAGTCGTAGGCCCAGCCGGCTCCGGCCGTAAATTCATGATACCTCAGCATGTCGAGTACACCAACAGCCGGCAGGGCAACCTGCATGAGATCGGGGCGCTGTGTCATAACTGCTCCCACCAGCAGGCCGCCATTTGAGCCGCCCCTTATGGCCAGGTAATCGCTTGATGTGTAGTTATTGTCAATCAGGTATTCGGCTGCGGCAATGAAATCGTCAAAGACATTCTGTTTTTTCATCTTTGTACCTGCCAGGTGCCATTCTTCACCGTATTCACCTCCTCCTCTAATGTTCGGCACGGCATATATTCCTCCCAGCTCAAGCCATAGTGCATTTGTTATGCTGAATGACGGCGTCTCACTTATATTAAAGCCTCCGTAACCGTATAAAATTGTCGGGTTTTGCCCGTTCATCTCGGTTCCCTTCCGGTAAGTAATTATCATGGGCACCCTGGTGCCGTCCTTTGAATTGTAGAATACCTGTCTTGATTCATACTCATCACCGTTAAAATCAACCTCGGGCTTTTTATATACAGTGGTTTCTCCAGTTTCGGGATCAAACTTATATATCGTGCCGGGCGTGATATAATTGGTAAAGCTATAGTAGACTTCACTGTCTCCTTTTTTTGCACTGAAGCCGGATGATGAACCTGCCCCGGGAAGATCTATCTCCCTTATCATTTCACCCTTATAATTGTATTGCTGAACTTTTGATATTGCATCAATCATATAATGAGTGAAGAAATAACCTGCACCTGTTGATGGCATCAGGACATTCCCGGTTTCTGGTATGAAATCCACCCAGTTTTCAGGCCCCGGACTGGAGGCATCAACCGTTACTATTCTCCTGTTGGGGGCATCCATATTAGTAACGATATAGAGTTTTGATCCCTTATTATCAATTACAATATTATCGTTGTCAAAATTATCTACAACGGTTTGCAATTCTGATCCCGGTGTGGTCAGGTCTTTAATATATAACTCATTCCCTGATGTCGAAACTGATGCGGTAATAATCAGATATCTTTCGTCTTCAGTTACATATCCCCCCACATATCTTCTTTTTATGTCGGCTCCGAAGACCAGTTCGTCTTCTTCCTGCGAAGTACCAATCTTATGGAAATACAGCTTGTGATGATCGGTTTTGGCCGAAAGTTCATTTCCTTCCGGCTTATCATAGCTTGAGTAATAGAAACCCGTGTTCCCCTTCCATGCAAGGTCACTGAACTTAACATCCCTTATAGTGTCACCAATTATCTCTTTGCTCAACGCATCTGTTACAATAACCTTTCTCCAGTCAGAGCCTCCTTCTGATATGGCATAGGCTGCCTTGCTTCCATCTTTCGAAAATGAAAGTGTGCTTAAGGATGTGGTTCCGTCCTCCGAAAATTTATTGGGATCCAGAAATACTTCAGGCTCACCACCTTCTTTCTGACGATACACCACAAACTGATTCTGCAGGCCGTCATTTTTGTAAAAATAGGTATAGTCACCTTCTTTGAACGGAGCTGTATATTTCTCATAATTCCACATCTCTGTGAGCCTTTCCCTGATCTTTTCCCTGTAAGGTATCTTATCCAGGTATTCAAATGTCACCTTGTTCTGGGCTTTAACCCAGGCAGCTGTTTCTTCAGAATTGTCATCCTCGAGCCAGCGGTATGGATCTTTTACGGTTGTTCCGAAATAGTCGTCTTCAACATCTGCCTTCTTCGTTTCAGGATATTCAATCTTAACCTGGCCCGGACCATTGCATGATAAAAGGATTGTCATTGCGATGAAAATGATTAAAATATTCTTCATTGGTTATTGGGTTAATTTGTGTATAATTACTTAGCACTGTATGACACGGTTTAACACTGTGATACACCGTGGTTAAACACTTATTCAAAAGGAATCGAAAATAATAAAAATGCAGATCAGATACAATAGATACATCTTTCTATTGTGTTAATGCAGGTGGATTATTCCCTGATTATCTTTTTGTCGATATACCTTGAACTCATAATCCTGAGTATCCCGAGATAGTCCAGGCTGAATTCAATAAGATCACCCACCTTATACTTTTTTGAATTCTTCCCCAGGTCAATCACTATCATGTCAGAACTGGCGCCTGCAAATTCTATGTTCTTGTCTCTGGGCCATATATGATCTTCGTCAACATCCAGCAGTCCCAGGTCCAGAATTGCCCTGCATGAAGTTTTGCCGATATCTTTTTCATCAAAAGTAAATTCTTCGCCTTCAACATTTGTTCCCATTTCTCCGTCGGGAACAATTGGTTTTTCAGATAGTTCAATTATCTCTGCAAAGAGTATGAAGATATCATTCTCCATATTCTTGTAACGGGAACCGTCGTAAACATTTGTTCCGAGGAAGAGTGTTTCACCCACCCGGAAATGGTTTATACCTTTTGGAAGGGTTTTATTAAGTATAAGTGGTATGGTAACAGATGATCCGCCTGAAACAAAGGGTATGTTTTTATTGAATCTGGCTTCAATAAGCTGTTCATAGAGGCTGAGCTGAATCAGTTTATCCCTGTTTGGGAGTACGCCATAAAGGCATGAAAGGTTTGTTCCTATACCTACTACTTCAATATTGGGTAGCTCGAATACCTTTTCGTAAAAATCAAGGAAGGCTTCTGCCATCACACCCTCGCGCAACTCCCCCGTTTCTATTATTATCATTATTTTGTGTTTCCTGCCCTGGCGCTGAGCTTCTTCAGAAAGCAGCTTGATTGTGTAGTACTCAGTGTTGAAACTGATGTCGGCATATTTTACAATGCTTTTTATGCTTCTTTTGGCAGGAGGCTTTATGTATATTGTCTCAATATTCTTATCGATACTTTTTATGACTTTAAGATTGGTAACCCTTGAGTCACATATTTTTTTTATGCCCAGGTTGATTATTTCCTCCATGTAGGATTTCTCCCCGCATAACAGCTTGGATACTATTGCCCACTTGATATTGTTACTCTCGAAAAGATTCTCAAGATAATCGAAGTTGCGTTTCAGTTTATTAGTGTGGAATTCAATAAATGCCATATACAGTTTAATTTACAATTTTTCTTTCAATATTCTGTGGTAAGCGTACGAGCAATTCATAATTCATAGTATCGCTCATGGCGCTGAATGAGTTAACTGTTATTTCGAGGTCTCCCTGTTTCCCTATAAGCACCACTTCATCCCCTCTTTTTACAGAAGGAATCAGGCTTACGTCAACAATCATCATATTCATATTTACCAGCCCTATAACATTGGCAAAGGTTTCATTGATAAGAACCCGGCCCTGGTTGCTCAAAATCCTGCTGTAGCCGCTTGAGTATCCTACCGGGATTATAGCTGTCTTTTTATCTTCCTGTGCCAGGTAGTTCGTGCCGTAACTAATAAATTCACCTTCCTTTACCTCCTTGATGGTCATTATCTTGCTTTTCCACCTGAGTACTCTGGTAAGGGGATCGGTCTTATCGGCCTGTTTATGTGCATACTGTATAAATGTTTCCGGGCTTGGCCACAGCCCGTATTGCATAATACCAATCCTTACCATATCCATACAGGTACCGGGATAATTCATTGCAGCGGCCGAGCATGCAGTGTGGCGTATACCAGCTTCGATGCCCCTGGATACAAGGTTCCTGTAAATCCTGTTGTAAGTGCGTATCTGTTTTTGTATCCTTACATAATTTGCTATGCTTTCGGCTCCTGCATAATGTGTGCATATGCCTTTTATTTCGAAGCATCCCCTGTTATCTTTCATTATGCCGAGCAATTGGTTAAGCGACCTGGATTTAAATCCTGTCCGGTTCATTCCTGTTTCCAATTCTATATGAACCTTTGCGGCTTTCCCAACTTTTTTTGATGAGCTGATGATCTCATTAACAAAATTGAGATCGAAAACATAGAATTCAACATTGTTTTCTATTGCCCATTCCACCTGGTCTTTTTCGAGCCATCCCATTATCATGATGTCGGTTTCCGGCTTCTTGCATTTGAAAACCCGTTCCGCCTCATCGGCCGAAAAAACCGAGAAATGATCTATACCTTCACTCTCGGCCATGCTGACAAATTCCTTGATGCCATGTCCATAGGCATTGCCTTTAACCACTGATGATATCCTTGAGCGGTGATGAATATTATTCCTGATAAAGTCAAGGTTATTTGCCAGGGCAGATCTCTTAAGCTCAATTACTGATGTCGTTGTCATATGCCTTTGGTAAATTATTCATTTATCAACCTGTATATATTCATCAGGATATCAATGCCGCTTTGAATTATCTCATCGGGGAAATCATAATCCGGATTATGCAAGGCTGCTTGACCGGTGCCGGCACCAAGGCCAAACATTGCTCCCGGGAATTTTTTGGCAAAATGACTGAAATCTTCTGACCATTTAAAAGGCTCGTCCATTCTTATGATCTTAAATCCGGATACCCTTGCTGCTCTTTTTATTATTTCAACAGGGTAGGGCGCATTCTCCAGGGAAAGAAATTCTTCCTTCCACTCGTATTCAAATCTTATCTTTTCTCTTTCACAAATCTGTTTTACGGCATCGAGAATCTCCGTTTTCAATGTTTCCATGTCTTCGTCCCTGTATGCCCTAAGTGTCATAGATATCTCCCCGTATTCGGGTGAGGTGCCGAATCTTTTTTCTCCGAGGCTGATATGTACTATGGTCCCGAGTACGAAATCCTTGAATGATTCTTTCCCTTCCTGTATGGTTTGCACTGCATCCAGTAGCCGGGAGAGTGCCTTTACCGGGGAATTACCCATTGCCGGCTCAGCGGCATGCGAGGACTTGCCGTGAAGACATACCGTCAGGCCAACCGATGCGGAGCTGAAAATATTTTCGTTGATAATTACTGAGCTGGCCTGGAAGCCGGGGAGGTTGTGTAAGGCAAAAACATAATCAGGCTTTATTGAGCCGGTGAATTTATCATCATGCAGCACCAGGGCCGCACCTTCACCTGTCTCCTCCGAGGGCTGGAAAAGCAGGCTTATCTCACCTTTTAAGGGCCTGTTGTTATTCAATTCCTCAGCCAGACCGGCAAGAATGGTCATATGTCCGTCGTGACCGCAGAGGTGAGCCCTGTCAGAAAAAACCGACCTGTAATCAAACTCACTAATCTCCTTAATTGGCAGGGCATCAAGGTCCGCCCTGAACATTATTTTCTTACCTGGCACCTTCCCCTTAAAGATGAAAGCTATGCCATGTCCGCCTATTCTGTCTATCACCTTATCCGGTTTATAGGCGGCAATAAAACGCTTCAGCCTGTCCGCGGTGGATTTTTCCTGTCCTGCAATCTCAGGGTATGCATGCAACTCCTTCCTGAAGCTTATTAAGTGGGCAGAATTTGTCATTTTTTGATGTAGCGCATTTCAATATACTTGCTTGTCATCCCTGCCTTCTCATAAAGGAATCTTGCAGGATTGTCAGGCTCAACATGAAGGGCAACGTTACCGTCTGCTGTCTCCAGGGCTGTTTTCACAAGCTGCCTGCCAATACCCTTTCCACGATAATCACGATGAGTGGCTATATAGACTAGAATATTCTCAGGGATATACCCGCTCATTCCTGTCCTGTTGACAACGACTGATCCCACAATCTTACCATCCATATGGCCATTCAGGATAAATCCTCCCAGTGGCATGGGTTTAAGCGCAGGGTCGTTTGCCTTGAGCGAGAAATTTATCGCCCTGGTAATATCTTCTTTTTTGTCACCATACTGATCGAGGTGTTCAAAAAGAAAATTTATTGTATCCTCTTTTTCTACTGAGGTCATTGATGTTTCGGTGTTGTAAATCTTTGTCTCTAACATGATTTTGTTATGTTTATTTTTATAATGGGCTAAGTCAAATGATTTTGAAATATTGATCATGCTGTGTAACAAGCTGTCACAGAGCAGATTAATATCGAAATGTTGAATATACACAGCTAATCTCAGGGATTGTTGCGGGACTGGTATATCGTATCCTCAAAGAGTGATGTGATATGTTTTCTGACTTTCAATATAATCTTTTTTTAGTCCTGCGCTGCAAAGATACAATAAATACAGGCAGTGACCAAGGTATACTATGTTTGAGTAGCTTAGGGAGAGCTTAACGTGTTCAGTATTTCTGTTCTGAAATCCCCGATTGGATGCGCCGAATTCGCGGGGTTTGCCCCCTAATACCCGGGGTTTCAACCGGGTCGGTTCAACCTCAGAATTCGATTAAACAGTTTAACAAGCCCTAAGCCTCAAAAACCCTGTACTCATCATAATCAACAAGGTCAATATCAGAAGCCACCACGTTCTCCCTGACCTGCTCCGGTGTTTTTCCACTGGGGATCACCACATGGCATGCAGGGTGTGAAATGCAGAACCTGAGGCTTAGCTGGGCAGGACTGTAGTCACTGTATTTATCAAAAACAGGACGGTAGGCTTCAAATTCTTCCAGGTAGGATTTGAGTTTTTCAGGGGAGAGGTTAAGCCTCCTGTGGTCGTTTTCGCCAAAAGTGGTTTCCTTGCTGAATTTTCCCGTGAGCAGGCCGAAGAGCAATGGAATGCGTACTATGACCCCTGTACGGTATTTATCTGCCAGCGGCAGCAGTATATCTTCAGCTTCACGTTCCAGGAGGTTGTACCTTACCTGTATAACATCAATTAATTCATGATGTCTCTGAAGTAAGTAAGCCTGCTCTGATTCCCTGAAAGATTGAACACTCCAGCCCGCATGTTTAATTTTACCCTCTTTCTTAAGTTTTTCAAGCGCCAGCCAGGGTTCGTCCTTTTCGAGTATTTCGGTATCGGGGCTGTGAAGCTGCAATATATCCAGCACTTCCACATTCAATCGTTTCAGGCTCTGTTCTGCTGCGTATATCAGGTAGTTCGTGGAGTAATCATGATTCAGGGGGCTCAGGTTAAGATCCTGGCCGATGTATGGATAGAAATTATTACCCGCCTTGGTGGCTATGACAATCTTATCCCTGTCACTTCTTTCCTCCAATACCTGCCTTATTAACTCCTCTGAATGCCCGAAGCCGTATACATCGGCCGTATCTATAAAATTGACACCCGCATCAAGCGCCGTATGAAGGGCTTTGAGTGAGCTTTCATCATCTGTCCTGCCCCAGTCACGGCCGCTTATTCCCCATGAACCAAAACCAACAGTTGAGACCAGTGGCCCTCTTGCTCCAAGTTTCCGGTATTTCATATTCCCTTTTTTTTTATATAAAAATACATACGGAAAGAGTAAGTTCCAAATAGGTTCCGGAGGTCTTGGGAAAGCATTCTCATCTTTTACATAGTCAGAGCTATTCCTATTCTGTAAGGACTCATTATATGATTCTGACCGCTCCAGTCTGCTATTCCGAACAGATCAGTGTATTCAGCAATAATAACCGGCGATGCCAGGTCGGCAAAGACAGTTATCTTACCAAATTCCCCCATTAAGATATCGGCTCCCACCTGATAGCTTATTCAGAACTGACCTTTTGAATATTCACCATAGGTGCCGTCACGTTCAGGAGCAAGAAAATTGGCGCTGACTGTGAACACGCCGGGTGCTATACCACCCCAGAGCCTGAACTTTTCTGTCGGGTATACATATCGTACGGCTGCTCTTATGGATACTGCATCAAAAAAATATTTGACGTCTGCAGGGAACACCCCTGTTTCGTGTGATCCCGTTTCCACATACACCCATCCGCTACTGGATGCTTCACCTTCATAAGCCACATCAGTACTTTTCCTCCCGAGTTCTCCCAGTAAACCTATTTAAAAATTATTGCTTATAGGATACAGGAGACCGAAACCAAAAAAATATCCACCCGCCATCACAGCATCCCCGCTTGATTCAACAGTCGATGAGACAGGATTACAGGGAAGGACCAACCAGGAGTGGACCTGGTAACCTCCTTCAACCATAAAACTGGTCTTCTTCTTGCTTACGGCTTCATTTCCCATAATATTTTAGAGAGTCCGGAGATCCACCTGTCTGACTTAATGCAACAGAACACATAAAGAATGTGCATAAACAAATAAAAATTAATTTTTTCATCCTGTAATATTATTAAAAGAAATTTATTAAACAGACCTCCGGCTGTTTTGCCCTGCCATTTCCGGGATTCAATTGTAATTAAAAATTATTTTGTACATTTCTGTCCATGATACCTTATGAAGCAAGCAGGGAAATGAAAATTGGGTATGACCTGTCATCACCTGACAGGGTTTATGTTCTGCCTCCTGTGCTTAAAGAAATATCAGGTATTACCGAAAGGGATGAGAGTTCGCTTGTTTGTGTCGAAGATAACCGGGAGATAATTTTTATCTATGATATAAATCAAAGCAGAATAATCAGCCAGTATACCGTAGGAGGGAGGGGTGACTTTGAAGGAGTGGCCAGGGTTAACAATTGCTTATATATATTGAGGAGCGACGGCCTGTTATCTGAAATTATAAATTATGAATCAGTAAATTATAAAAAGAATATTTATTCTACCGGAGTGCCGTGGAATGATAATGAAGGTTTATGTTATGACCCGGAGAACAACAGGTTGCTTATAGGCCCCAAAGAAATCCCGGATAAAAAATCAGGGGAAAAAAGCATGCGATTCATATATGGCTTCAGGCTTGACACTAAAGAACTTATTCAGGAACCGGTATTAACCTTTGATCTTTCGTGTATTGAAAAATTTGTTCTGGAGAAAAGAATACCCCTGCCCCTGAAAAGTAAGAAAAAAAAGAAGGGAAAAAAGGCAACCTGCAGTATTAAGTTTTGCATTTCTGCTCTTGGAATTCATCCCTTAACAGGTAGACTCTTTGTCATATCATCCAGAGACAAACTCCTTTTTGTGTTTAATATGAACGGTAATATTGAACATATTAAGAATCTGGATCCAAAATTGTGCAGGCAGGCCGAAGGAATAACCTTTATGAAAAACGGGGATATGTTAATCTCAAATGAAGGGAAAAAGAAAAAAAATCCACCTACAATAGTCAGATTCAATTATATGCCGGATTGAGAACTGAATATTAATCATTGAGCAAGCCTGGAAAGGCTAAAAGATCCGGAACATGAAGGTGTGAATTGGAAGGCAGTTAAACTGGAAGAAAGCACCAGCCGGAAGGAAGATGCAGACTTATAAGTAATTACCTGCTTCAAGAGTTACACTGTTCAACGATTAAACAAGGGATTATATCACTCTGACACTGAATTGGCTTAATCTGTTTCCCCATCTCAGTTTGCCATACGGTCAAGACTATTCAGGTTTAGTCAATGGTCAATCGAAACAAGTAATCAGTACCGGGGAAAGAGGTTCTATTCATCTATTAGAAAGATATGATTGTTCTTGACCCTGTACATCATCGGCACAACAGTCACCCTGGGGTATTTAAGCCTGAGCCTGCGAGTTTCTTTCAGTACAAAGTCAATTTCATTTTTAATCTCGTAAATTGGTTGTGACTCCTGGAAATGCTCCTCGGCCAGGTATTTTGCCCAGCCCGCAGTATCCACCATTCCCTTTATAAAATCCTTCCTTTTGTCAATGAGGTTAATCATGGCACAATTGGTATGGCCCAGCACAATGATATGTCTTATGCCTCCCACCGCAATGGCATATGAAATATTGAACTCCATATCCCGCATATTCCCGCCTCCCGAACGAACAACGTAACTGAAATTGTGAGGCACATTAAGGACCAGCCTGCTATCGATACACATCCCGATAAGCAATTCAGGCTTAGTATGCTTTACGAATTTACGGCCAAGGTTATGGTATTCAAGGAATAATCCCACGGGTGTATTACGGTATTCCGGTATTATATCATCTCTTGTAGTAATCTTGATTAGTGGTTCCATATAATTTAATTTACGGGATAAATATTCAGTTCATAATGTAAGTTTAGCCGTGTAAAAGTAAATATTTTCTTCTTTTTGACAAGGATAGTCCTTTTTCCTATGGCCTTTGAAATTCTTTCTATTATAAAAATCTTTTCAGGAAAATTCCCATAGTGCATATCATTATTAATTCACTAATTTGAATAATCAATAAGACAAAAACATTTATATTGCATCTTTGAATATTCAATGTCAATCATTGATGGTTTTGCTTTACTATGGCACTAAAAACCAAAAAAGAAGAAATAATTTATCATGACAAGCCACTGAAGATCGAATATTTTATTCGCCATGGACAAAATGAAACAGTCCTTTATCTTCATGGTCTTGGTTGTTCGAAATCTGACTTCCTGGGAGCAACAAAAATTGAAACACTCAACTCACACACACTAGTAGCTTTAGATTTTCCCGGACATGGAAACTCGGGCTATTTAGAGAAACTTGACATTGATGATCTTGTTGAAATTACCAGGCTCTTTGTGGAGAAACTTAATCTGCATGACCTCATTTTAATTGGCCATAGCATGGGCGGGCTTGTCGCTGTCCTTTTTTCTGAAAGGTATGCCGGCAGAGTGAAGGCATTTGTGAATGTTGAAGGCAATCTGAAAAGCGAGGACTGCACATTTTCGAGACAGGCGGTTATGGTTGATTACGATACGTTTGTTAACGAAACATTCCGCAACTTTAAAATAATATTGCAGTTCAGTAAAAAACCTGGATTCAAAAAATGTGCAGAAATACTTGGAAAATTTAATCCACAAAAGGCTATGTTTGATTTTAGCCCTTCAATGGTTACATATTCTGATAGCGGAAAACTAATTCAAAAATTTACATCGCTTAAAATACCGAAATGTTTTATCCACGGATCAGAAAATAATGTATTATCATATATCCCTGAACTTGAAGAAAAGGGCATCCCGGTTTTTGAAATATCAGACAGCAATCATTTTCCACAGTACGATAATCCGGGAGAATACCACAGTGTCATTGCTGAATTTTTAGTGAGGTTATAATTATGATAATCAAATATGCCCTCCTTTCCGGAAAGGAGGGATTCACTTTACCGGACCCTGAGAACTCAGTGCATATTCCTGCGATTTCGGACACCATTCCTGATTTAAACGGACATCCAGTCCTGAGTTATCCGGGCACTTTGCTCATCATTCATTTTCGCAGTCATATTTCACCTAAAATTAGATGTTTTTATATTTCTTTCTCATTGATTCTTCTCTTTCAAGTTCGATTCTGTGTGAGCTGTATATCACTCGATAGATTAGTTCATAAGTCATACCGTATTGAGCTGGCAGGAGAATCGATGCGTAGAAAAAGACAAACAATATCTGAAGAAAAAAATGTAAATTAGTTTAACAACGGACAATCTAAAAAGAGTTCTTTTTTTGATGGTAAATAGGGGGTGGTCACTTTGCTCCGGTGACGGTGGTCAATTTAAATCGTAGAATGGTGGTCAATATGTCCGGTGTTTCCACTGAAGCAGGGAAAAAAAGAAAAACGACCTCATAAGAGGCCGCTTTAAATGTTTTCACAACGGAATAATCCTTATTGTGAATTACTTCAAATTGTAGAACAAATATAATATAAAAACATAATAAATTCAATCAATATGAAAAAAATACTCGGACTTGATCTTGGAACCAATTCCATCGGCTGGGCATTAATAAATATGGGTGAGTTACAGAAAGAAGGTGAGATTATTCGTACAGGTTCCAGGATAACACCAATGAGTCAGGATATTATCAACGATTTTGGCGGGGGAAATAAAGTGTCAAAGACTGCAGAACGAACCCATTTCAGGTCTGTTAGAAGGTTAATAGAGCGCCGAAAGCTACGAAGAGAACGGCTGTTAAAAGTCCTCAAAATTATAGGTGTGCTTTATATGTCAAAGATACAATTTGAAAGCAATTCACAACAAGTATATTTTCTTGGTGGAGGCGCAAATGGGTAGTACTTTAAAGTGCCAAGATAACATTGTTCTTATTAATTACCAGTACTAATGTTATAGACCATATATTGAAAGTGTTGGCAGATATCAAATTACTAATATTTATTAATCTATCATAGTTATTTTTAATATTACCCCCGGGCTTTCTCTCTTGACTCATAGTCATTAATTTCATATATTGCTTTAAAAGCATCGATATGGATAAAACCAAATGTGGCCACCAATGGGAAATGGTTAACACCCGATCAGGATTTATCATAACAGAAATCTGCCATAAATGTAGTCTTATTACAACATATTTTTCAAGTGAAGAACACCCTCCACTTGAAGAATACAGAGATGGAGAACATTTCTGGAATGTAATGTCCAGCTCTCAATCAGTGCAATTTGATCTCAGATGTAGATTATGTAAAACCCAGGTTTCTTTCGATGAATTGTCTGCTCTTATGCTTTGCACAAGTTGTAAGAAAGATTGCAAAGTATTCGAATTGCTGGAGAGGGGGCAGGGTCATTCAGTGTGGGTATATGTTGCATTCGGTTTTAAGCCATATAAGGATAAACGGCAACTAACCGGGGAAAAGCTAGGCATTCTGGAAGATTACTTTAATATGAAAAGAAAGTCTACAAAGTCTTCCATAAAAATAGTGTCCCATGAATTAATATATGATGAAGATTCCTGCATGGGCGGTTTTATCATGGACGAATTTTTGCTATCACTCGATGCTCCTGCAAACAAGTAAATTAGAGAAAGTTCATTTTATTCAAATATAATACTTTAGCCTTATGAAACTAAAAGATATTATTGGTAGTTTATCGCTTAATGTTTTAACAAATCTTGACGACAAAGAAGTTACAGGTGTTTATATATCAGATATGCTATCTGATGTAATGAGTAATGCAAAGGCAGGGAACCTCTGGGTTACGATACAGACGCATAAGAATATCGTGGCAGCTGCAAATCTGATAGATATTTCTGCAGTGATAGTTACGCAGGGGACCAGGGTTCCTGAAGAAACAATTGACCTTGCTAATCGCTATAATGTTATAATAATAAGTACAAATGATTCAACTTTTGCTTTAAGTGGCAAGCTATACCAGATAGGGATTAAATAGAATAAATGATTATCCATGCCGGTCACAGCAAAATATATTGTTGAAGTCAAACGTATTCAGGAAATACTTAATGCAAAAACCTGGGTCAGTAATATATCTGATAGTGATTATATAACAGGTATTTATGCCTCAGACCTGATGAGTGATGTACTGGCATATGGTAAACCCGGATCAATGCTCCTTACCGGACTTTATTCCGTTCAGGCAATTATTTCCGCTTACATGGCAGAGTTCAGGGGTGTCGCCTTCATCAGGAACAAGACCCCGGAGGAAGAAACACTGAAGTTCGCACGAGAGAAAGGAATGTTCGTACTATCGACAGCGAGTGATATGTATGATGCTTGCATTAAGCTCGCAGGTTTGGAAACCGTAATACCAGAAGAAGCACCTGAAGCTGAAAAAATACATAAATCTGATAATTTAACCACTTATACCTTTAAAATTGATGGTAATGATTTTGCAAGTGCAGGAATGGTATCCACACGGGTTAAGGCTATCCTTAAGTCAATTGGATATGAACCGGAAATAATAAGAAGGGCTGCAATATCAATTTACGAAGCTGAAATGAACGTTGTTATGCATGCCAGGAAAGCCGAAGTTACCCTTACCGCAAGCGATAAGGAAATTTATATAATAGTTATAGATGAAGGAAAGGGTATAGGGGATATTGATCTTGCTATGCAGGAAGGTTATTCAACAGCGACAGAGGAACAGAGAGCACTTGGATTCGGTGCAGGCATGGGACTTCCAAATATCAAAAAAAATGCTGATAAACTGGATATAAACAGTGTAGTAGACGTGGGAACAAGAATTGAAATTACCTTTCATATAAAATGAAATACTATCATTCACATGTTATAATACAGGAGAGGTGCTCGGGGACACTTAACTGTTTGAGAGCATGTCCGTCAAGAGCTCTGCGTTACAGGGGTGGCAAGATAATTTATTATAGCGATTTATGCGTCGATTGTGGAGCATGCATCGATGCATGTCCTGAAAATGTATTCCTTCCTGTCATTGATGAAATAACTGACTTTGACAAATTTGAATATAAGATAGTCATACCCTCACATACCCTTTATACACAGTTCGGTGCTAATATACACCCAGGCCATATCCATCAGGCTTTGCTTAATATTGGTTTTGATGCTGTTCATGAGATATCAAAACATGCCTATGAATTGAGTTACGTGGTTTCAGAGACTCTTAAATCGGAAACATTGAAGAAACCAATAATAAGTAATTTCTGTCCTGCACTTATACGCCTGATACAGGTAAGTTATCCAAATCTTGTTGACCTGGTTTCACCTTTTGATGTTTCCCGAGAACTTGCTGCTAAAGAGGCTAAAATTAATTATTCCAAGGAACTTGGCCTATCAATGGATAAAATAGGAGTAATATTCATCAGTCCCTGTCCTGCAATGGTGGTCTCAATAAAACAACCTGCTGAAAAGGAGAAATCATGGATCGACGGTGCTATAGCAATCAAAGATATATATAACCGTATTCTGCCTGAAATAATGAAACTGCAGAATGATAAGACGGAAATAGCCAGGCAGAAATTCTTTTATTATGGAAGAAGCTGGGGTGAACTGGGGTTTATTCTGAGACATATGGATCCGGAACATACTATTTCGGTTGCCGGAATTGATAGCGTTAAGATGATAATGGATGATATAGAAGATTCAAGGCTCAAAAACGTGGATTATATTGAAGCATTCACATGCCCACAGGGATGTATCGGTGGAACATATTGCGTGGAAAACCCCTATATATCACGTCATACGGCAATTATGCTGGTGAAAAAATTCGGCCAACCCCCGGAGAGAGATGATAATGAGATAAATAGAAAGATAAAGAATAACTATTATAAACTGGATGAAAAAGTAGTACCCCGAAAGACGCGATTAATGGAAAGTGATATCAGTACTTCAATCAAGAAAATGAAACAAAAACAGAGAATACTGACCAAGCTTCCGAATAAAAATTGTGGACTCTGCGGAGCTCCGACATGTGAAACCTTTGCGGCGGATTGTGCCTGGGGTGACGCTGATCTTACTGATTGCATATTCCTGAGATCCGGATCGCATTGAGAAATATCTATATGACACAAAAAAAGACATTTGTTGAAATACCGGAGGAACACCCTCCGGAGGAAAGCAGCCTGATACCTCTTCTCCAGAAAGCACAGCATGAAGACGGATATATATCCCCCGTCAAAGTCGAAGAAATAGCACAATTTCTGAAAATAACTGAAAGTCAGATTTACGGTGTTGCATCCTTTTACTCACAATTTAGATTCACGGCACCTGGCAAGCACTCCATAAGTGTATGCCTTGGTACAGCATGCCATGTGAGTGGAGGAGAGACCCTACTGAATACAATCGAAAGGAACCTCGAAGTCAGTCCAGGAGAGTGTACCCCTGATGGTAAATTCGATCTGAACAGAGTAGCCTGTCTTGGTTGCTGTGCACTTGCACCGGTCATAAAAGTTGACGATGAAATCTATAGCAATGTGAATGTCATAAAACTGAATGATATACTTGATCTTTATGAATAATATTGAATCTTTAAAAGAAAAGAGTATCACAGAATGGCAATTGTTAAGACAAGCGGTCGAACCGGTCATTTTCATTGGAACGGCTTCATGTGGTATTGCGGCAGGTGCACTGAAAGTTAAAAGGGCTATCCGGGAAAATCTTCAGAAATACAGGCTGAAAGCCAAAATTGTAGAGGTGGGTTGTATAGGTACATGCTACCTGGAACCTATAGTGGATATAGCGATGAAAGGTTATCCCCGTATATCATTCGGGAATGTGGATGAAAAAAGAGCCGAGTTTATTATAAAAAAGGTTCTGCTGGAAAAAGACCTGTCTAAAACAAAGCCCCTGGGACACCTTGGCCCCGAATCGTTAAATGGTATACCTCATCTCTTTGACCAACCAATGCTAAAGCCCCAGGTAAGGATAGTGACTAAGAATTGTGGTATTATCGATCCGGGTAATTTCATGCACTACCTGGCAAATGATGGATATGCAGGACTGTCTAATGCTCTGATGAAAAGGCCTTTGGAAGTTATTAAAGAAATAGGGGATGCAGGATTAAGGGGAAGGGGCGGAGCAGGTTTTCCTACAGGTAAGAAATGGAAAGCCTGCCACGATGTTGATTCAGGTGAAAAGTACCTTATTTGCAATGCCGATGAGGGTGACCCCGGGGCATTTATGAACAGGTTACTGATCGAGAGTGACCCTCATGCATTGCTTGAAGGAATGCTGATTGCTGCCTATGCAATAGGTGCAACACAGGGATATATTTACATACGCGCTGAATACCCGCTGGCCATTGTCAGGCTGAGGAATGCTCTGAAACAATTGGTTGAGTACGGGCTGATTGGTGAAAATATACTGGACTCCGGATTTTCATTTTCCATTAAGATTAAAGAGGGAGCAGGAGCTTTTGTCTGTGGTGAGGAAACAGCATTGATACATTCTCTGGAAGGGAAGAGGGGAATGCCAAGGACAAGGCCTCCATACCCCACTGAAAGTGGCTTATATGGAAAGCCCACAGTGATAAATAACGTTGAAACACTGGGAACCGTACCACATATATTGAGGAATGGGTCAGCATGGTACAGGCAATTTGGTGTGAAAGGTAACTTCGGGACAAAAACATTTTCACTGGTCGGTAAGATCAGAAGGTCAGGGTTGATTGAGGTACCCCTGGGAACCCGGCTGAGGGAAATAATATTCGATATAGGCGGCGGTACCCAGAAGGAGTTCAAAGCCGTTCAGACCGGAGGGCCTTCTGGCGGTTGTATACCGGCCGAGCTGCTCGATACGAGGGTTACATACGAAACACTGGCCGGAATAGGGTCAATTATGGGCTCCGGCGGACTCATAGTAATGGATACTGATACCTGTGTTGTTGATGTGGCAAGGTATTTCCTGGATTTCATACAAAAAGAATCATGTGGCAAATGTACTCCCTGCAGGGTCGGTACAAGGCATATGGTGGAGATGCTGGAGAAGATATGCAGAGGTGAGGCTGGTCCCGATATCCTGGATAAACTCGAGTCCATGGCCAGGCTTGTACAAGCAACATCCTTGTGCGGGCTGGGACAGACGGCACCCAATCCCGTACTTACAACTTTAAGGTACTTCAGGCCTGAATATGTCGAACATGTGCAGAATTATTACTGTCCTGCACTTGTTTGCAAAGAACTGATTGAATATACAGTGATCAAGGAGAAATGTACAGGATGCCAGCGTTGCGTAAGCGTGTGCCCCACTGAAGCGATTACGGGGCCAAGATCCGAGCCTCATAATCTCGATACATCCAAATGCATCAAATGCCGTGCCTGTTATGAAGTATGCCGTTTTGATGCCATTGCAGGTAATGCAATCATTATTACATCGAAAAAGGATTGATGAAAATTAATATTGATAATAAGTCTTTAGAAGTCAGCAGACAGGTGACCGTGCTTGAGGCTGCTGACCAAAACGGAATATACATACCACGTATGTGTGCGCATCCCGAACTGGTCCCATACGGTGGTTGCAGACTTTGTATAGTCGAGATAGAAGGGATTAAAGGGTATCCAACAGCATGTACAACAATGGTTGAAGATGGTATGATTGTAAGGACAAATACCAATATGCTTCAGCAGATGAGACTCGACCTGCTCCAGCTTATATTGAGTGAACATCCTGCAGCATGCTTGCTGTGCGAGGATATTGAGGGTTGCTCAATGTTCCAGGAGACAATCCGAAAGGTGGGCATTACGACAGGCTGCAGGTGGTGTCCTAAGGACAAAGACTGTGAACTGCAGCGAATTGTGGAATCGTTCGATATAAAGGAAATATCACTCCCTGGTTTATACAGGAACTTGCCTGTTGAAAAATATGATCCATTTTTTGACAGGGACTATAACCTGTGTATATACTGTGGGCGATGTGTCAGGATATGCAACGAATACCGGAAAAGCTCTGTAATATCTCTCCGGCAGAGGGGTAAACATACCACTATTGGACCTTCATTCGAGAATAATCATACTGATGCGGGCTGTGAATACTGCGGAGCCTGTGTTTCAGTGTGTCCTACAGGAGCAATGTCCGAGAAGAGCAGGAAATGGTGGGGATTGCCGGATAGGTATACAAAATCGGTATGTCCTCTATGCAGCATAAATTGCGATCTTCAGATCATAAGCCTGAAGGATAAGATAGTTGGTACAATACCTCCCGGAAAACCTCATGAAGCAGCAGGTGATCTTTGTGTTAAAGGAAGATTCTGCCTCAGCGAAATGGTAAACAGAACAAAGAGAATACTTGAACCCAGATACCTGTTCCCGGAAGGTGAAGCAATAATCGGCTGGAAGGAAGCATTCAAAATGGGAGCTCAGTTAATAAAAGATGTAGGGGAGGAAAGAACAGCACTCTTTATTTCACCGGATCTGAGCATGGAAGAATACGGTGCCATAGCCGAATTGGCCGATAAGGTGCTGAATACAAGAAATATTACATCATCATGTCTTGATGATAATATGTTGGCATATTTAAGACTGGCCCTTAACTCCATACCCATTGACAAAGTGGGTGAAAGCACAGGTATAGTTTCTCTGTTCCTTAATGGTAACTATAATTATGCACCACTCACTCTTGCTATTAAAAATGCTGCATCCTCAGGAATTCCATATAACCAGGTCGGGTGGATAAAAGACTCAACTACACGGTTTGCAGCTAATTCCATTGTGCCTGACCCGGGCGATGAGGTGGGAATACTTGATGATCTTATTGAAATCATAAATGGCAAGCCTGCCAATGATCCAGTAATAAGCAGGATAGCCGATAGTCTGAAAAACGAGAATAATGCCTTGATTATAATTGGCCCATCTGTGACATCACTATCCGGCATGCATCAAATATTGGAGAGAATTAATAAGATCATTGACCTTACTAAGGCAAAAATATATGCTCCGGATCCTTACGGAAATATCAAAGGCATGATTTCAGTTCTTGAGATGAAACCTGTGGAAGTGATTAAAGATAAAATTGAGAAGGGTGAGATAGATCTGGTATACCTTATAGGCGATATGCCTTTTCCCGGAAGATCAAATAAATATAGACTTATATACCAAAGTGCGTTCCATGGTCAGGAAGAACTCCGGCCTGACCTGGTTCTGCCTGCTACAGTATGGGGTGAATTTCAGGGTACATGGCAGGGGAAAAACGGCAGGGCTGTAAGAGCAGGCAAAGCAGCTAAAGCACATGATTATGCACTGTCGAATATTGATATTATAAACCGTATTTCAGTGTCTGCAGGTATAAAAGAAATACCGGAATTGATCAGGACAAGAAATAAAAATATTACCGGGAAGCTCTTGCCCAGACTGCCTGGAAGTAAAATTGCATCACTGGATGCAGTGAAACGCAATTATAAGGAAAAACTGCCATTCGTCTTCTTAAGTGAAAGCTCACCACATAGTTATATGAATCTGCAACTGGACAGAGCTATCGAAGGACTGAATGAATTGGTAAGCCCGGGTTACCTGATTATTAATCATTCAGATGCCAGGAAACTTGATATTAACAGTGAAGATAATGTTACGATAGCAGACAGTGAACATGAGCTTACCAGGCCGGTAAAGATCAGGAAGAATATACCGGCTGGTGTGGTTTATATGACCGATAATAAGGTCTTTACCGGTTTTAAATCAAATCCATGTTATATAAATCTCAGGAGGGCAAATGTTTAAAATAATTGAACGAAGACCATTGGTTCCAAATCTGCACCTGCTGGTGGTAGAAGCTCCGGAGGTCGTCGAATCCATTCAACCAGGGCAATTTGTGATTATCCATGCCGGTGAGGGCTCCGAAAGGATACCTCTCACTGCAGCAGACTGGGATAAGGAAAACGGAACCCTTTCGATTGTGTTCATGGAAGTGGGAACATCCACCGGTAAGCTTGCAGCTATGAATGCAGGGGAGGAGCTAAATACAGTTGCAGGACCCCTTGGTGTGCCCATCGATATAGGTAACTTCGGTAATGTGGTATGTATAGGGGGTTGCTTTGGAATGGGCTCTATCTTTCCTGTAGTCAGGGCTCTTAAGAAAGCTGGTAATAAAGTCATCACCATGCTTGAGGGCCGGAGCAGGAACCTGCTGTACTGGGAAGAAAAACTATCAAAATATAGCGATAAAGTAATAGAGCTGACAAGAGACGGTAGCCGTGGTTACCAGGGTCATGTAAAGAAAGGAACTGAAATCCTTCACGAACTAAATATTAAACCCGACAGGGTGATAGCTAATGGATGTACAACATTATCTTATCTCGCTGTACGGGAATATGAGCATTACAATGTACCGGTTATAGTAACCCTTAATACCATCATGATCGATGGTACGGGTATGTGCGGTGTATGTCGTTGCACTGTCGGCGGCGAAATGAAATTCGCCTGTGTTGACGGGCCCAGTTTCGATGGCAGGTTCGTCGACTGGGATGAGCTTGCTGCAAGGCGGAAACAATATATATCCGAAGAAGCTTTCCTTGTTCACCATTCAGGATGTGGAGGAATATAATATGGCAGATAGGAAAAAACTTAATCTTAACAGGGTTGAGATGCCCAAACAGGCAGATTTCATACGTAAGCGGAACTTCAAGGAAGTGGCCCTGGGTTATACAGTTGAAAATGCAATCGAAGAGGCCAGCAGATGTCTCGATTGTAAAAAACCGTTATGCATTGAAGGATGCCCTGTTGAAATAGATATTCCAGGGTTCATCAGATTCATGGCAGAGGGCGATTTTGCCAATGCTATCAAGACACTTAAGGAAAAAAATTGCCTTCCTGCCGTTTGCGGCAGAGTATGCCCGCAGGAAGAACAATGTGAGAGCAGGTGCATACTTGTAAAAAAGGGTGCACCTATTGCCATCGGCCGTCTTGAACGCTTCGCGGCAGACTGGGAGGCAGAACAGGGAAGAGTGCAAGCCCCTGAGATAATGAAAAAAACAGGTAAAAAAGTAGCTGTCATTGGATCAGGACCTGCCGGGGTGACCGTTGCAGGAGACCTTACCTTGTTGGGTCATAATGTTACTATGTATGAAGCACTTCATGAACCGGGAGGTGTGCTAACTTATGGAATACCAGAGTTCAGGTTGCCTGCAGGGGTCGTAACAAGGGAGATAGATAACCTGCAAAAGCTCGGTGTTAAACTAGTGTGTAATTTCGTAGTCGGCAAAACACGGTCGCTGCAACAAATCCTGGAAGAATTTGATGCAGTGTTTGTTGGCACGGGTGCAGGCCTCCCATGGTTTATGAATATACCCGGCGAAAACCTGAATGGCGTTTATTCTGCCAATGAATACCTCACGCGGGTGAACCTTATGAGGGGCTTTGAATATCCCAAAACTTATACCCCTGTGGTAAGGCATAGAAAAGTTGCAGTTGTTGGAGGTGGTAATGTGGCAATGGATTGTGCCAGGACAGCATTAAGGCTGGGTGCCGAGAAATCAGTGATAGTCTATCGCCGATCCGAGAAAGAGCTGCCGGCACGGGAGGAGGAATATGTGAATGCAAGGGAGGAAGGAGTTATCTTTCATTTCCTTACACTTCCGGAAAAACTATATGGAAATGATGAAGGTTGGCTGAACGAGATTGAATGTGCAAGGATGAAACTTGGCGAACCTGATGCTTCCGGAAGACGAAGGCCTGTAAGAATTGACAATTCGGAGTTTATTATGAAGATGGATGCCTGCATTATAGCCATAGGGAACAGCCCAAACCCCATCATTCCGCAAACAACACCAGATCTTGAAGTGTCAAAATGGGGTACCATAGAGGTGGATCCGGATACCCTTAAAACATCAATTGACAGAGTATGGGCAGGTGGTGATATTGTAACCGGGGCGGCTACCGTTATTCTCGCAATGGGTGCAGGAAGAAAAGCAGCCCGATCAATGCATGAATATCTGGTATCTGATTGAAGCCATTGTTATTATTACAGGCTCCATACATGTAATCCTCGACTTTATTTTGTCCGCTGTAGTTTGGTGTGGATTTAAAATCCACACCATCGAAGACTGAGCCTTGAATATTTGATTTTAACCTGTATTTCACCTAATTTTGTAATAATAAGTGCATCAACGAAGTACAGATGGATACAGTTTCAAAAAGTGTGTCTGAAGTAAGTTTTTAAAAAAGGTCTTCTCGTAATAGTTTTGCATGAATAACAACAAACATGTCTAACTAAACAAGAAGACCCATGAATTTTACAAAGGAACAGCTATCTGATGTATTTATCAGGCATTTAGACCGAGAAAGAGGATTACAAGACTTAATGGAACTTATGATTGAAAGTATGATGCAAGCCGAACGCCGTGATTTTCTGGATTCACAACCAGGCAATAAGGGTAATGGCTACCGGCGGGGAAAGAGCTATGGCCAGGGGCGGGTTCTGGAGTTCCGGATACCTCGTGACCGATATGGTAATTTTCATCCCACGATCCTGGCATTATTACGAGATCAGGAGGTTGAGTGTGAACAACTGGCAAGTAGTCTTTACTGTAAAGGTCTTACACAGTCACAAGTAGGTGAAGTTTTTGGTGAAGTTTATGGCAAACATTATAGCAAGGCCAGATAATTAAATCAACTAGTATTAATTAATCATAACCCTATTTAACATTGATAAAATGCATAAATATTACGACATTTATTACTTGTTATTGCAATACATCTATTAGCTTATTGAGCTATGGTAGGTATAGAACCAAATTTAATAATGTGAACCAACCAAGACAAAAATACATCTAATATATCCACTTATTATCTATGAAAGATCGAAGACTCTTGAATGAATGAAATTAAATCAATAGAAAAAAAGTGGTGTAAAAATTTCATCAAATCATCACTGGTTTGTCAATCCACCATGGAATTTGAAAGTCATATTGCTCACCAACTATTCTATGGGATTCAAACAGAAGATTATCCACAGGGTGCTCCCCACAACTTTAATAATAATCATCGAAAATGGTATAATTGTAAGCCTGAGGATGTTTTAGATGACATAATTTGCTATTTGCATTTTATAGGTATTACGATTTCAAAGTCCAATATTGAAAAACATCTCGCAAAATTTCCAGAAGACTACGAAAAGCTTATTTCAAAATGCTATTATATTATTAGATCCGTAGCACACTATGACAATAATTTTGATGTAAGTAAACCATATTTTGATAACGTAGGGGACTTGTATTTTCTCCTCAGAATAGAGTCTGGTGAGAGTATTGAGGGAGGACAGTTAAGCCTATTTGAAGATTTAGAATTACCTGAACTTTATAATAGAATTAAAAACATCCCTAAAAATTATGAAAGAACTAAATATGTCCTTGAGCTTTTCAAAAGAATTGAGGAATCTAATGATTGTTTTTTTATAACCGGTAAAGCAGGCACAGGTAAATCAACATTTATACATTATTTTACTCAAAATACTACCAAAAAGATACTTCTTACAGCATTTACAGGTATTGCTGCAATCAACGTTGGAGGACAGACACTTCATTCTTTTTTTCAATTTCCATTGAAACCATTAATGCCTAAGGACGATGAGATTCCTAAGTTTAGGGAGTTTACGCATAAGTACAAGATAATTGAGAGTATTGATACTATTATTATTGATGAAGTATCAATGCTCAGATCCGATTTATTAGAGGCTATAGATTATTCTTTACGGGAAAATGGGGGAGATAAAGAAAAAGTCTTTGGTGGCAAACAGATAATATTTGTTGGAGATATTTTTCAGTTACCTCCTGTTACTGATGATAAAGATGAGGTTGATAATATTTTGTTCTCAGAGGTTTATAAAAGTGAATATATTTTTGATAGTAAGGCATATAGAGAAGCGAATCCGATATATTTTGAATTTCAACAATCTTATAGACAAAAAGAAGATAGAGAGTTCGTGGCTTTATTGGATTTTGTAAGAGAATGTATAGACGATGATTGTGTCATCGACACTTTAAATTCAAGGTATATGCCTAAATCTCAAGTGGATCCTGATGAGTTTACAATAATACTTACATCAATTAATCGCATTGCAGATGAAGAGAATAATAAAAGGCTAAGAGAATTAAGCTTCAGTAAGTATATTTTTAATGCAATAGTATCAGGGGAATTTAGTGAAGATAAGTATCCTACAAAAAGAGTTTTAGAACTAAAAAGGTACGCTCAAGTTATTTTGATAAAGAATGATCCGCAACATAGATGGGTTAATGGTACTTTAGCTATAATAGAATTTATTGCAAATGATGTTATTGAAATACGCCTTCAAGACGGATCGAAACATGAGTTAGAAATGGAAGAGTGGGAAAATAGAAAATACAAATATGATAGGAAGAAGAAAAAGGTGGTATCTCAAGTCATTGGAACTTTTAAACAATATCCTTTAAAGTTGGCTTGGGCAATTACCATTCATAAGAGTCAAGGATTAACATTTGATAATGTAATTATTGATCTTGGTACAGGTGCTTTTGTGAATGGACAACTTTATACAGCTTTAAGTAGGTGTAGAACGTTGAATGGTATAATATTAAAGAAGAGAATAAAAAAAACTGATATAATTACAGATACAAGGATCTTAAAATTTCATGAATCTGTAAGAAATGTCTTTTAGATTATTCTATTAGTAGTCGAATTTCTTATAAATGGGTAATGGACGGAGGGTGTTTAGATATATGGTTAGAGGAAAGATTAAGTGAATCTTCAATAAGAGTATTGTCTTGTTATGAAGGATATATAAATAGCTTTTCAAACACATTCAGCATCAAGTTTGAAGAACCAGAAATCAAAACAGAACACGAGGAGAAACAGATAAGGAATGCTATTGGCTATATTCCAAAGCAGCAAATTTCTATCTGTGGATGGGCGAATACCATATTTCCTGCTTTCGAAGCTATTATGAAAAAGTATGGTGGATATTTGAAAATTCCAGTTGGAGCTGAAAAGGAAGTATTTGAGAAGTTAAAAGGGCATTGGTTTAAGATCAAGTATAAGCACAAGGTTGCTACTATTGTAATGTCTGGCTATTATCATCTTATAGATGTAGAATTTGTTGCAAAATACTTTAACGAAAAGTCAGATGATGAGGAGCGTGAGTTGTTTGACTTTAAAAGTATATTTAGTGATTTCCTTAAAAAAGACTTCTATAAGAATAGAGAAAGTAGTATTAACGAGCACCCCACCCATATAGAGAAACGGAAATTTATTTGTAAGAATTGTGATTTAGAAGCAACTGTATATGGTGAGATGTATTATGATCATGGATGCCACAACTATATAGCAACATTTACATGTAGCCAGTGCAATAATCTTTTCGAACATTTAATTTCAGAAATGAGGTGGCCTGATTTGAAATCGCCCATTGAATATGATTTAATAAAAGATATCGTTTGTATGAATTGTGGCTCAGAAAAGGTAATAGTGTGGAATAAGAACGAGGATAAATGTCCAAAATGTAACAGTGATATTGCTTATGAAATAGTCGGTACTATTCAACTAAAAGTGTAACCTTACCTTTTTTGTGTTAATTATCATGTAAACTGAGCCACTCCGGAAAAATTATTAACTAGGTCCGGAAAAAACCGGATCACAATGTATGGAGTGGACATGTATTACACAGTAAAGACCTTAATATGTATCCGTCCTACGAACCCATCTTTCCTGGTGGCAGCTTAGTTTGTAGATTTGACGCATGAGAAAAATACGAAGACACACCAAGGCCGAGATGTATGCTCATGTTGAAGCTTGTAGAAAAAG
>DRFJ01000040.1 GCA_011050615.1 Bacteroidota bacterium
CAATTGCTACTCTGGCCTTAAAAGCCGCTGAAAATTTTCTTCTTTTTTGTTTCATAATTCACTGGTTAAAATTAATTCTATTTTTCAACTTAACCAGTGGCCCTGATTTTGGGTAGTATTAATTTAACATCTGCAATATCTTCATTCAAAACGCGTTATTTTTGCAACCAACAAATTATTCCCATGTACAACCAAATTAAAGCCCCAAAGAAGTTATTAATAATTTTCTTGGCTATCCTAACATTTTCATGTTCTTCCCAGAATTCAGATCCAGGAATTATCAGTATCAAGCCTGATAATGATGTGATAAGATTCTCAGATATGTTTTCAGGATATAAGATAATACATGTTGATAAGGATCTTTTGCTGGAAAGGATATATGAAATATTTCCCTGTATGGATAAATACCTTTTGTATGCTGCTGGTATCGAGTCCAGATTATTTATACTTAATGCTGATGGAAAGTTAATCCGGAGGGTCGGACATACAGGATCAGGACCCGGTGAATATAACTATCTTAAAGGAATAAAGGTTTATGAAAACGGAGATATTGAGTTATTGAACAGAGAACGCAGGAAACTGATGCGTTATTCCTGGGATACCGGGCGATTTCTTGAAGAAACGGATATAAACTTTGATGTTATTCCTGATGATATGATCCGCCTTAATGATGAAACTTATATCCTTTTTGTAAAATTTCCGTCTTTAGGGAGTGGCGATCATTCAAACAGTATTTACTGGTATTCAGACAAGAACAAAGAGATTATCAATTCGGCGATAAGGCCTGATCCACGGTTATCTAATTACCTTTTCTTTGGGGAAGTAATGAATTTATACACCATTGATAAAAAAGTGAGGTTCTATACTGTTTTCAGGGATACAATTTACAGCATTGATAAAAAGGGTGTTGTGCCGGAATACATATTTGATAACGGGCGGTACCACATCAGTGAGAATATACTGTACAATGATTATAATGAAGTATTTGAATTTGGTGATGCCTGTACTAAAGCAGGATGCATTTGGGATATACGGTATTTGTATGAAACGGAAAATCATTTTATTTTCCATTACCAGTACAGGAACGATTTCTATAATGGCTTGTATAATAAGCAATCAGGTGAAACAATTACCAGCAATGCATTTTATGATGATATATTGAGGATGTCCGAAGGTAAGACTCATGAACTACTTAGTATTGCCGGCAGGACTGAGCGTTCAGTTTTTCTGAAAGTGCCTGCAGTGACATTAATCAATGACATAAAGGACTACAGGGAAAGATGCAAAGATGAGGAGTGGGATGAATATGTTGCAAGAAATCCGGATATTATTGCTTTGCTTGATGCCCTGACAGTAGAAGATAATGACCTTTTAATCGAGTTCTTTTTAAAAAACTAATATTCTTCAGCCCCTCCTACTTCACCATGATGATTCAGGGCTTTGTCGGACGTGTCCGTGGATTTTTATTTTAACTCAACCAGGATTAGTACAGGATTATCGTTTTCCGACAGCTTTCCTGCAAGATTCTTCAGCATGGATTTCTTTCAGGAAAGTCTGTTTTCATGTCCTTGAAATTATCTGAATTAACTTCGTTTATTACGTACATAGCATCAATCCAATCGACCAGATATTCTTTGTTGTTAATACGAATTTTGCTTTTAGGAAAAAATTTCAGGTTACTGTCAATTCCGTTTTCCAGGCCTACATTCCAGTTGTAGCTGCTGGCTTTGTCGAGAAGAACAAAACGCTTGTTTTGTATATCATACACTGTATAATATTTTGAAAAGTCTTTAAGATGTGAATACCTTAAAAAGAGAAATTTGTCGGTTCCAATCATATCATTTTGCATCCAGGTATCTGATGTCACTACATCATATTCTCCATTAAGGAGTTCATTTATATTAAAACGGTATTCATCCTGAATATAGACTGCAAAAGGTATTGCTCCACCGTTCCTTAGTTCGTAGATAGTATCCCCAAGATGGCCCCAGTAATAAATGCCGTTGTTACGCTCAAAAAACTGATTTGACCGGATACTAACCTCGGTACTGAAGTTTTCAAACGCGTTCACTTTAAAATCGATTATATTACCCATTGCGTCTGAAACCAGCCAATCATAATCAGATAATTGCAGGGTCGAATTATCAGAGAAATACAATCTATCATTGAAAAAGGTGATACCGGAGAATATTCTGGACTCATATGTCGGGAATTGTCTTAATAAATCTCCATTCTTATTGTACACTTTAATAATATTCCTGCCAAGAATATATATATTACCGGTTGAGTTATCAATATCAAAATAATATTGTCGGCTTAATTCGCCCGGAGCATTTCCAACCTTGCATATCTCCATCAGATAATTTCCTTCAATGTCATATTTAAGAATACTTGTATATGTATCTATGAGAATGAAATCTTCACAAATATCCGTAGATCTTATTGTGCTTAATATGACATGATCATCAAGTGGGATATATTTAATGTCCGAGGCTATGTCTTTGAGATAAATTTTTTCATTCAGAAGTTCTGACGGAGTAATCCGGATACTTATCTCACTTTTGTTTTCATTGCATCCCGGGGAAAGCAGTATCAGAAGTACAAGTAAAATACAGGGTTCTATTATTTTTAACATAATCACATAATTGGTTTGTATCCAATAATTGATATGGATTCATAATAATCAGAGCTATTCATCGATAATTCAGAGAAAGCTGTGATCATTATTATTCTTTTAAACCAGATTATTAAAGATATGTATAAAATAGAGAATTTGTTAGCGATACTCAAAATTGTACCACTGTGAAATATACTATTGAAAAAAGCCCGGTGATCAGCCGGGCTATTATCATTGTGACGTTGCCCTACAAACATAGTATATGCTTCATAAATTACTCAACGTTAAAGTATAAGTCTTCAAACTAATATGAATCGGATTAGTTTGAAGACTTACACCATATTACCTTGCTATTTTCATTTCAGAGTTAAAGAACGGATGATTCATTAGTTTATTTGCGTTATCCTCCTGAGAAATACGGATGTATTTCAGAAAAGATTTTTCAGTTCTGTGTCCGGTTATTTTCATTATGGATATGGTGGGGACATCTGCCATGTACATATTTGTGGCAAATGACCTTCTTGCTGTATGAACGGTAATTAATTCGTGTTTTTTATATTTCCTGTCAACCCGGAGTCCACCTTTAGTTTTTCTTATGGTTTTACTTAAACTTCCCCCGCTTTGTATCCACCTCAATAACACCATTTCCTCCCCTGGATCCATAGATTGAAGCTGCTGATCCCTTGAGCACCCTGATATTCTGTATATCGCTGGTAGGTATACTGGAGAAAACAAATTTACTTACAATAACACCGTCTACAACGAAAAGAGCCTCGGCATCGCCTGATCCTATGGTGGTCTGACCTCTTATATATACTATATCGCCCACAATATTGACACCGGCAACACGTCCCCTCAGGGCATCATAAATTGTGGAGTACATTGAAAAATCAACTTTTCTGTCGTTAATTGTACTAACCTTCTGCTTATCAGCTTCTCTTATATATCCATCAGGTCCAAGCGCCAATTCAAGATATCGCTCCCCTTCCTTTAATTCCAAATTAACATCCAGAAAGGTTTCATCTTCCTTTAAATTAACCGTTTTCCTTTTAAAGCTTTTAGCATTAAAAATCAGCTTATCATCATTAAGGCATTCTAATGCAAATTTCCCAAGAGAGTCTGTCACGACTTCAGCTCCGGTACTTTTTGCTGTTACCTCTACATTCATTAGCGGTATGCTGTCATAGGTTGTAACCCTGCCCCTGAGTAATAATTCCTGTCCACAAATTCCTTCAGGCAGGAACAGGCCTATTGCCAGCATAAGCAACATCAGTTTAACATTTAATTTCATAATTATCATCAATTTTAATATTGTTACAAGATACATATTTCCATCAAGACATGATACTGCGCCTGTAATTTTCAGCTTCCCATGTATCAATAAAGTGAATTTGTTCATCGGTAAGAAAATATGGACCATTGAAACTTCCGGAAAGGAAGCTAATCTTAAGCATATCCTGGAAAACCTCCATGGCTGAGGCTGCTGATTTCTCATCCGGTCCCAATGAAATCAATCCTTTTTTTTCAAGTGCGATGATGCGTGGGAAATAGCCATACTTTAGTTTAAATGACTCAAAATCAGGAATAATTTTACCAGCTTCAGCCGAGGAATACAAATATTCTGATTTACAATAGACAACATTATCAGGTGTAAAAGGGCGAACTGTTTTTTTAAAATTTTCCTTTACATTTACAAAAAGCTTAATGAGATCATTATTCCTGTAAAGCGGAAAAAGTTCAAGGCTCCGGAAGTAATCATCCAGGTCCCCCTGCATGGTTATATCTAAGTCATGAGGCTGCAAATCGTCCGTTGACGGGAGTTTCCACTTAAACTGTGCTTCAACAGCCTTTAGTATCCTTTCGCTCTCAAAATGAATATCTTCCGGGTTAATACCACTAATTATCATACCATGATTTCTAAGGAAGATCACACGGGGATCAGTTCTATAAGTAGTTCTATATTCCATCAATTCTTTTTCAGTCTGCTTAAAAAGCTCATAACCCGGATTGGTATAATCCACAAAGAGGATCTCATTTCCAAACAGTTGTTTCGTTAGCTTTTTGGCATCCACTGAGCACAGGAGAGCGTTCACATATGTTGGGTGAGTATGGACGACATAAGGAAAATTTAAAAGATTATGCAAAGATGTTTCAACTGAGGGTCGCTTATTGCTATCGCCCTTTTTTGCATCCATGAGATCTTTCTTTATCTCCTGCTCTCTCAAAAAAGGATCTTTACTATAATGAGACGATGAAATTTCAGCCAGTTTCAGACGTGAAAGACATACGAAGCCTGACTCATCAATTCCGGCCAGGGGGATACCGCTGGCCTTTATCCACAGACTATCTCCTTCCTTATAAGATGTATTTCCTCCCCCTGCAATAACATAATCCTTATTACTGCCGTAATACCCTGACAGGGAAATTAATTCATCCGGGATTCCCATGGTTTTAATTATTCATTTTCAGATATTATTGACCGTAACCGGACACCTTGAAACTATATTTTCCGGAACCCAGTATAAGCAGTATGTATTTGTCGCCTTTTTCCAATATATCAACTGTTTCCACTTCGGTAATTTTCTTACCTCTTTCGCTTATATCAGATACGGATGAAGCAGGAAGATACAGTTTAGCAATGGTATTTACAGGGATCTCGATTTCAATTATAAAATTATTATTTTCAATTTTCCAGTCTGATCTGATCAGGCCATAATATGTTTTAAGTTCTCCCGTAGCACTATTTATACCACCTCCGGGACGTGGATTAACAGAAAACTCCCTGTAACCTGGCTTTTCAGGCTTAATTCCTGCTACCACTTCATACATCCAGTCGCCTATAGCTCCATAAGCATAATGATTAAAAGAGTTCATTGAAGGATACTGGAATGATCCGTCAGGTTTTATTCCGTTCCATCTTTCCCAGATAGTTGTTGCTCCTTTCCTGACAGGGTACAGCCATGAGGGGTAGGTATCCTGCAATAACAATTCGTAGGCTACATCAATCTTATCGAAGCGAGTAAGTACATGATTAATATAGGGAGTGCCGAGAAAACCGGTGGTTATATGATTACCATATTCCCTTATACTGGCAATCAGGCGTGATACTGCCTGTTCCCTCATATTATCCGGCAGGAGGTCAAACCGGAGTGCCAGCACATAAGCTGTTTGTGTATTGGAAACGAGTTGTCCATTGGGAGTGACAAATTCATTATTGAATATGTCCTTGATCTGGCCATGAAGTGCAGAATAGTATTTACTATCCTCATGCCTGCCCAGCAGGGAAGCAGTTTCTGCCACTATTTTCACCGAATTGGCAAAGAAACACTGGGCTATAAGGTACCTGTCGGTTACAGCTGAACGTCCCCCGTTATCATCATCCAGACTGTAGAAAAGCCAGTCGCCATAATGGAAGCCATTATTCCTTAAAAGATCATTACTCACGTTAACAAGGTAATCAACCCATGCCTTCATACTGGGGTATTGGTCTTCCAATACTTTTAGATCGCCATAGGAGCGGTAGATTTTCCATGGGATAATTGTAGCTGCATCCGACCATCCGGCACTTCCTGCTGATCTTTCTCCCAGGACATTTGGTATTACAACCGGTACGTTACCATCATTTAACTGATCAGCAGTGAGATCTTTCAACCATTTTGAAAAGAAGTTATTGACATTCATATTATAAGCTGCAGTACTGCAAAATACCTGGGCATCGCCGGTCCAGCCCAACCTCTCGTCTCTCTGGGGGCAATCTGTGGGAACATCGAGAAAATTACCTTTCTGGCCCCAGACTATATTACTCTGCAACTGATTAAGGTCAGGGTTTGACGTGGTAAAAGAACCTGTCTGCTCCATATCAGAATAAAGAGCCATAGCAGTCATATCCTCCTGCCCCGGCATCTTTTTCAGTCCTTTGACCTTAACATACCTGAATCCCTGCCATGTAAAATGTGGTTCAAAAACCTGGTTCAGGCCATTTAGAATATAAATATTACGTTGTCTGGCACCGCGCAGGTTATCAATGTAGAAATTACCTTCTTTATCCAGTACTTCGGCATGATACAGGCTAACACTATCGCCTTTTTCCCCTTTAACGGCAAGCTTTACCCAACCCACAAGGTTCTGACCAAAGTCCACTATGGTATCACCGCCGGGGCTTATAAATATATCTACAGGTTTAAATTCCTCATGTTTTCTTACTGGCTCATTGTAAGTATGAATAATATTATTTTTTGGATAGTCTTCTATAGTTACCTTATTCCATGATGAAGCATCAAAGTCCGGACTATCCCATCCTCTCATTTCTTTTTCTGAATCATAAATTTCACCATCATAAATACTTGAACTCACAATAGGGCCAGTGGAGGCTGTCCATGTTCCGTCACTTTTTATGGTAACAGTTCTCCCATCTGTATATTCTATTTTTAATTGAGCCAGTAAGGCAGTCCCGGTTCCGTACACATTACGTGATATCCTCCCTTTATACCAGCCTTCACCAAGGATAATACCAATGGTGTTTTCACCCAGGGTAATCAGATCTTTTATATCATAGACCTGGTATTGTAATCTTTTATTATAGCTAGTCCATCCCGGTGTAAAATATGCATTGCCCACCCGTTTCCCGTTAATTCTTGCTTCATACTGACCCCTTGCTGTAAGGAAGGCAAGAGCACTTTTTACTTCTGTGTTTTTTCTGACATTGAAATCTTTCCTGAAATAAAATACTTCAGCCTCATCGTCCTGTTCTGAAGAAATCCATTCAGCCTCCCATCGTGAATTATCGAGCAGTCCGGTCTTCCACCATGTTGTACTGCTCCAGTCTGACACATTACCCTTATTATCCCATACCCTTACCTGCCAGAAATATTTAGTAGCGGGTTTAAGCGACGGGCCTGAATAAGGTAGGTGCACTGACTGAGAGGAATTGATTTTACCGGTAGACCAGACAGATGTTTCCCCGGCTTCAAGCTTACTTTTGCTTTCATCAAGCCGTATTTCATAAGCAGTCTGAAACACCTGTCTTTCATCAGAATTTATTATCCAGGTAAAACGTGGATGAGTATTATCAAGGCCAACAGGATTATGCCTGTTCTCGGTTAACATATCACTTACCACAAGCTGACCGGATGCATACCCGGTAAATATAAGTGCAGTTGTGGTAAATACCATAAATAGTTTATTATAGCACTTCATATCATTTATTTTTCCGATTAGATTCTTTCTGAAAGGACATCCTTTTCATATTGTTGTATATCAGAAATATAATCAACCCCTACCGGGACACCGGCCTGATGACAATAGTAGTCCCATACGGTTCCAAAAGGTTTGCTTTTCATAATTTCAAGCAAAGCCAGTCGTTCAAAATATTTATTTCTTTCCTCGGCATCCTTTAATTGGGCAAGAGGTTCGAGCATGGCATACATAAAGGCCATTTGTGTTGCCCTTGTTCCTGCAACATAGGCACCAATCCTGTTCAGGCTGCCATCAAAATAATCAAGGCCAATATTTACCCTGGACAAGGCATCAGCCCTGATCACTTCCTGTGCGATAAGCAATATTTCATCATTGAATGTTACAACATGGTCGCTATCCCATCTCAGACCCCTGGTCACATGCAACATTAATTCGTCCAGGAACTGCAGGCAGGATGAGATTTTATCACCCACCTGTTCTGTTGGGTGATAATGCCCGTTGTCGAGGCATAAAAGCTTATTATTTTTAACAGCATAAGCCAGGTAGAAATCGTATGAACCCACCACCATTGCTTCAGAGCCAATACCGAATAATTTACTTTCAATCGAATCCTTGAGGTAGGTTTTCGGATAATCAACATTATATATTTCATCGAGTGATTCCTTCAGTATTTTCCTGAGTGTAAACCGATCAACGGGAGTATCTTTTGAGCCATCGGGTATCCAGAGGTTATGCACGCAGGGGCTTCCAAGCAGCCGGCCCATATCTGCGCCTATTTTACGGCATCTTTTCACATGTTCAATCCAGAAGTTCCGTATGGAAGGATCTTTGGAAGAAAGAGTAAACCCATCATCCGCCCCGGGGTGAGAGAAGCAGGTACAATTAAAATCCAGGCCTATGCCCATTTCCCCCGCCCAGCTAATCCAGTCCCGATAATGTTCTGTAAGGATCCGGTCCCTGTCAATTTTTTCACCGCCGAAATCTCCGTATATGGCATGCAGGTTAAGTCTCTGTTTTCCAGGCAATAATGACATTACTTTTTCTATATCTTTTTTCAGCTCTCCGGCGTTGCGGGCCTTTCCTGGGTAATTACCGGTAACCTGTATCCCTCCTCCTCCGAGCTCAGCCCCAGGGGTTTCAAAACCGCCCACATCGTCTGCCTGCCAACAATGGAGGCTTATGACGACATTATCCATCTTTACCAGCACCTTGTCTGTATCAACTCCCAGTTCTGCATATTGGTCCCGTGCAATCTTATAAGACTGTTCAATTGTATGTGTTTTTTTCATAAGAGGATATTTATGTGAGTTTGTTTCATGCTTCATGTTTCATGCTTCATGGGTACGGGTACCGGGTCCCTGCGTGTACTTATCGCTGCTTACACAGGGTTTCGGGCTTCGGCGGGCAGGCCTGGCACCGGGTTTCCTCCTCATCATCCCAGGTTAATCACGAATGTTGAAAGGATAAGAATTACAATCCCGACAGCCAGTACTATCATGGTTTTTCTTCCTGCCCCCTTCCATTCCCTGAGTATTACACCCCAGATATTACTGAAGGCAATATTGAGTGCCATGAGGATGCTCCATGCAAAAACAGCTATTCCTCCGGGCAACTGGCTTTTACCCATGCCATAGAAATGAAACTGGAGAAACCAGAGAAAGCCGGCCAGGAAGGTAAAGAACAGGTTGTTAAAGAACACATTACCTGAAACAGACAGGTAATCCTTATATGTTTTATTTTTTATGTTCAGGTAGGCACAATAGCCAAAGTTAGTAATAAAGCCGCCAATAAGTATAAAAATCAGGGTAACATTACTCTGAAAAAGGGGGTTAACACCAAATTGAACAGCAAGTTTATCAATCGGTTGTCCCACCTCATAGCCATAGTTGAATGCCGCGCTCATAATACCAGACATTACAGCTATCAGCAATCCTTTTTTTAATGCGAATTCCCTTACTGCGAGCTTTCTTTCATCCTCGCTCATATTCTTTTTCTTAAGGGCCCCTGCATATCCTATCACAGCTATCCCGGCAACACAGGCAGCCACCCCGGTCATCATCAATATGCCTTCTGTAGTAGCAAAAAGATTTTTTCCCGAGACTACTGGAGGTATCAGAGTGCCAAAAGCAGCGCAGAATCCAAGTGCAACACTCTGCCCCATAGCCACTCCCAGATATCTTATGCTGAGGCCAAAAGTCAGCCCTCCTACTCCCCAGAGAGCCCCGAATAGTATTGCCAGCCATTTTGCTGACGCAGGTGAAGCGGCAATAATTTTGAATAAGGCACCTTCAGGCAGGAATAAAAGTGCAAAGAGCCATGGGGCTATTAACCATGCCGCAAGTCCCTGGGCAATCCAGTATGACTCCCACGACCATTTTTTAACCTTCCTGAAAGGAACATAAAAGCTTGAAGCCCCAAGGCTCCCTATAGCAATTAATCCTATGGCTGACAATGAATTCATATTATAAAAACTTAACTGTAATCTATAAGACAGACAACACTGAAGAAAAATGCTTAATTTAATCAATTATTAACATAAGCGCTAAGTATTATTTTTATTTTTATTTTTGATTTTATGAATTAAATTTGCAAGCGCGAAAATTGATGTGAACAGATCGCCCAGGTGGCGGAATTGGTAGACGCGCCAGGTTGAGGGCCTGGTGGCCGATTAAGGTCGTGCTGGTTCGATTCCAGTCCTGGGCACGGAGAAAAGCCAGACTGAAAGGTTCAGTTTGGCTTTTTGCATAGGCGGGCAGCAGGGACCAAGGGTCAGGGAATATAATGCCTGGTATATGATTCCTGTAATATGGAGCTGTGAGCAGAAAACAGGTGAGGATTGCTTAAACATATTTTGGTTATTTTTGTATTAAAAAATAATCGGTTACATATGAAAGTACATGATAAGTCCAATCCGGTCAGGTATATCCCTGATGAAAATCGCTATGAAACTATGAAATACCGCAGGTGCGGTAAAAGCGGAATATTACTTCCCCTTATTTCACTTGGTTTATGGCATAATTTCGGATTTATAGACTTACCTGAAAAAGCAAGAAAAATTTCAAGGAAGGCTTTTGATCTGGGGATAACGCATTTTGACCTGGCCAATAATTACGGTCCTCCGTTCGGGTCTGCAGAAGAAACATTCGGCACAATATTACGAAAAGATCTTAGCCCTTACCGTCATGAAATGTTTATTTCAACAAAGGCAGGTTTCGATATGTGGGATGGTCCATATGGCAACTTTGGTTCACGAAAATACCTGACAACCAGCCTTGAGCAGAGTCTAAGCAGGATGGGTCTTGAATATGTTGACCTGTTCTATCACCACAGGCCTGACCCTGAAACGCCACTTGAGGAGACAATGCTTGCACTTGATCAGATAGTCAGGTCCGGCAAGGCACTCTATGTGGGAATCAGTAATTATGATGCGGAAAAAACAGCAGAAGCTGCCAAAATTCTGGGTGAACTTCGCACTCCTTTCATAATCCACCAGGCCAGGTACTCACTCTTTGACAGGTGGGTTGAGGATAAGCTGCTTGACACCCTTGAAGAACTCGGAAAGGGAATGATAGCCTTTTCTCCCCTTGCCCAGGGAATGTTAACAGACAGGTACCTAGAGGGAATACCCGATGATTCCAGGGCGGGTAAGGAAATGACATACCTTGAGAAGAATCAGGTATTATCAAAGCTTGAAAAGGTAAAGGCACTAAATGAAATTGCACAGTCGAGGGGCCAGAAGCTAAGTCAGATGGCTCTGGGATGGATACTGAAGGATAAAAGGGTTACATCCGTACTGGTTGGTGTAAGTACGGAGGACCAGCTTACTGAAAATGTAAAATCCCTGGATAATATGGAATTCTCTGATGACCAAATTAAGCAGATAGACAGTCTTTTAAGTTATAAGTAATTGGTGAAGTTTTGACGTCGAAATATAATCTGAGGACAAAAGCCCCGGCAATTTTTTCTGATGATCTTTAGTTACCGAATTCATTTCTTATTTTCATATTTTTGTTACATGATTATAATTGCTGACAGCGGATCAACGAAAACCAACTGGATAATATATGATAAGGGTGTGGTGAATGGGAGGATACAAACAACCGGTCTCAATCCCAATTTTTCTTCTGCCTCCCGGATAATGTCTGTTATAGGGGAAAATATCAGTCCCATGGTACAAGCCGGCCAATATGCTGAGATATATTTTTATGGTTCCGGTTGCTCCGGGGCTTACCTTCGCAACAAAGTCAGCAAAACCATAAGCAAGATTTTTCCGGGCTCAGTTGTAGAAGTTAACAGCGACCTGCTTGGGGCAGCACGGGCTTTACTCGGGAATACCCGGGGCATAGCCTGTATTCTGGGGACAGGATCAAATTCATGTCTCTATGATGGCGAGAAAATAATAAGCAACATTCCACCGCTGGGTTTTATCCTTGGCGACGAAGGAAGCGGAGCGAGCCTTGGCAAACGTCTTCTCGCCGACTACCTCAAAGGCATTATGCCCGGGGAGGTAGCAAAGTTATTCGGGAAGGAATTTGCGACTGATAAAGAGAAGGTAATCAAAGAGGTATACCGTGGGGAATTCCCAAGCAAATACATTGCCAGCTTTGTTGTCTTCCTGAGGGAGAATTTACAAAATGAATATTGTAAGAAATTACTTACAGACTCATTTAAAGATTTTATTGAAAGGAATATCATGCATTATAATGGCTACCGGGAAATGAAGATTTCATTCACGGGGTCAATTGCATGGTATTTTAACGAAATACTGTTGAAGGTATTGAAGGAATACGGATTAACAGCGGGTGAGGTAATAAAAGAACCTGCAGAAAGATTAATGGATTATCACCTAAGAAAATAATCAATGTCATCAGAAAATAATATTACGGAATCGGAATCCTTATACAGGGATATAGATAAGATGTCAACCAGGGATATACTGGAAAAGATCAACGATGAAGACCTGAAAATAGTTCCTGTGATTCGATCTGTAATACCTGCAATTGAGAAGCTGGTTGAGGAGGTCGTAATAAGGATGAACAAGGGAGGAAGGCTCTTTTATATCGGTGCCGGTACCAGCGGGAGGCTGGGAATAGTTGATGCCTCCGAGATACCTCCCACCTATGGGCTTGATCATGGTTTCGTTATCGGGCTTATAGCCGGTGGCGACGGAGCCATAAGGAAGGCTGTGGAAAAAGCCGAGGATAATGAAGAACTTGGATGGAATGACCTGCAGGCCTACAGTATTGACAGATACGACACAGTTGTCGGAATAGCAGCATCAGGCAGGACACCCTATGTTATTGGGGCCCTGAAAAGAGCCAGGGAGAGGAATATTTTAACGGCCTGCATTACCAGTAATCCTTCCACCGAACTTGAAAAACACGCCGATATCCCGATAGTTGCCGTTACCGGACCTGAATTTGTCACCGGCAGTACAAGAATGAAAGCAGGTACTGCCCAGAAGCTTATTCTTAATATGCTAACCACGGCAGTTATGATAAAGCTGGGCCGGGTTAAGGGGAATAAGATGGTTCATATGCAGCTTACAAACCAAAAACTTATTGAAAGGGGTACAAAAATGATAGTAGAGGAGTTGGGTATCGATAGTGAAAAAGCCCGTAAGTTACTACTCCTTCATGGATCGGTAAAAAAAGCACTCGAGGCTATGGATTAATTATCTGCCAATGACAGAATGAATCGATAAAAAACTTATTTACTTCTTAGGCTTACGTTCCAGTTTTTTGACTACAAATGAGCGGTCACGTTCAGTACCACCCTTAGTTCCAACATAGTCAACCCATGCAATAAAGGTATTTATCTCGTTTGGCACAAGCTGATCGGTTCTTATATAAATATCGTTCATATAGCTCCTGAGGTCCCAATTATTGTGATTTTCTTCCCATACATCTACATAATAAACATAGGGTCCCAGGTAATTAAAAATGACCTTGCCATTTGAATTGGTATAGCCTTCATCCACCATATGGTCCTCTGCATCCCAATCGGCAAGAGTAGGATAAAGCCTTACATTGGCTCCGGGAACAGGATATTCATCAATCCATTCCATGACCTCTATCTGGAGAATGGTTGGGGATGTTACTGTAATAGTCTGGTATGCAATATCATAGGCCCCGGTCTTGCTGTATGCCGCAAGTGTTACCTCATATATCCCAGAGGCGGAATAGCTGTGTATGGGATGCACCGTAGCCGAACCGGTGCCGTCGCCGAAATCCTACTCATAATGCACAGAATTATATGAATCATTTGTAAAATAAATTTCCTCCCCTATATAAGCATCTACTTTATCAACCGTAAAGAAGGCATCAGGGGTAATTTCGCATGAACTTAGGATTATTGGGATAATGAATAATATGCAATAGATATTTTTCATGACTCTGATATTTTGTTTCATTAAAAAAATATAAGTCAAATTTGGTGCCAATATGAATTAAGTTGATTAAGCTGATAGAATTGAGGAGTATGGCAACTGAACCAAATCATCATTTCTGTGTTCAATTATTCACAGGGAGCACAGGTATTTACCTGTGTGAAAATATCATTATCTTTGCATCCTGATTATTTATTAGATTATAAGCACTATGATCAATATAAGGTTTCCGGATAATTCGGTAAAGGAATTCGAAGCGGGAGTAAGCAGCCTGGAAATTGCTGAAAGCATAAGCCCGGCACTTGCCATGCAGGTATATGCATCAACTGTTAACGGGGAGGTAAGGGATCTCAGCAGGCCCATCATTGAAGACTCCTCAGTTATTTTCCACAAATGGGAGGATAGGGAAGCCCGGCACACCTTCTGGCATACCAGTGCTCACCTTCTGGCCTCGGCCCTTGAAGAATTATACGCCGGGATAAAATTTGGCATAGGACCATCCATTGAGAATGGCTTTTATTATGATGTTGATCCCGGTGAGGGTGTGGTTATCAGTGAGTCGGATCTTCCTGCCATTGAGGCAAGAATGAAAGAGCTGGCAAAAGAAAAAAGGAAGGTGGAGAGGATAGAGATGAGCAAGGCTGACGCATTGAAGCTGTTTGAGGAAAAGGGTGATGAATACAAAACGGAGCTTATCCGTGATCTTGAAGATGGTACAATCTCACTTTACAGTCTTGGTACGTTCACCGACCTGTGTCGCGGGCCCCATCTGCCGGATACAGCGAATATTGAAGCCATCAAGCTATTGAGTGTTGCAGGAGCATACTGGAAAGGTGATGAGAAAAGGAAGATGATGACCAGGATATACGGCGTAAGCTTTCCGAAGCAAAAGCTCCTGGATGACCATCTCAAAATGCTTGAAGAAGCCAAAAAGCGTGATCACAGGAGAATAGGCAAAGAACTTGAGCTATTTGCTTTCTCTCAGAAAGTCGGTATGGGTCTGCCTTTATGGTTGCCAAGGGGAGCAGATATGAGGCAGAGGCTGATAGATTTTATGACTGCGGAACTGAAGCACAGGGGGTATACCATTGTTTCAACCCCGCATATTGGCAATGTTGAACTATATAAAATATCAGGGCATTATGAGAAATACGGGGCTGACTCATTTCAGCCTATGAACACTCCACAGGAAGGTGAGCAGTTTATGCTCAAACCGATGAACTGCCCCCATCATTGCGAAATATATAATGCCACACCTCATTCATACAAGGATCTTCCTGTGCGAATGGCCGAATTTGGCACAGTCTACAGGTATGAGCAGCACGGTGAACTGCATGGCCTTACAAGAGTCAGGAGCTTCACCCAGGATGATGCCCATCACTTCTGTGAAGCAGACCAGATGAAAGAAGAATTCAAAAGCATAATCGACCTGGTTCAGTGGGTTTTCAAATCACTTAACTTCAGTGACTATAAAGCACAGATATCATTACGTGATGCCACTAACAAGGAAAAATACATTGGCAATGATGAAAACTGGGAAAAAGCGCAGAAGGCCATAATAGAAGCTGCAGGTGAAAAAGGCCTCGAGACAAAGGTGGTAGAAGGTGAGGCCGCGTTTTACGGACCCAAGCTAGATTTCATGGTCAGAGATGCTATTGGCCGTGAATGGCAGCTGGGTACAATACAGGTTGATTATAATCTGCCTGAACGTTTCGATATGTCATATACCGGGGCAGATAACCAGAAGCACAGACCGGTATTGTTACACAGGGCAATATTCGGAAGCCTTGAAAGATTCGTAGCTGTATTAATTGAAAGCACGGCAGGAAAATTGCCCCTGTGGTTAAGTCCCGACCAGGTTATTATACTGCCAATCAGTGAAAAATACCATGATTATGCAAAAAAAGTTTTAAATTTATTAAATAATTACGATATTCGCACACTGATTGACGAGCGCAGCGAGAAGATAGGTAAAAAGATAAGGGATAATGAGTTAAAGAGAATTCCCTATATGCTTATCATAGGCGAGAATGAGGAAAGATCATCAACTGTATCCGTCAGGAAGCAGGGAGAAGGTGATAAAGGGATAATGAAAACGGAGGAATTTGTTGATTTTATAAGAGAGCAGGTAAAAAAAGAACTGGAATAAGCAAAAGAATAACAGCTAATTAATAAACTTAAGGAGGAATAACCATAGCAGGACCAAGAACTAACATGCCACCCAGGAGACGTGATGACAGAATGCCCCACAGGATTAATAATCGCATTACGGCCAAGGTAGTCAGGGTTGTGGGTGATAATGTTGAACCACAGGTAATGTCAATTAGTGAAGCGATCAGGCTTGCAGATGAGATGGAACTCGACCTGGTTGAGATATCCCCAAAAGCCGATCCGCCTGTATGTAAGATCATCGACTACCGGAAGTTTCTTTACCAGCAGAAAAAGAAACAGAAGGAAATGAAGGCCAAAGCCACCAAGGTGGTGGTTAAGGAAATAAGATTTGGCCCGAATACGGATGATCACGATTATAATTTTAAATTAAAGCATGCTATTAAGTTCCTGGAAGATGGTGCTAAAGTAAAAGCTTACGTGTTCTTTAAAGGACGGTCAATATTATTCAAGGAAAAGGGCGAAATACTTCTTCTGAGGCTGGCACAGGACGTAGAAGACTACAGTATAGTTGAGCAGATGCCAAAACTGGAAGGAAAGAGAATGACTATAACCCTTTCCCCGAAAAAGAAAAAATAGGTTCTTTCAAATTATATAAAAACTGTACGAAATGCCAAAAATGAAAACGAATCCCGGTGCAAAAAAGAGATTTTCTTTTACAGGATCGGGTAAGATTAAGCGTAAGCATGCGTACAAAAGCCATATTCTCACAAAAAAGACAACCAAGCAAAAAAGGAATTTAACATATTCCGGCCTTGTTGATAAAGCAGATGAGAAGAATGTAAAAATTCTGTTGGCTAAGAAATAATGCATACGCAGGAGAGAGATAGTAAAAAGGAGTATTAACAGAGTGTGATGCCATAAAAGTCTGCCTGGAAAAGGAAGCGCTCACATTCAATAAATTGAAATATTATGCCAAGATCAACTAATTCAGTTGCTTCAAGAAACAGAAGAAAAAAAATACTGAAGCAAACAAAAGGTCAGTTCGGTCGCAGAAAGAATGTTTACACGGTTGCTGTAAATGCCCTTGAAAAAGGTTTGCAGTACTCGTATCGCGACAGGAAAAAGAAGAAAGGCAATTTCAGATCACTATGGATACAGAGAATAAATGCTGCCACCAGACAGTATGATATGAGCTACTCAGAATTCATGGGCAAGATCAATAAAAAAGGAATTGCACTGAACAGGAAAACTCTTGCCGACCTTGCAATGAATCATCCTGATGCCTTCAAAGCAATAGTAGAGAAAGTAAAATAATTTATTAACATATTTCGAAAGAACCTTAAAGGGCGCTGCTTCTACAAGTGGCGCCTTTTTTATAAAACAATTTCAGGGAATATTTCTATCCGGACTGCCATATTGTCTTGTCTTTTAAAAATATATCGGTCATTTTGACACCCGGATAAACTGCGAATAAATATCCCAAGGACAGGCCTGCTAGGTTATTCTCCTGATTATCTTTTATTTAACCATAGCTGTTTTTTATCCAGCTGTTTCAGTGGCACAGGATTTGAAAATCAGGTGTTAGAATGTTTAACTTAAATTTTTGGAGGATAAAAAATGACAATAGCAAGATTTCCATTATTTCCATCATCAATGCTCGATCGTTTTTGGGACAATGAACTGACGGGCAGGGCAAGTTCAAATTATTCAACAACTAATACAAGTTTGCCTGCAGTTAATATTAAAGAAACAAATGATGATTTCATGATTGAGGTAGCAGCACCGGGAATGAAAAAAGAAGACTTCTCGATCAACTATGATAATGGCCGCATGATTATCTCATCGGAAAAGGAAGATGAGAAAGTGGATGAAAGGTACAATCGCAGGGAATTCAGTTACCAGTCATTCTGCAGAAGTTTTGAGGTTGCCGATAATGTTATCGACCACCAGAAAATCAAGGCCAAATACCAAGATGGCATCCTGCATATCACTCTGCCTAAAAGGGAAGAAATTAAGCCGAAGCCTGCCAGGCGGATCTCAATTAGCTAGTAGAATAAACAGGAAAAATAATTGATTACTGCAGGGTGTGACCAGTCAACCTGCAGCAATCTTTATGAAAGGAATAATATGCAATTCGAAAAATTTACCATAAAATCACAGGAATCGATCCAGAGAGCACAGCAACTGGCTATGGAAATGGATCATCAGGCCATTGAATGTGGGCACCTGCTCAAAGGGATAATGGAAACTGATGATAATGTCCTTCCCTATATATTTAAAAAACTCACAATAAATGACCAGGTGCTGAGAGCTGCCCTCGATGGGATACTGAGCTCCTATCCCAGGGTTAGTGGCGGGCAGGTTTACCTGTCAGACCCGGCAAACAGGGCACTGGGAATGGCCCGTAAGGAAGCAGAAGCTTCGGGCGATGAATTTGTAGCCCTGGAACATATTCTGATAGGCTTGCTCAATACCACATCAGAAGTATCAAGTCTGCTGAAAGACAGTGGGCTCAGTTCCAGGGACATTAAAAGTGTAATGAAAGAATTGCGTAAAGGAAGCAAGGTTAACAGCCGGAATGTCGAAGAAACATATAATGCCCTTGGCAAGTATGCCATCAACCTTAATGAAAGGGCACGAAGCGGTAAACTTGACCCGGTCATAGGCCGCGATGATGAAATCAGGAGAGTTTTGCAGATATTGGCACGGCGCACAAAGAATAATCCCATACTTGTTGGTGAGCCCGGAGTTGGAAAAACAGCAATAGCCGAGGGTATTGCATTCAGGATAGTTAATGGAGATGCCCCTGATGATCTACTCCAGAAAAACATTTACTCCCTTGACATGGGAGCACTTATAGCGGGGGCTAAATACAAGGGAGAATTTGAAGAAAGGCTTAAAGCTGTTGTAAAGGAAGTAGTATCATCTGACGGAAATGTTATTCTGTTTATTGATGAGATACACACACTGGTTGGAGCCGGTGGCGGAGGCGAAGGGGCAATGGATGCGGCAAATATTCTCAAACCGGCACTGTCAAAAGGTGAATTACGGGCAGTAGGTGCCACAACCCTGAATGAGTACCAGAAATATTTCGAGAAAGATAAGGCCCTGGAAAGAAGATTCCAGAAGGTTTTCATTGATGAACCTGATGAGGAAGATGCAATATCAATACTCAGGGGTATAAAGGAAAGATATGAAAATTATCATAAGATCAGGATAAAGGACGAAGCGATAGTATCTGCCGTTCAGCTTTCAATAAGGTATATTAATGACCGCTTCCTTCCCGATAAGGCTATTGATCTTATTGATGAGGCATCCGCACACCTGAGGATAGAGATGAATTCAAAACCTGAAGAGATTGATGTACTCGACAGGAAGATCCAGCAGCTGGAAATTGAAAAAGTGGCATTCAAAAGAGAAAAAGAAAAGGAAAAAGTTGAAAAAATAAAAGAGCAACTGGCTGAACTGGAGGAGGAAAGGAAACAGCTGACGGCATTATGGGAAGAAGAAAAAAATGTTGTGACAGAGATACAGAATACCAAGCAGCAAATTGAAGATTACAGGTACCAGGCTGAAAAGGCAGAAAGGGAAAGCAACCTGGCGAAAGTTGCCGAAATAAGGTACGGTTTACTGCCTGAAGCCGAAGAGAACCTGAAAAAGGCCATAGAAAAACTGCAGTATTACGAGAAAGGCGGCAAACGTCTTGTAAGGGAAGAAATTACTTCAGAAGACATTGCTGAAATAGTATCAAGATGGACAGGCATACCGGTAACCAGGATGCTGCAAAGCGAGAAAGAAAAACTGCTGCTCATCGAGGAGGAACTTCACAAAAGGGTAATAGGCCAGGACGAAGCTATTGATGCAGTTGCCGCGGCTATAAGAAGGAGCCGTACGGGGCTTGCTGATGAAAAACGTCCGGTCGGTTCTTTCCTGTTTCTCGGCACAACGGGAGTGGGGAAAACCGAACTGGCAAGAGCCCTGGCTGAATATCTTTTCAATGATGAATCGCTGCTGACACGCATTGATATGAGCGAGTACCAGGAGAGGCATGCCGTATCAAGGCTGGTGGGTGCACCTCCCGGATATGTGGGATATGATGAAGGGGGTCAGCTAACCGAAGCAGTGAGGAGAAAACCTTACTCTGTTATACTGCTTGACGAGATCGAAAAGGCTCACCCTGATACTTTCAATATATTGCTCCAGGTACTGGAAGATGGAAGGCTTACTGATAATAAAGGAAGGGTAGCCAATTTTAAGAACACAATAGTAATTATGACTTCAAACCTTGGTTCAGAACTTATAAGGGAAAATTTTGAGGGCTATAATGAAGTCAATGCCGAGCAGATAATAGAGAAAACAAAAAACCAGGTTTTTGAAATATTGAAAAAAAGTGTCAGACCAGAATTTCTTAACCGTATAGATGAGCTGATTATGTTCAAGCCACTCACAAAGGATGACATAAGGGGCATCATTGACATCCAGCTTGGCAGGCTTGAGAAAACACTCGGGAAGCAGGGCATAAGATTCAGCATAACAGATAGCTGCTCCAAGTACCTGCAGGATAAGGGTTTCAGTATACAATTCGGGGCACGGCCACTTAAGAGACTAATTCAAAAGGAAATAACAGATAAGATATCACTTGCCATACTGAAGGGTGATATAGAACAGGGAGATGCTGATATCATACTTGACAGCGACGGAAAGGAAACGTTTATAAAGAAAGGCAGAGGCGAAGGCCGGGGTTGAGGTGAAGTCTGGTTTGCCAGAGGTAAAAAGTTACCCGGCACCCGGTACGGCCGGCTACCGGGCTAACCAGCAGCCTGTACCCGGTGAAGGGCTTATCTTACCCTGTGAAAAAGTCTTTTAAACCTGATTTTCTTAAGACCGCTGGCTTCCTTATCAACTGACAGCCATATGAATTTAGGCTCACCTACAATATGATCTTCGGGAACAAAGCCCCAGTATCGTGAATCGGCCGAATTATGGCGGTTGTCCCCCATCATCCAGTAATAATCCATCTTGAACGTATAGGAGTCAGTCTCCGATCCGTTGATTATTATGCGACCATCTTTTATTTTAAGGTCATTATCCTCGTATACATCAATTATCCTTTCATAGATGGAAATATTGTTTGAATCAAGTTTTACCGTAGCGCCTTTTTCAGGAATCCAGAGTGGGCCGTAATAGTCCTCATTCCATGGGTAATAAGGATTATGAGGAAAAATAACCACCCCATATTCTCCCTGCCTCCTCAGGTCTTTCCTTACTTCCAGGACATTCCTGAAATCTTTTATCTGCTCAGCATTTGATCTGGTAAGAGGAAGAAAGTACATTGACCCTGACACCATATTCTGATCCGATTTATAAATATCAAGCCTTTCAAAAGCCCTGGGATTTATCCTGGTTCCGTCGGTTTGTACCCAATAATTCATCTGTTGTGTTTCCGGGGGATCTTCCTTTATACCATTTACATAAAGGATTCCTCCCTTTATTTCAATAGTATCTCCAGGCAAAGCAACACACCTCTTTACATAGTTTTCACGCCTGTCAACAGGTCTGTATATAATATCATTACTATTCCATATCTCTTCACGTGCCAGGGCATGATACTTCTCCACGGATTTTTTACCGCTGCCAATGAAAGTATCGTAGTTCTCAAGGCTTCGCGCTTCTGATCTGATTATCTCATCATAGGCTGTAGTCTGGTTCTGAAGCACTACTGTATCGCCTGCCGGGAAGTTAAATACCACAACATCAAATCTTTCCACATCACCAAAACCCTTGAGTCTTTTATAGGGAGCTGTTATCAGGTTTGACCATGATCTGGTCTTTATTATGGGCATTGTATGCTGGGTAAACGGAAAGGCTATGGGTGTATTTGGTAATCTCGGTCCATATGCCACCTTGCTTACAAAAAGATGGTCACCCACCCTGAGAGATTTTTCCATCGAAGGGGTAGGTATCCTGTAGTTCTGGAAGAGGAAGATATTGATCAGTGTAACAGCTATTACAGCAAAAATCAGGGCATCGAGCCATTCAATAAAAGTACTGTTTGGTCCTTCCCTTTTTTTCCAGAAAGCCCAGTTTACTTTTTTTGTAATATAGATGTCAAAAACTATTGCCAGTCCCAGTAATAGCCAATAGTTACCTACCCAGATTACCCATAAAATGTATATTATTGCGGCTATCGCAAATTTGAAGTATTTGTTCTTAAGAATATCCAGCATGGTTCCTTTAATTATTTGCGTGGCAAAAGTAATGTTTTAATTTAAAAACCGAGCAAATCGTTCATTGTAAATACGCCTTTTCTGTTACGGATATACTCAGCGGCAAAAACCGCACCAAGGGCAAAGCCCTTTCGGTTATGTGCCATGTGTTGAAGTGTTATGGTATCAATATCAGATGTCCAGTCTATTCTGTGAGTTCCTGTTACCTGCCCTTCCCTGAGCGACTTTATTCCTACGCATTCCTTATCAGAGGGCTTGTCCTGCTTCCATGATTCATATCTGGCGCATTCATTTATAATATCTTCTGCAAGATTTATTGCAGTTCCGCTAGGGGCATCTTTTTTCATTGCATGGTGTATCTCCTCAATACTAACCTTATAGCCTGGCAATTTATTCATTAAAGCAGCCAGTTTCCTGTTCAGGTCAAAGAGTATATTCACACCTATACTGAAATTTGATGCATAAAGAAGGGTTCCTCCTTCTGTCTCAACCAGCTTCCTGATAAGGTCTAATTTCCCGGTCCATCCTGTTGTCCCTGATACTACGGGAATATCCTTTTTAATACACCTGCTGATATTATCAAATGCTGTTTCGGGTGTTGTAAACTCAATTGCAGTATCGGATGCAGCAAATAATTCAGAATCAAAATCATGAATATTATCTCTGTCAATTCTGAGGATAACTTCATGACCCCTTGAAAGGGCAATATTCTCAACTTCCTTACCCATTTTCCCATAGCCGATTATCGTTATTCTCATAAGATATTTTTTGAGCTAAAATACCCGTTTTTTTTAGTAATGACTAATATGTACCGGAAACATTAATTACTAACTTTGGGTTTTTAACTGAAAAATAATAAAGTATGATACCTGGAAGAAGCCTGCTTGTTGTGTTTACTATCACTTTGACAATTCCTTTAAATCTCATCTGTCAGCAAACAGATCCTTACCACCTGTCATCAGGAGGATTTGGCTATATGCTGGTAAAAGACCCCGGGAGATCACTCTGGTGGTGTGAAGGAGCCTATAAAGTCATGCGCGACACTCCTCTTCCTTCAGCCCGGGAAGATACTATCTTGCTTTGGTCCGCGGGGAATGAATACGAAGCCTTCCAGCTGGTTATCAATACTGATTCCAGGATGGAAGATTTGAGGATAATTAGCTCTGATTTGGTCTCTGGAAGGAATATTATTGAAAAGCAATCTGTTGAAATCAGGCGAGTGGAATACGTTAAGATAAGCAAACCAACCGACAGTTACGGATATTCCGGCTACTGGCCTGATCCACTGCCTTTAGTAAATGGTCCGACCACTGCCTTCGGCGGAGAGAATACCACATTCTGGATAAACATTCATGTAGCGGGTGCTACTCCTGCCGGGATCTATCGGGGTACAATAACAATAGGAAATGCATACTGGGAAAGGGCGATACCCGTAAAACTTACCGTATGGGATTTTACCCTTCCAGAAGTACCAGGCGTGCGTTCAGGCTTTGGTCTGAGTGTAGACAAGATAGCAAAGTATCATAATCTTAAGTCCTCCGGTGACATAAGAGAAACATTTGACCTTTATATGAAAGCTTTCAGAGATTATAAGATAGCCCCGTATGACCCCTTTTGCCTGTATCCTATTGTGGAAAAGGTCAGTGGTCTGGAGTGGGAAGGTGGCATATTTGATTTTAACAATTCCTATAATGGCGATTATTCGCTAATGATTGAAGACAATGACCCGGCAGGAGCACCTGCAGCCAGGTATAAGACAAATATTGAGCTTGATGCCTTTAAGAAGTATATTTTGCAATGGAATATTAAGGGGAGCAAAGAGAATCAGCAGTACTGCATACTACTGGAGGGTTTCAATATTGAAGGGGAAAAGTTGCCCTATGAAAACAAGATGGAAGTCTTCAACTGTGATACCATCTGGAAAAGTCAGGCATTCGCACCGGGGACTTTTGGTGATGATGTCTCACATGTGAGTTTCTCAATATTCCCCTCATTCAGGACAGCAGCTGGTGAGGACACGGGCACCGTCTGGATTGACAATATTGTATTTAGCGAAGCCGGTGGCAGTACAAACATGTTAAAACAATCTGACTTTGAGTTTAAGGCCGATGACATTGATATTGAACTGGACTTCACGGATTTTGACAAGGCCGGCATAAGATATCTGGATGAATTTGGATTTAATTCATTCCGCTTATATCTCAAGGGTATGGGCAGCGGAACATATTACAGCCGGAAGGAAAGCGTTTTTGAAGGGTTCAGGCAGGGAAGCCCTATTTACGACAGGCTCATGGATAAATATCTGCGTCTTATGCAGGATCACCTTGAAGAAAGAGGCTGGCTGGGCAAAGAATATGTATACTGGTTTGATGAACCGGGGAAGAAAGATTATCCTTTTGTAAGGGAAGGGATGGAGACAATTAAGAAATCTGCTCCCCGAATAAATACTCTCCTGACAGAGAATGAACCCGGGCCTGAAATAATGGATGTTACAGATATCAGCTGTACCATATTCCACAAGGTCAAGCCCAGGAAAGCAAAAAATATTGTAAACAGCGGGCAGGAATACTGGTCTTACCTTTGTACAGCACCAAAATCACCCTGGGTTTCATTGTTCATTGACCATGATGCCATAAATCTGAGGATGTGGTTATGGATTACATATGCATGGGATCTCAACGGTCTGCTAGTATGGTCAACCAATTACTGGGACTCCTATTCTGCTTCTCCTTCAGGATATCTTCAAAATCCATGGACAGAGCCGGCTTCTTTTGTTCAGGGCTATGGTTGGCCCTACGGTAAACAGACGGTATGGGGCAATGGTGATGGCAGGCTTTTTTACCCGCCCAATAAGGACCCGGAAAATGATAAAAATTTATACCTTACCGGTCCCGTGCCATCGATACGACTGGAATTTTTGCGACAGGGAATAGAAGATTATGAGTATCTTATAATGCTTGAAGATCTTGTTGACAAAAATGCCAGGCAGAACAATTCACTAATGAGAGAGGCAAAAAAGTTACTTGACCCGCAAGGTAAATTATTTACCGACGGTAAGACCTATACTAAAAATCCTAACGATATACTCGAATACAGGAAAAAAATTGCATATATGATAATTGAATTAAAAAATAAACTGAAATGAAAGGCTTAATATTTCTTTTTGCAGCACTCGGCCTGCTACTGTCATCATGTTCTGTAAGTGACAACGACGAAGGTGAATGGCAGAGTATTTTCAACGGGGAGGACCTCGATGGCTGGACAATAAAAATGACCGGATATCCTCCGGGTGTGAACTTCAATAATACATTCAGGGTTGAGGATGGATTACTGAAAGTGTCATATGATAATTATGAGAAATTCGACGGAGAGTTCGGCCATATATTTTACAGGGAGAACCTGTCATCATACAAGCTGAGCTTAAAGTATCGTTTCACAGGAGAGCAGGTTCCTGGAGGCCCGTCATGGGGCTTCCGTAACAGCGGTATTATGCTTCACAGCCAATCTCCCGAATCCATGCTTACAGGCCAGAATTTCCCGGTTTCAATAGAAGCGCAGTTCCTGGGCGGTGATGGTGTAACAGAAAGGTCAACCCTTAATGTATGCACTCCTGGCACCAATATAATTATGGATGGCGAACTGATAAGGAGGCACTGCACCAACAGTAATTCAGAAACTTATCACGGTGATGGATGGGTTTCAACTGAACTTGTTGTCTATGCTGACAGTATAATCCATCATATAGTTGAAGGCGATACTGTTATCACTTATCAAAGGCCACAGATAGACGGGGATGACCTGCCGGAGGGCTTTCCCCTTCCCGATGGCACTTTGCTTGGTTCAGGATTTATCTGCCTTCAGGCAGAAAGTCACCCGGTGGAGTTTAAGGATATTAAGATTATGAAGATAAAATAGGCTAAGGCCTGGTTGTCATTTATCTTTACTAAAAACCACTTTCCCTCCAACGATAGTATAATCAACCGTGGTTTTCATTATCTCCTCCTCCGGTATTGTCATCAGATCTTTATCGGTAATAACAATATCAGCCAGATAGCCCGGTTTTATCATTCCTTTACGATCTTCCATGAATTGTGAATATGCTGATTCCAGGGTATAGAGTCTTATTGCTTCTTCCATAGTCAGTTTTTCTTCCGGAAACCAGCCCTCCCCTTCTTCGCCCAGGCGGTCTTTCCTTGTAAGCGCTGCATACAGGCCTTCCATCGGGTTAAGCGGTTCAACCGAGTAATCCGTTCCAAAGGCTATGTGGGCCCCGGTATTAAGGAGTGAACGCCATGCGTAAGCACCTTTGCTCCTTTCCAATCCTATCCTTTTCTCACAAAACCTCTTATCGGTTATACAATGAGTAGGCTGCATTGAGGCTATGACTCCCAGTTCTGCAAAGCGAGGAATATCTTCCTGTATTAACAGCTGTGCATGTTCGCTCCTGTGCCTGCTGTCGCGAATGCCATTCACTTCGCGTGCCTTTTCATATGCATTCAGTATCCAGTTGTTTGCTTTTGTTCCAATGGCATGTATACCAATCTGGAAACCAGCTTCATCTGAGGCAAGTACTCTTTTCTCCAGTTCTTCATATGTCATTTGGGGTAAGCCGGTTTTATCGGGTTCATCACTGAAAGGTTCAAACATCAGTGCTGTGGCCGACCCAAGGGTACCATCAATAAAACCTTTGAGGTAAGCAAACCTGAGCCAGTCATTTTCTGCCGGATATTGTTCGCGTTGTTCCTCATAGAGCAATAACTGTTCTTCATCTGCAGTAAGCACCCCTCCAATATCTATCCTTGCGGTAAGTTTACCTTCCTTTTCAATTCTCTCATACATTTCCCAGTCGGCGCTGCCCGGTATCTGTATACTTGTAACTCCGAGCTGACGGGCTTTTTCCAGTGCCATCATGTATCCGTCCCACTTCCTCTGTGCTTCTTCTTCCTCTGTCCTTTCCACAGGAATTGCTCCGTACTTCAGCAGTCTCATCGCCGATTCCTTGAAGATGCCGGTAAGCTCACCTGTTTCAGGATCATGTTGAATTTCGCCGCCGAAAGGGTCCGGTGTGTCTTTTGTAATACCAGAGTTCCTTATCACATAACTGTTTACCAGCACAGAATGTCCATCAGCCCTGGTCAGGGCCACCGGGTTATCAGGAGCCACCTCATCAATAAGTTCCTTTGTCGGCCATTCCCCTGTAATAAACATTTCATGTTCCCAGTGTCCGCCCCTGATAAGCTCACCCGGCTTTGACCTTGCCACCTGCTCCCTGACTTTTTCAGTTATAACAGAGGGATCAGTTATATAGCGCAGTTCCACGTAATCGGGATTAACAGGCCCAAAATGGGCATGCGCGTCATTAAAACCGGGTATGACCAGTCTTCCCGCCGCATCAATAACTTCAGTAAATGACTCATCTACATATTTGTTAATCCGTGAGGTTTTGCCAACAGCCACTATCCTGTCACCAATCACGGCAAGAGCCTCAGCACGCGGATTGCTCTCATCAATGGTAAGCACCTTACCGTTAAGTATTACCAGATCAGCCTTTTCGGCAGGAGAACAGGCAAAAAGGCCTGTCATAATAACTATGATACTAAACAGGAATACATTTTTCATAAGAAGTAATGGTTAATTTATGATTGCAAAATAGGAATTTTTATTTAATAGCAGTAATTGAAAATTTAACAAAATCTTATATGGCCTGCCTTTAACGCAGTTTATTTTCAGGTTTATACCAGCTAATTAATGGATTAGCCGGGTGCCGTACCCGGGGGAGGTGTCAGATCCGATACATGGTCGATAAATTCATCAACATCATCAATTGCCTGCCGGGCATCGGAAAGAAAGAGGTAAAAATTCATAAAGGCATGTATCATTCCCTCATATTCGCGATACATTACATCGATACCTGCCTCTTTCAACTTCATGGCATAGGCCTTGCCCTCATCCCTCAGCGGATCAACCTGGGCTGTTATAACCATCGCTGCAGGCATATTTTTATCCATATCGGCATTGAGAGGCGAAATATATGGGTGTCTTATGTCAGCACTATCAGGCAGATAGGCAGATTTGCACCTGTTTAAGTAATCCTCGCTGACCATATAGTACTCTCCCTTGCGCAGGAAATGACTTCGTGAAGGAAAAATTGTTTCTTCAAAGGTAGTGGCCCCGCATATTATTATCTGGGCATTAATTTGAGGACCGCAGCTGTCACGGCTGACCAGGGGCATTACAGCGGCAAGATTACCCCCGGCACTCTCCCCCATAACAATTATGTTTTCAGGGTTACCACCATATTGGCTAATATTGTTTTGCACCCAGTTCAATGCTGAATAACAATCATTGACAGCGGCCGGAAACTGGTACTCAGGAGCCAAACGATAATCAACCGATACTAAAACTGTTTTTGTTTCTCGTGCCAGCTTCCTGCAATAGGCATCAAAAATTTCAACCGATCCCCAGATGAATCCTCCTCCGTGATAATATATAAGCACAGGTAAAAAATTTCTTTTATACTCAGGTACATCACAATACAAACGAATAAGTATTTCCGAGGTATCTGCAGGCAGGTAAATATCTTTAATATACTTTACTCCCGGCTTTATAAGTTTTAAAAGATTATTTTTTGCATCGAACACCGAATCAGGATTGGTAACATAGTCTTCTGCGTGTTTCAATATCAGGTTACACCTTGGTGACAATTCTGTTCCCGGTTCCGGAGTATCACAGCTATTCCTTATCTCTTGCGGATTATAACCTGTAAGGATACACATCAGGTCAGTACATGATTGAAAAACCAATAAGGGTAATATAGCTGAAATCAATAATAAATTCCTTTGCATTGACAGTTACTTACGTTAGTACCAAATTACAAATTACCGGATTATCTGTCAAGTATATCCCGAAATACTTATTTCTATATCTTTACGGATTACTCCAAGAATCTGAAAGCACTCAGCCCTGCTCCGCATTTGTCTTAATACCGGATTTTGGTATTTTTGCATAAGACCAAAAAGAAAAGAATGCGGATAGATATAATAACCCTCCTTCCGGAATTACTTGAAAGTCCACTAAACCACTCTATTGTAAGAAGGGCGAGGGATAGGGGGCATGTTGAAATAAACCTTATTAATCTCAGGGACTTTGCCACCGATAAATATAAATCAGTTGATGATTATCCTTATGGCGGGGGACCCGGAATGGTAATGACAATAGAACCCGTTTACAGTGCCCTTAAGAAGTTGAAATCGGAGCGGTCATACGATGAAATTATCTATACCAGTCCTGACGGCAGCTTATTTGACCAGAAAACGGCTAATGAATTATCACTCAAAGAAAACATAATCATTCTTGCCGGTCATTACAAGGGTATCGACCAGAGGATAAGAGATCATCTCATAAGCAGGGAGATATCAATAGGAGATTTTGTGCTATCAGGAGGGGAATTGCCTGCAGCCCTAATAACTGATGCCATTGTCAGGCTTATCCCCGGGGTGATATCGGATGAACAGTCAGCCCTGGGGGATTCGTTCCAGGATAAGCTGCTGGCACCGCCGGTTTACACAAGGCCGGCTGACTTCAAGGGCTGGAGGGTACCTGATATATTACTTTCGGGGAACACACCCGAAATTGAAAAGTGGAGGCACGAAAAATCAATCGAAAGAACAAGGAAGCTGAGGCCTGATCTTCTGGATGAGGAATAGAATAATACAGTTTATTTTAGGAAAATTGACTGGCTTTTAGTATGATTGTAATCTATTTCAAAAAATATTAAGTAATTAAAAATCAAATACATGAATTCACAGGATTACATTAAAAAAGAAGAAAAGTACGGAGCACACAACTATCATCCTTTACCGGTGGTTCTTGAACGTGGTGAGGGAACATTTGTATGGGATGTAGAAGGAAATAAATATTATGATTTTCTTTCAGCCTACTCAGCGATTAACCAGGGCCATTGTCACCCCGAGATAATCAAGGCTCTCACAGAACAATCACAAAAACTTACACTTACATCAAGAGCTTTTTACAATAGTGTACTTGGCGATTACGAGGAATACATAACCAAATATTTTGGTTATGACAAGGTACTTCCGATGAACACCGGCGCAGAAGCTGATGAAACAGCTCTTAAACTATGCCGCAAATGGGCATATAAGAAGAAAGGTATTGAAGATAATAAAGCCAGGATTATTGTTTGTGAGAATAACTTCCATGGCAGGACCATAACCATTGTTTCCATGTCTACTGATCCTGATGCACGGAAGGATTACGGTCCGTTCACTCCCGGTTTCATTACCATACCTTATAATGACCCGGGTGCCCTGGAGAAAGCACTGGAAGACCCTGATGTGGCGGGCTTCCTGGTAGAGCCCATACAGGGAGAAGCAGGTGTATATGTTCCTGATGATGGTTACCTTAAAAAGGCTTATGAGATGTGCAGGGCAAAAAACGTCCTTTTCATAGCAGATGAGGTACAGACAGGCATTGCGAGGACAGGCAAACTCCTGGCATGTGATCATGAAGGAGTGAGGCCCGATATCCTTATCCTGGGTAAAGCTCTTTCAGGAGGTGTGTATCCCGTTTCAGCGGTGCTTGCAGATGATGATATTATGCTGGTTATTAAACCGGGTGAACACGGCTCAACATTCGGAGGAAATCCTGTGGCCGGCCGGGTGGCAATGGCAGCTCTTGAAGTTATAAAGAATGAAAAGCTGGCTGAAAGGGCTGAATACCTTGGTAAGATATTCAGGGATGAATTCAGAGGCATTAAATCTGAGATGATTGAACTGGTGCGTGGTAAGGGCTTACTTAACGCTGTTGTGATAAGACCCAAGGGAGGTAAAACAGCGTGGGATGTTTGTGTAGCCATGAAGGAAAACGGTGTAATAGCCAAGCCTACCCACGGACATATTATCAGGTTTGCTCCTCCCCTCATTATATCTGAGGAACAGTTAAGGGAAGCCATGAACCTTATAAAAGAGACCTTCAAACAATTTGAATAAATATGGCAGGACGGGCATGAGTCTTTAAACCCGGGTGCTTTTCTGATAAAAAGCACCCGGGTTTTATGATTATAGAAAGAGTGCTATTTTTGTCGGATAAAATAAAGGCAAATGAAACATAATTTAAAATATCTTGTGATTGTATCATTGTTTATGCTTTTTTCATGCAGGGCCAATAAGATTGATGAGCCGGCTATAACAATAGCTGAGTTGCAGGAACATATTAACTTTCTTGCATCGGACGAGCTTAAGGGAAGGCAGCCCGGTACGGAAGGAGATTTAAAAAGTGCTGAGTATATCAGGGATGTAATGCAATCATGGGGGCTGAAACCTGCTGTAGGAAACGGGCTGCAGGGCTTTGAAATAGTGGCCAGCCTGGAAGCAGGTGAAAGTAAATTACTTATTGACAATAAAACTGTGGCTTCTGATCAATTCATGCCTTTTGCCTTCAGTGAAAACAGCGCTCATACCGGGAAAACAGCTTTTGCAGGTTATGGATTCGACATCAAATCGGATACACTTAACTGGAACGACTATGAAGGTATTGACGTAAAGGGCAAATGGGTAATGATACTGAGAACAGATCCTGAAATAGATAAGGCTTCAAGCAATTTTGCCCGGTATAGCTCCGACAGGGATAAGGTAATGATAGCTAAAGACAAAGGAGCCGGAGGCGTGCTCATGGTTTCCGGGGAAAAATTTGATCCAAAGGATGAGTTTGAACCACTTTCAAAAGGGGAACACTCAACAGGAATACCTGTTCTACGAATAAAAAGGGAAACAGCAAACATTATACTTAAGGAGAATAATGTAACAATATCTGAGCTTGAAGAAACACTCAATAATACATTTGCACCCGTAAGTTTTGATCTGAATTGCACTGTTGAAGGCATATCTGAGCTTGTGGAACAAAAGGTAACAACCAGCAATGTACTTATGATGCTTCCCGGCAATGATTCAATCCTCAAAGATGAATATATTATCATTGGGGGTCATTTTGACCATCTTGGGATGGGAGGTCCTGGCTCTTCAAGCAGGGCACCCGACACCATGGCCGTTCACTACGGTGCTGATGATAATGCTTCAGGCATAGCATCAATGCTGGAAATAGCTGAAAAGTTTGCTTCTGTGCATGATAACGCACGGTCAATAATATTTGCAGGCTTTACTGCCGAAGAAATGGGTTTATTAGGTTCAAAATACCTTACGGAGCATTTGCCGGTTGATGCAGAAAAGGTTAATGCAATGATAAACCTTGATATGGTGGGCAGGCTAAAAGAAAATAATTTAATACAAATTGGAGGAATAGGAACAGCTAAGGAATTCAGGGATATTGTTACAGGACATATAGATACTTCCCTGTTCAGCCCTGCATTCTCTGAAGAGGGTTATGGACCTTCAGACCACAGTTCATTCTATGGCAGGGATATCCCTGTTTTATTCTTCTCAACGGGTGCCCATCTTGATTACCATACACCATATGATACACCTGATAAAATAAGCTACAGTGGTCTTGTCAATATTTCTGACCTTGTTTATGAAATAAGCGAAGAACTCGCGGGGAACAATAAAAAGCTCAGCTTCACGGAGGCAGGTCCCAAAACACCGGCAATCAGGAATATGAGACAAAAAGGAGTTACACTTGGAATAATGCCCGATTTTGCCGGCGATGTTAAAAACGGGCTCAGGGCTGATTTTGTTACACCGGGGCGTCCCGCAGCTCTTGGGGGAATGAAAAAGGGTGATATTATCACGGCAATAAATGGCAAGGAAATTAACAATATACAGGATTACATGTTCAGACTCTCGGAACTGGAACACGGTGTGACCATACAGGTCGAAGTACTGAGAGACGGGAAAAAAGAATTATTATTAGTAGCATTATAGAAATAACACTTTTAAGAAATGAATTCAACATTATACTGGGTTCTGGCCGTAATTATAACCCTTTCAGCAGCGTATTATCAGCGAAAAACCGGGCCTACTTATCCCAAGCAATTAGATGTAAGGGTAAACGGGAGAGAATACAATCTTAAACTGACACGGAGCATTGAGATATCAGACAGGCATTATATTAAACTTGCCATAAAGGATTCAACCGTAAAAGCAAGGCTCTATTACAAGCGTTTCCAGGTTGATGAACCCTATCAGTCTGTTGATTTTGAATATGAGAAACATCCTGTGAACTCATTCATAATGAACAGGATATTTAATATTCACGAGGAGGAGGGTTTTTTCGCTTATGTTCCAGCACAAGCACCTGCGGGAAAAATTGAATATTACATTGACATTACCGATGGAAACGGCAGCAACACTTATTTTATGAATGAGCCAATAATAATCAGGTTCAAAGGGGCAGTACCAGCAAAAATACTCACGCCTCATATATTAATAATGTTTGTTGCCATGTTACTCTCAACCCTTGCCGGGCTAATGGCCCTGGGCAAGCACAAATCCTATCGCAAATGGGGTGTGTGGACTTTTGTAATGCTAATAACAGGTGGCCTGATACTTGGCCCCCTGGTACAATACCATGCATTCGGGGAAGCATGGACAGGAATACCTGTTGGATGGGACCTGACCGACAACAAAACACTTATTGCAGTGATATTCTGGACAATAGCCGTTTTTGGAAACAGAAAAAAGAAAAGACCGGGCCTTACTATACTGGCATCATTCATCCTTTTGCTCGTATATTCAATACCACACAGCATGTTCGGCTCTGAACTCGATTATGAAAGTGGAGAGATCATCCAGGGTATTATTATGCCTTATATTCTATAATCAATCCCTGAATTTTTCCTATCTTGATGCAGCACTGACAATTTTGTTTCGTCATTGTAATGAAAACAAAATAAGTGGGTGCAGCGATACATATTGAAGAAATAAGCCAATTGCATATGGGAAATGTAAAGACGGCATTCCGCAACATACACCAGAACCTCATCGACGGATGTAAAAACGGCGATCAGAAGGCACAGTTCCAGATTTATAAACTGTACTACAAAGCGATGTTCAATACGAGTCTGAGAATTGTGAGTGACACCATGGAAGCTGAAGATGTTATGCAGGAAGCGTTCCTGTCGGCCTTTGAGAAGATTGATACATACTCAGGAAATGTCAGCTTCGGGGCATGGTTGAAGAAAATAGTGATTAACCGCTCTCTTGATGTGGTTAGCAGGAAGAAAGCGATCTTTGAAGATATTGATACGCATTATGAATTAATGGAAGAGCTGGGTAATACATCTGATGAAGTAAATGGCCTGCACGAAAAAATGAACGATGTGAAATCAGCCATTAATAAGCTTCCGGACGGATACCGGATAATATTGTCGCTCTACCTGCTCGAAGGATACGATCATGATGAAATCGCTGATATCCTGAGTATCTCCAGCAGTACATCAAGATCGCAATTATCAAGGGCTAAACAAAAATTATTAAGTGAACTGATGAATGGGAAAGAAAGAAGGTAAAAAAAAGTAAATCAGGTAAACATGTCAGGTATGAAAGATATAGAAAAATTAATCAGGGAAAACGTCGACTTCTTCAACAGTGAAGAACCTTTTGAAGGTCACTTTGAAAGATTTTCGGCCAGGCTGGAAGCAAGACAGTTTGTTGCTCCCAGGCGGGTAAACATTACGCCTCACCTTCTCAAAGCTGCTGCTGTGGCCATAATGATCACTCTGTCCTCTTTATGGACCTGGGAGCATGTGCTCAGTCCCGATGCCAACAAGATGACATTAAGCGAAGTGTCTCCTGAATATCGCGAGGTAGAACAATACTATGTACACCAGGTCAGCCTGATGGTAGATGAAATAGAAGGAATCTGGATAAATGGCCAGCCGGAAGATAAACAGATACTTATGGATGAGCTTGAAGAAATGGATAAGACATATGAAGATCTTCAGGAAGACCTGAAAGCAAATCCAAATGATGAAAGGGTAATAAATGCGATGGTGGAACATTACCAGAGAAAAGTGGAAGTAATGAACTATATCCTATCTCAGTTGAAAGAGATACAAAATAATAATGAAAACCAAATAAACAACGAAAATTATGAAACGGTCAGGTTGTAAATCAGTAATCAGGTTGTTGTTTGTTCAGGCAGTTCTCATTTTCTCAGTGTCATCATTGTATGCCGCTGATGTGGATAAACAATTCAAAAAAGAATTTGATGCCAGTAAGGTTGAACTGCTGAAGATCAGTAACCGTTATGGAGATGTGGAAATTGTTAATTCCGACAATAATAAAATAATTATTGTCGTGGATGTACAATTATCTCATCCAAACTCTTCAAAAGCTGAAAAACTTTTATCAATGATAAATGTTGAATTCAGCGAAAGTGATAACACCGCAGAAGCCAGGACCGTAATTGACAGACAGTTCAGTATGGATAACAGGGGCCCACACCGGGGATTTTCAATTAACTACCGGGTGGAAATGCCCGAGGGTATGAATCTTGACCTCTCTAACAGGTATGGCGATTTCAAGGCAGGAAATCTTTCAGGGCATGTGGATATACGTGTAAAATATGGATCACTGTTTATCAAAAACCTTACAAGAGGCAACCAGGAGCCACTCAACAGGATTACGGGTGAATACCTCCGTGTTGGAGATATAGCTGATGCCGGATGGCTTGAACTGAGCATCAGGTATGTAGGCAAGTTTAATATACTAAACGCCCAGGCTCTCCTGATTGACTCACGCTATTCAAACAACAATACAATTGATAATGTAAGCTCTGTGGTCATCGACAGCAAGTATGACCGGTTTGAGATACATAATCTGAATAATATTGTTGCCGAATCAGCTTATACTGCCTATCATTTAGGAAATCTTTCCAAAAAGCTGGATATTGAGGCGAAATATGGCTCCATTGAAGTTGATAATGTAGAAGCAGGATTTGAAATGGTTAAAACAGATGTAAGCTATACTCCGGTTAAGATAAGTTTCAATGAATCGGCATCATATAAGCTCAGGGCCGAAACCAGATATTGCGGATTTTCTTTTAATGAAAAAGATGCTGACATCCTTCAGAGGATACAGGAATCCAATTCAATGTATCTTGAAGCAATTATAGGCAATGCTGACACAAAATCAGAAGTAAGCATAGAATCTAACTACGGTTCAGTTAAGTTATATTAGCGGTCAATGACGAACGACGAAAGGCAGAAAGGCGGATTTATTTTCCGTCTTTCTGTCTTTATATACCAGCCTTATGGTTTATTAATAATTCATATATTTGGGCCAATAACATAAGGTATGTCATGAATAAACTAATTATTAAATCAATTTTCCTTTCCCTTATTGCAATGACATTTTTTTCTTGCAAGGAGGGCGATCGCAAGCAAGATGAACCTGCTCAGATAAAAAAAGACTGGGCACTTGTCATACACGGTGGTGCCGGGGTTATAACACGCGAGTTGATGACACCCGAACAGGACAGTGCCTACCGCAGGGTACTTAACGAAGCCCTGGAGACAGGGAAAAGCATTCTTTCAGAAGGGGGCAGAGCAATTGATGCAGTAGAAAAGACTATACATATAATGGAAAACTCACCCCTTTTCAATGCAGGAAAAGGTGCGGTATTTACAAGTAAGGGAACAAACGAGATGGATGCTGCCATAATGGATGGTTCTGATCTTAATGCCGGGGCTGTAGCCGGGATCACAGATATAAAAAACCCGGTCAGTGCAGCAAGGGCAGTAATGGAAAAATCCGTTCACGTAATGCTATCGGGCCAGGGAGCTTCAGAATTTGCCATCGGGCAGGGACTGGAACAGGTTGATCCATCCTATTTCTACACTGACCATCGCTACCGGCAGCTTACCGAAGCCATAAACAGGGGAAAAAACGGTACTGTAGGGTGTTGTGCACTCGACAGGGAAGGTAACCTGGCAGCAGCCACCTCTACCGGTGGTATGACAAATAAGAAATACAACCGTATAGGTGATGCCCCCATAATAGGAGCCGGGACCTATGCAAATAACGCAACATGTGCCGTATCAGCAACCGGTCATGGGGAATATTTCATTCGCTGGACAGTAGCCCACGATATATCTGCCTTAATGGAATACGGTCATATGAGCCTCAAGGATGCCGCTGAAACGGTAATCAACGGAAAGCTTTTGAAAGCAGGTGGTACAGGAGGAATTATCGCAATGGACAAATACGGTAATATTGCCATGCCGTTTAATACTGAAGGCATGTTCAGGGGATTTGCTGATTCTGAAGGCACAGGTGCTGTATTTATCTACAAGGATGAATAAATCAGTTCTAGACATCCAGTTCCACAACTGTTATTCCTGAACCCCCTGCCTCAATATGCTCATCATGATAATCCCTGACAAGGTCGACCGTTGACAGGTATTCACGTATAAGCTGTCTGAGGATGCCATCACCCTTGCCGTGCAGGATCCTCAGGCTTGGATACTGAACCATTATGCCCTCATCAATAAAGTCGCGCACAGTGTTCAGGGCCTGTTCAGCTCTCATACCTCTTATATCAATGTCGGGGCTAAAGCGGTTGCGACGCCTGGTGATATCCCAATCAAGGTTTACTGAAGAAGGGGATTTAATTCCCGATGAGGCAATTTCCTTCCCTGAAGCCCTTCGCACACTGGAATAATTCACTGTAGTTATTATATTACCAAAGGCTATGGAAACTCTCTTCTTATCAATCGATATAAGCTCTCCCACCCTGTCGCTGCCGTCCATAACAACCTTCTCTCCCTTCCTCAGGGGGGCCTTCCCCCTGCCTGCTTGAGGTGTGGATTTTATCCTTTTATCTGCCTGAAGATCAGGAAGTCCTGCTTTTTTCTCCTTTTCCCTGAGTTTCTTAATTTTATGAGCTATCTTCTTATCTTCCCTGTCTTTTATTTCTTCTATACCTTCCTTGAGCTTTTCAAAATTCTTTCTTGTTTCCTTTGTTCTTTCCTTTTCAGCCTGAGCCTCTTTTATTTCCTTAATTGTTTTTTCTATAGTTTTGTTTGCGTCATTAATGAGTATTTCAGCTTCTTCCCTGGCTCTTTTTATTATTTCTTTTCTTTCTGATTTAAGTCCGGATATTTCCTTTTCGTAGCAGCTAACCAGGTCTTCAAGTTTCTTGCTCTCTAACCTGATGCTTTGCCTCTTCTTTTCCCAGTATCTTTTATCCCTTAAGACATCCTTAAGATGTTTGTCAAAATTAATATGCTCTTCACCAACCTTCTGAGAAGCAGATCTGAGTATTTCTTCAGGCAGCCCTATCCTCCTTGCTATCTCAAAGGCAAATGAACTGCCGGGTTTCCCGATGTCAAGCCTGAACAGTGGCTCCATACGATGATTGTCAAACATCATAGCCCCATTTATTATTCCTTCTTCCGCAGAAGCGAAATGTTTCAGGTTGGTATAATGTGTGGTTACAAGGCCGTAAACCCCTTTTTTGTTTATCTCTCCCAGTATTGCTTCTGCAATTGCCCCTCCGAGCATTGGTTCCGTTCCTGTTCCGAATTCATCTATAAGAACGAGAGTTTCCTCATCCGCATTACGTAAAAAATATTTCATATTGACAAGGTGTGAACTGTAGGTACTGAGATCATTTTCTATGCTCTGTTCATCTCCTATATTGATAAATATTTTCTGGAAGATCCCGAATTCAGAACCCTGTTTTACAGGAACTGTCATACCACATTGCAGCATATACTGAAGCAGGCCCACCGTGGTAAGGCATACTGATTTCCCCCCGGCATTTGGCCCTGATATTAATAATATCCTCGCCTCCTCTTTAAGTTCAATATCCAGGGGTACCACTTCCCTGCCCGGCATATCTTCGAAAGCAAGAAAAAGAAGAGGGTGCCTGGCTTCAGCCCATTTTATAAAAGGTTTATCATTTATGACCGGTTTTACTGATCCGAGCCTGCGTCCGAGAAGAGCCTTTGCCCTTACCAGGTCAATTTCACCCATAATGTCAAATGCTACCATCAGATCATCAATGTAAGGTCTTATGCGATCAGCAAAGTCTATAAGTATCTTTATAATCTCTCTCTTCTCGGCATATTCCAGTCCAATAATCTGATTATTAAGATTAACGATCTCAGCGGGCTCTATATATACCGTTTTGCCGCTTGCCGACTGATCATGGACCAGGCCTTTGATCCTGTTTTTATCGTAAACATTTACCGGAATGACTCCCCTTCCATTTCTTATGGCAACCGATGTTCCTTTTTCAACAATCCCTTCATTCTTTGCCTGGTTGAGTATTGTCTGCATACGCTTCGACACCATGGTACCCGCCTTCCTGAGGTCACTTCTTATTCCAGACAGCTCTGAAGAAGCATTGTCTTTTATTGTTCCCTCTTTAGACATTATCCTGTTTATTGACTCGCTAACAAAAGGATAGACTTTTATTCCGCTGCTCAACCTGTGAAGTTCAGGATATGCTGAAGAATGCTCCTCAATGCTGAAAAAATTGTATATGTTTTTTAATGTAATAAGTGATCTTTTTAGATTAAATATTTCGCTAACATCAGGGCATGAACCTTCGAGCTTCATTTTCTGAAGTCCCTGCCTGAGGTCATAGTAATGATCGAGGGGAAATTCCTGCTCAAGTTCCAGAATTTTTTGAAACTCCGCTGTTTGATTCAGCTTTTCGCTGATAGTCTTTTTGTCTGTACTGAATGCAAGTAAAGAAGCCTTCTCACGTCCGTTTTGTGAAAGGCATAAATCGTATATCCTGTTACGAATACGATCAAATCCCACCTTACGTTCAAACTCATCCGGATAAATCATGTTCTTAAGTAATCTTTAAATAAGAAAATTGTAAAGTTAATAAATGTTAAATCATAGCTTTCAAAGGTTGCCGGATATTTAAATCACTAAATTTGAGATACAAATAAATAATTTAATCTCTAACACCCTTTAAAAATGAAGGTAAAGTTTTTATTACTGGTAGCAGCATTATTGTTTATTCTTTCTGGCAATATCTTTTCCCAGGAAGATGCTGTAGATCTTAATATGGTTTACAAGATCAAACAGGAAGGATTCAAGAATTCTGACATTGAAGAGTTGTCCTTCTGGATGACTGATTTTGTGGGCCCCCGGCTGACTGCTTCAAACGGGAAGAAAAGAGCCAATGAATGGGCAAGTAACAGGATGAAAGAATATGGCCTCGAGAATGTAAGAATTGAAGTGGCCAGGCCTTTTGACCGTGGCGGCTGGGAGAACCAGAAAACATATATTGCAATGACCTCTCCATATTATGCGACTTTTACTGGTAATCCCAAAGCATGGACAGGAAGCACAAGGGGCCTGATAAAAGGCAGTCCTGTTTTACTTGAAATAAATGATGAAAATGATTTTGAACAATATAAAGGTAAACTGAAGGGCAAGATTGTAATTATACCTTCCACCTCCACTTATGAAGTCAGTTTTGAACCTCTGGCCGACAGGTACACCAGGGAGGAGCTTGAAAACATTGAGCAGGCAAATTATGCAGGCCGCAGGAGGCGTCGCGGTGATTTTAATTTTGATGACTACCGGCGAAGGATGATGGTACAGAGGCAGATAGCTGATTTTCTGAGGGATGAGGGTGTTGCGGCAGTATTAAGCGCCAGTGGCAAGTTTAATGTTCCTCGTTCAGGTGGGGCAAGTTACAATGCAGGTGAAGAACAGCCGGTTGCAGAATTATACCTGCCTGTAGAGGCACACGGCAGAATAATAAGATTAATGGAACATGATGTAAATGTTGAGCTTGAACTTGAAGTTAAAAACAGTTTCTATGAAAGTCCTAATGTGACAAATGTTATTGGTGAGATACCTGGTAGCGATCCGGATCTTAAGGATGAGATAGTACTGATTGGTGGTCACTACGACTCATGGCATGGAGGCACAGGTGCAGCTGATAATGCTTCAGGGTGTATTGTTATGATGGAAGCCATGCGTATATTAAAATCCCTCGAAATCAGTCCCAGGAGAACCATACGCATAGCCTTGTGGGGCGGTGAAGAACAGGGATTGCACGGATCCAGGGGCTACGTTGAAAAATACATCAGGGATACCAATGGAAATATGCTTGAAGGATTCGATAATTTTGCCGTGTATTTTAACATGGATAACGGGACAGGTAAGTTCAGGGGTATCTATGTCCAGGAAAATGATATGGTTCTGCCAATATTTGAGACCTGGTTCAAGCCCTTTGAAGATATGGGATGCTCAACCGTAACACTCCGAAATACAAGTGGTACTGATCACCTGTCCTTTGATGCACTTGGACTGCCGGCTTTCCAGTTTATCCAGGATGAGATTGAATATGGTCGTGGATATCATACAATTATGGACACTTATGAAAGGCTGTTAATGGATGATCTGAAGCACAATGCCGTGGTTGTGGCATCACTGGCATATCATGCAGCAATGCGAGATGAAGTGTTGCCCCGGAAACCTCAGCTGGAGAGCCTCAGTAACCAGCGAGGCCGTTTCTGATCAAACCTGCTGCGGAAAGGTATAATTATTATTTAATGCTTATATTAAGCCAGAATCAAATATCATAAGGGGATACAAATGTAGCCCTGTGAACAAAAAGCACTTACGAAAGGTTTAAGGCTTAATAATAACACAACTAAATAATATTTAATGAAGTATTTCACAACCATTCATCTGATTTTACTTTTGTTTACTGTAAGCATCACAGCTCAAAACTCAAAACATTACCCTATCCCGCTATCTTATTCGAATATTGAATATGACGAGGATGGACGCATGTATATAGAAATATCCGGTGAGAAGATTTATGAAAACCCGTCAGAGCCATATATTTCGATTGATCAGATATCTGGTAATCCTACCGGTACGGATGAAGGAATTTATTTTGACTTCGGAGATATAAGTTTTGAAGGATCAATCTACTACGGCTTTATACCATACGGTGATTCCAGGCATCCTCATCCAGTATACTTCAGAGCAACAGCAGCTATAATAAACGGGAAAGCTTTTATAGAGATAACAAAAACAATGAGTGGACGCTATGACATGATCGGCTGGGAGGAGAATCAAAAAGGAACAATTGGCTACAGGGTTGCTGATTCCAGAGGTAACTTCCTGTACGACGGGATTGTAACATTCAAAGGTAATGGTCCTTTTGAAATAGTGCCAACTGTTATCGAAGGACCCTTTATTAACCTGCTGACTCATGAAGGAGCTACAATATCTTTCACTACAAATATGGAAATAAGAGCTTCGGTTGAAGTAAACGGAAAGGTATACAGGGGAAAGAAAGGAAAACTGCATGAAATAAGAATAGATGGCCTTGATCCGTCAACTGAATATAAATACCGGATCAGGTATGGTGACAATTTCCAGGAGTACAATTTCAGAACAGCTCCAAATCCTGGCTCGAGGACATCATTTACTTTTGCCTATGCATCAGACTCGCGTAGTGGTAATGGTGGCGGTGAAAGGGATATATACGGGACTAATTTTTACATTATGAAGAAAATCATGGCCCTGGCCATGTATCGCGATGCTTCCTTCCTTCAATTCACCGGCGACCTTGTCACAGGTTACCAGGAACACAAGCAACATATTGAGCTGGAATATGCTAACTGGAAAAGAGCGGTGCAGCCATTTGGAGCTTATTTCCCGATATACGTAGGCATGGGCAATCATGAAGCTCTGAACAGGGTTTTTAGTGCTGAAAACAGGTGGCATATATCAATTGATAAATTTCCATTTGATACCGAATCTTCTGAATCAGTTTTTGCAGATAACTTTGTAATGCCTGAAAACGGACCTGCTTCAGAAGATGGTACCCTTTATGATCCTTCGGCTGCTACAATTGATTTTCCATCATACTGTGAAAATGTATTTTATTACACTTATGATAATGTGGCAGTTGTTGTACTGAATTCAAACTATTTCTATGCTCCCGGCACAAATATGCTCAGGTACAGCAGCGGCGGTTTACATGGCTATATAATGGACAGGCAGATGGAGTGGCTTGACAAAACCATTGCAAGCCTTGAAGCAGATTCGGATATCGATCATATTTTTATTACCATTCATACACCATTTTTTCCAAATGGTGGTCATGTACAGGATGATATGTGGTATAATGGAGAAAATGGCTACCGTCCATATGTTGCAGGAAGGCAGCTTGAAAAGGGTATAATTGAACGCAGGGATCAACTACTTGACATAATTGTAAATAAGAGCAGTAAGGTAATTGCTATATTAACCGGAGATGAACATAATTACACAAGAACAGAAATAAGCCCGCAGATGGAAAGATATCCTGAAGCATATTTTGCTGAGAAAACGAACCTGACAAGAACAATCTACCAGATCAATAACGGTGCAGCAGGAGCACCCTATTATGCACAGGAAGAGACACCCTGGACACCATGGGTATCAGGTTTTACAACTCAGAATGCACTTGTACTTTTTCATATTAATGGTAAAGAAATTGAGATGGAAGTTCTAAATCCTGACACACTCGAAGAAGTTGACCGAACGAAAATGAGATGAAGTCTCATTCAGATAAAACAAATTTTTACATATATTAATCTTATATTCAAGCCATTCTAAAATCTATCAAAATGAAAACCTTCAAATTACTTATTCCATTTTTTTTGTTTTGTATCCTTGCCACTAACGCAAAAAGCCAGGAGAAAGGATATTACCGTTCTCCGGCGATAAACGGGGACAAAGTTGTTTTCACAGCTGAAGGAGATCTGTGGAAGTACGACCTGGTAACAGGAAAAACTCAGCGTCTGACGACACATCATGGTATGGAATCACAGGCAAGCTTTTCCCATGATGGCAAGTATATTGCATTTACGGGTTCATATGAAGGCCCTTCAGAGATTTACATTATACCTTCTGAAGGAGGAAAACCTGAAAGGATGACCTGGGAAGAAGATAATCCGCAAATAAGCCAGTGGACGGATGACGGTAAGATCCTATATTCGACAAAATATTATTCCACCCTTCCGAGTGCTCAACTCCTGAAGCTTGACCCGGAATCCGCCACATCAACCCTGATCCCCCTTGCACAGGCAGATCAGGGTACCTATACTGTTGAAGGTGAGCTCGTATTCACGAGGCTCAGGAAGCAGTCAAGCCATACCAAAAGATATATGGGAGGCACAGCCCAGTCCCTGTGGAAATTTGACGGTAAAAATGAAGCCATTCACCTCACGGCTGATTATGAAGGCACCAGTAAAGATCCCATGTACTACAATGGCCGTGTTTATTTCCTGACTGACAGGGATGGTACAATGAATATATGGTCAATGAACTGCTCAGGTGAAGATCTGCAGCAACATACATTTTCATCAGGATGGGATCTCTACGAGGCAGATATGGATAATGGACGCATAGTGTGCCAGAAAGGGGCCGACATAATTTTATATGATATTAATTCAGGAAAAGAAGAGATACTCGATATTAAGTTGTCTTCCGACTTTGACCAGAAGCATCTTCGCTGGATAACAGACCCCATGTCAAAAATTTCTTCCGCCAACATTTCCTATAAGGGTGAAGACGTAGTAATAACCTCGCGCGGCAGGGTTTTCAACTTCCCTGTAAACGGAGAAAGATGGTCTGAGATAACCAGGAAATACGGTGTAAGGTACAAGGATGCCTCATATGCATCAGACAGTGATGACATTCTTATGCTTTCGGATGAATCGGGAGAATTTGAAATATGGAAGGCAGGGCACCTTGGGCTGGACAAGCCTGTGCAGGTAACAGAGGGATCAACAAACCTGATTACCGGATACTCTGTTTCCCCCGATAAGAAATATATTGCCTATGCTGAAAAGGATAACAGGCTTTTTCTCTTCGACAAAGACAGCGGCAAATCATCCCTGATAGATGAAAATGATTTCTCGGGTTTCAGTGAGCCTATTTCATGGTCACACGACAGTAAGTGGATTGCCTATGTGAACAGTGCGGAAAACAGGAATATGCAGATTAAGTTATACAGCATTGATAACAAAAAATCTTATGTGGTAAGCACTGACAGACTGGATAGTTATAATCCCCGTTTCAGTCCCGACGGTAAATGGCTTTATTTTATTTCTGACAGGACGTTCAATAATTCGGTTGGAAGTCCCTGGGGCAGCAGGCAACCTGAACCATATTTCGAAAAGACTGCTAAAATCTATGCACTTGCCCTGAATGGTGAGGCTGAATTCCCCTTCCTTAAGGACAATGAGTTAAAGACAAGTAAAGAAGAAAAGAAAGGAGAGAAAAATGACAAACAGCCAGTTAGTGTGGACTTTAATGGAATTGGGGCAAGGCTTTATGAAATTCCTGCCGGGGCTTCCAATTATCGTGATTTTTATGTTACCGATTCGCATATTATCTGGATGCAGAGTTCATCCGGTTTCAGGGGAGGTACCGTTCAGTCCCTTAAAATTGACAATGACCCTGATAATAAACCGAAAACCCTTGCCAGGGGGATAAGCAGTTTCGCCGTTTCCGGTGACGGTAAGAAAGTCATGCTAAGGAACAGATCCGGTATATTCGTCATGGAGACCTCTGCTGCAAAACTGGACACATCCAAAAATAAGCTGGAGATTAATAACTGGGCATTTAATATTGATCCTGTAGAAGACTGGAAGCAGATGTTCAGGGATGCATGGCGAATGGAGCGTGATTATTTCTACGATCCGGAGATGCACGGACTTGACTGGGAAGCAGTCTATGACAAATACAGTGCCTTGCTGCCAAGGGTGACCGACAGGTATGAGCTTGACGACCTGATGGCCCAGATGATATCCGAGTTATCTACCCTGCACATGTTTGTCAGGGGTGGTGACAAACGTACTCCTCCCGAAAATATATCAATGGGCTACCTGGGTGCCGATCTGCATAAGGATGCCGTGTCAGGACTGTTTATAATAGACCATATATACATGACTGACCCGGATTATCCTTCTGAAATATCACCCCTGGCCAGGCCATGGCTTAAGGTTGAAGAGGGTGACGCAATAATCAGTGTTGATGGCATGGATGTAAAAACAGCACCCTCCCTGAATATCTTACTCGCAAATAAAGCAGGCATGCAGGTCAGGATAAAATTCAGAAAACCTGATGGAAAAACATACGAGGAAATTATAGAACCAGTTAGCTCACGTAACTTTTCGAATATGAGGTACAGTGAGTGGGAATATACACGAAGCATGGAAGTGGAGAAACGCAGCGACAACAGGATCGGTTACGTTCATTTGAGAGCGATGGGAGGCAATAACTATACGGAATGGGTCAAATGTTTTTATCCCAATTACCGCAAGGAAGGCCTGATTATCGATGTAAGGAATAACCGTGGGGGCAATATTGACAGCTGGGTGCTTGAAAAATTGCTCCGGAAAGCATGGTTCTACTGGGCTCCCAGGGCAGGAAAGCCATACTGGAACATGCAGTATGCATTCAGGGGACACATGGTAGTCCTGATTAATGAAAACACTGCCTCAGACGGAGAGGCTTTTGCAGAAGGTTTCAGAAGGCTGGGTATGGGTAAGCTCATTGGCACCAGGACCTGGGGTGGTGAAATATGGCTGTCGCAACGTAACAGACTGGTGGATAACGGCATAGCAACAGCAGCTGAAAACGGTGTATATTCTGCTGAGGGCGAATGGCTCATTGAAGGCTACGGAGTCGTTCCGGACATAGAGATTGATAATTTGCCTTATGAAACTTACAGGGGTAAGGATGCCCAGTTGGAAGCAGCCGTGGAGCACCTGATGCAGCTTATGGAAAAAGAACCTGTAACTGTACCACCAATCCCTGAAAGACCTGATAAATCATTTAATTACAAATAATATACTAAATTCACTCCCCTGCACAAAGCAAAACCGGGAACATATATGTCCCGGTTTTGTTATAGTATTAAATTTTCCCCGGTAATGACCATACCTGACAAAATAAAAGGCTATGCATTTGCTTTTCTGGCAACTGTATCAATGGCCAATGTGTATGTTTTCAGCAAGGCTGCCCTGAACGAGCTTAACCTGTACCAGTTTGGTTTTTACTGGTTCGGGATGGCTATAATCTATAATGTCCTATATGCGGTGCCAAGTGGCAAATGGAAGGTTATAAAAAGACTTGGACGGAAAGAATACCGTATACTATTAGTTCTGGGACTAGTGGAGCTGTTTGGCACTATTCTTTTCTTCCTGTCAATTGAAACAGCGGATGACCCGGCAATAATGTCCTTTCTTCAGAACCTGGTACCCCTCTTTGTAATTCTGATGGGTGTGAGCTTCCTTGGGGAACGCTTTACCGTCCTTCAGTTCTCAGGCATGCTAATCACACTACTGGGTGCTGCAGTAACAAGTTTTACGGGAAATATCTCCGAGAAAGGTTTTTTTGTTCCCGGAACCGGGTATATGGTCGCCTCAACCATATTCCTGGCCACAACCATGATAATATCAAAGAAGTATATCAAAAATCTTGACCCGGGGTTACTTGCCACAAACAGGTCGGTTTATCTTTTCATTACGGCCCTGGTGTTGATGTTAATTAAGGGAGAGTCATTCAGCCTGTCAGGCACTGCCCTTGTTAGTGTTGGTATTGGCTCACTTATCGGCCCCTTCCTGACAGCATTTTCAATGTATTCGGCACTGCGGTTTATCGAAGCATCCAAGTCCACTGTCATACAAAGCTCCAAGGGTATCTTCGTGACCATTGGCGCCTGGATGTATTTCAGAACAATACCGGAGAGCTTCCAGGTTATTGGGGGCATTATTACCATCATCGGTGTAATTATCCTTATCACAGCAAGGGATTACCAGGGCATAAAGACTTCCCCCTCCGCTGGTGCGGAGCCTCCCTTTACCGTAGCCTGAAAGGCGAAGGTGGAAGACCCGTGCCGTAAAGGAAGGCTGAGGTTCCACTTTCACTGGCACGCATGATATTTTCTTTGAAATCAGGCAGAAATTTATTAAACTGAGAGAGCTCTGGCTGAAGAATATTAAGTGGTGTCATTTCATTACCCTTAGTTTATAGTTTATATCCGGGTACCATTTAACAAATCCGAGTCCCAATGAAAAAATCACTCCATTCATTTTATTTAAGCATACTTCTTATTCTGTTCATCTTTCCGGTTCTTAATGTTAAAACCCTGGTAGCACAATCGGATGATTGTGAACAGATAAGGGTCGGTGTCTATTATAAGTAAATAGTTGACAGTGACGAAGTTTCTGATCTTCTGAATAAGAACTACGGATCTAAATCGAATGAGGAATGGATTGATGAAGTGGATGCAAGGGTGCTTGAAGCCCTTCGTGCAAATTCCCCTGAGATCGATTTCTTTTCAGCAAGGCAAAACCCAGGAAAAGATCCTCATTATAAATTTCATTGCTTGTTGCATATAATAGCCATGGAGACAGATCTTTTAATTCCTTCCTATGCAAACGCCTATCAAGACCCGATAACCGGATGGATCTTCACAGAATATACTGATCAAGTATTTGAATATGAAACAGGTTTCCGGATGGGAGCATCTATCTTTATTAACTCACCCTGCATACCCAACATGTGTTACGGAGTTGCAGCCACCACTCAGCAAGATATGGAACTGGATGTGGTCATTTCAAAAATATCCCGGAGCATGTGGCGGATAAAAACCCTGATCGATGAAAGCGAAAGAAAGAGGCCCGTACCGGCCAGAGGGCCTGAACTTGAAATCGATTATGAGAAAGATTATTTATCACTGCTAACAGAAGAAGACCGCCGGATGGAGGTAATTGCCAGGGTTAAGAATTGTAAAGGTGAGTACCTATCCATGGATAGAAGTGAGTTAAGTCAACCGGTAAAGTTTCCGAAAGATGTCAGGCGATGCAAGTATGAGATGTCAAGTGATTGTTGGCAACACACCTATCCTGGATTTGATATTGTTTTTACTAATAAACAATACGAAGCAAAAGGGATCTACATTGTCCGGGAAGGAATTGAAGCAAGCATTGAAAAGGTTCCTCTTGAATCATGTGGTATAGGCTCGACCTCGATTGTCAAGGATGATGCTGAATTGATCATCCGTGGACTGGAAATCGAAGTCAAACCTGACAGGAGAGAAATCCATGTTGATGAGGGAACGGAAATCACCATTACATTGAATGAAACAGATCCTGATGGTAGCAAATACCCTGTTAAAGGCAGGGAAATTGAATTCTTTGCATCAGGCCTGGTCAATGGAAAAATAACACCACAGGGACCATACACCACTGATAATAAAGGTGAGGTAACACTTACCTGTCGGGCAGGCGATAATGATTCACGGATCGATATGACAGCCCGTTTTCAACCACCCGGATACCCCGACAAAGCTGAAGACCATTCCAGTATAAAAGTAAATCCCGCAAAATATGAAGCCACACTCTTCCTTAAGAAAAAAGTGATAAAAAGAACAGTTTCCCATAAGGAAAGACATCAGAGTGATGGTACATGTACGACTGATGAAAAAGATGATCTTAAAATATCTGAAGAAAAAGAAGCCTCTGTTTATGTTACGCTAAAGAGCCTGGGTTCTATTGATATGTTTGCCTTTAATCAGCGCTGGGAAACTTACCAGGTTACCAGCACTCAACTTTCAAAATTTGATTTATATTACAACGAGAGAGACTGTTTATACCATAATAGTACCGGAGCAGATTGCGCCGGTGGTGGTATTGAACAAATAACTACCAGAAACAAGACTCTGACAGACCGGCAGTTGCTTTCTCCAGCTAAAGGAAGCACATTGATCGTGGCTTTTGATAAAGAGTCAGATAACAGGCTGCATTATTTCTTTTTCCTGAATAGTCTTTCAAAGAATGACCTCACTTCTTTCTCAATTTCTTCAGCGCTATCCTGCTCCTTCTTATCCACGGATTCTGTACCGAACAGGCGGTTAAAAAAGCCTCTAATGCCACTCAGCCGGAAAGGATCACATTCAAGGAATGAATAAACATCATCAGGCAAGTCAAAAGAGGCGAGGTATTTATCAGTCAATTCATTATCCTTTTCAATTTCCCTTATTATCTGTGCCACAACAGGTAAGGCCAGAGATGATCCTGCTCCCCTGTCGCTGTTAAAGTGAACATCGGGTGTTCTGGCTCCCACCCATGTACCTATTACCATCCCGGGGGTATAGGCTAAGAACCATGCATTTGAATAGTCATGAGCCGTACCTGTCTTTCCGGCCAGCTCTGATTTAACTCCATACTGACTTCTTATAGCTGATCCTGTTCCCTGTTCTATTACCTGCTGCAATATGGCTGTAATAAGATTACTTGTTTCAGCTTTAAAAATCGTATCCGGCTCCCGGTGCTTCCTCACATACAGGGTATTACCATCAACATCGCTTATCTTATTGATCATTACGGGCTCATTCATCAGACCATGATTGGCAAATGAACAGTAGGCCCTTACAGCTTCGTACAGGGACAAATCAAGTGTCCCAAGCGCAATAGAAGGTGCATCCTCAGTAAGAGAAGGGAATTTTAGTCTCTCGCAGGTGTTTTTAAGATCTTCCGCGCCCACCTGGAAATATAAATCAAGCGTTGGAAGGTTAATAGAATGTGCCAGGGCATACCATAAGGCAACAGTACTGTCGGGAGTTGATATACGGTCAGCGTTCTGAGGTTCCCAATCCTCATAACCTTCATATGTATTTTCCTCATTTTCAAGATATCTGCATGGAGGAATGCCCTGTTCGAGGGCAGTGGCATACAGCACGGGTTTAAAGGCTGAAGCTATCTGCCTGTGCGACAGCACCATATCAAAGGGCAACAGCCTGTAATTATTACCACCTATCCAGGTAATTACCGACCCATCTTCAGGATTAATTATAAGCACTGCAGTATTCAGCATCTTATAATAATGCCACAGACTGTCAAACCTGTTTATCCTGGCCATCCTGACACCGCCTTCCCAATCAAACAATTGCATATCCCGCCTTATTGTATCCTTATCATAAGCAGCTGATTGCTGCTTATGAATACTGTACCATTTCTCTTTTACCCCCATATTCTCAAGTTCCCTGTCCAAGAGTCTTTGCATTACATCCATATGTTTTTTTACAGCCTCAGATCCCAGTTCCTGCACCTGCATATCCAGTGTAGAATATATTCTCAATCCATCTTTCTCAAGATCATATTTCTCACCGCTTATCAGTGCAATAGAATCGAGCAATTCGAGTGTTCTTTTTTTTACCTGGTACACAAAATAACCTGCCGGGTTATCTTTCACCAGGTTCAAATATTCAAGACCAAGAGGCAGGCTTCTGAGACTGTCTGCCTCTCTTGTATTAAGGTATTGAGACTCTTCCATAAGAGACAATACAACATTTCGCCGTTCAACTGAATTTTCAGGGTTCAGGCGGGGATTATAATAGGTATTGGCTTTCAGCATACCAACCAGGACAGCTGATTCCTCAATCTTCAGTTCACTTACGGATTTGCTGAAATATCTTTGAGATGCGGATTCAACACCATAAACATCTATTCCAAAAGGAACAGAATTGAGATATAATAATAAGAGCTCTTCCTTGGTATATACTTTTTCCAGGCGGGTAGCTATAATAATTTCCTTCATCTTATTTATAGCCAGGCTTAAGAAACCGTACTTATTGCGGCCATAAAGATTTTTCACCAGCTGTTGTGTGATGGTACTCCCTCCTCCTCCACTCTCATCACCCAGCAATATAGTTTTCAGGAAAACCCGGATATAACTCCTGATGTCATAGCCCCTGTGACTGTAAAAACGCCTGTCTTCAGTCTCCACCAGTGCTTTCACCAGATGTTCAGGAACCTCATCCATGCTTATATTTGTCCGGTCTTTTGCAAAGTACTTACCTATCAGAACACTGTCGGAAGAAAATACAAGAGAAGCTTCTTCATTACTTATTTCAAGCAAATCATCTTTACCGGGCATGGTGCCGAAAACACCTGAAAGTACCAGTATATAAAAGAGACCTGACAATAAAATTAATCCTGCCAATGCCGCTGCCAGTGATACAAGAATGATTTTTAGGAACCCGGTTTTTCCGCTTTTCATTTAATAAAAACCTTTTACCTGTAATTTAAACGGTAAAGTTATATAATAGATTATCCTTTTACATAGAATAGAAGGTTAAGTTGAGGCTGAAGCTGAGGAAAAAATTGTGTTCTTCTTTTAATTATTCAGGGAATGATATAAATTACACTAAAAAGAAAATATGTTAAATCTCTGCTTGTGTATTGGTTTATGTGCCATAATATGGATATTCAACGGGTACTCTATAATACATGCAATAAGAGAAAAGGTAATTGCTGAACTCTACATGCATGCAGGGCTTGGTATTTTTTTCAGTGTGACGGTACTTGAGCTTACCATTGGTAACGACGGGGCGTGGAAGAGGCTTGACTCCCTGTGGCTGCAGATCTTTGGTTTCATCCTTTACCTGCCATCAGCCTACCTGGTAATTTCTTCCGTAATTGCTCTCAAACACAGGGGGAAGTCCAAAGGCAGTGACTTTACCCAGACCACGACATTTATCAATAAAGGTCTGTACGGGCATATCAGGCAACCAATGACACTGGGTTTAGCCTTATGGTCAATCGCCTTTATATTAGTATTCCAGTCTGTCCCGGCCACCATATTATGTATTATCTCATTTTTTTGCTTCTGGCAGGCAGCGAGAAAGGAAAGTAAATACAATATCAGGAAATTTGGAGATGCTTATAATGCATATATAGGAAAAGTACCGATGTGGAATTTCCTGAAGAAGTCCAAATCTTAATGGCAACAAGGCAGGGTCGCCCAGGATGAGTGTCTCCGCAGTATTGCGATAAATTTATTATTTCCGCCAAAAACAATCTCATGAATAAATTTTCAATAATAACACTTACCTTGATCCTTTTCAGCCTTGTGCACTGTGGCTGTAATACTGAAAGTAAAGAAACACAACAAGCGGCTTCCGGTGAGGAAGATATTACCATTATTCTTGAAAGCTGGTGCAAATCATTTGTAGAAAAGACAGATAGTGATTACGAAATTATTGTGAATTTCACAGTAACTGATAATGATCAATCACAACATATTATAATTAGCAATCATGTTTTTCCTGCAGCGTTTCTTCAACACTTCACCGCATGACAAAGTGGTTCTTGCTGAAGAGAACTCAAGGATTGTACACTGAGGACATGCCATCCCAATCTTCTACACTACAGCTGATAAGATTGGAGTGCGCAGTGCCTGGTACCGGGTAAACAGGGGGCAGCAGGTAAATGAACCCGGTGACACAAACCCTTTCCCCCAGTACTTAATTATCACCAGGGGAAAGGGATTTGCCGGGATAGGGAATGACACCCTGAAAATCAGGGAAAATGAAGCATACTACATTGAGCCTGGTTCAGACCATGTATTCTGGACAGAATCTGATGAGCCCATGGAGAGATCTTCCTCACCTGGGGGAGAGTGAGCATAGAATGAAAAACCAAGATCCCCCTGATTTGCTTCGCTCATCTTCCCTTTTGACTCTCTGTGGTCGCCGAGCTCATCCCGCAATGCGGGATTCGGGTCAAAGGGAGATCCCTGCCAGGTCAAGTATAAATG
>DRFJ01000045.1 GCA_011050615.1 Bacteroidota bacterium
AAAAACCGCCATAACATCTCCTGTTTCACAAAGCCTTCAATGAACTTGCTTCTTCTAAAAGCGGCTGCAAAAATAGACATCTTTTTTGATTCACAAAAATAATGTTGAAAAATATTTCCTTATGGAATGTTGGAATAATTAATTCGCGCTGATTCGTAAAAATTCGCACCAATTCGTGCAATTAAATCTGAATTCCGTATTTTCGCATATTAAAACAGACTCTGATGCCGGGTAACCTTGTAATAATACCGACATATAATGAAAAGGAGAATATTGCAAAGATAATAGACGCCATCTTTTCACTGGAAGTGGATTTCGATATTCTGGTTATTGACGACAATTCACCCGACGGTACGGGTGATATTGTCCGTGAACTGAAAAAAAGATATAAAAACCTCAACCTGATACAGAGAAAGGATAAGCTCGGACTTGGAACGGCTTATATCACAGGCTTTAAGTGGGCAATAGAAAGGGCTTATGATATAATTTACGAAATGGATGCTGATTTCTCACATAATCCCGATGATCTCAAAAGGCTTTACATTACCTCCATGGATGGTGTCGACCTGGCCATCGGCTCAAGGTATATATCAGGAGTTAACGTTGTTAACTGGCCCCTTGGCAGAGTGCTGATGTCATATATGGCTTCCATCTATGTAAGAATAATTACCGGTATGAAGATAAAAGATACCACTGCAGGTTTTAAAGCATATAAGAGGGAAGTACTCGAAACAATAGACCTTGATAATATCAGATCAAGGGGCTATGCTTTCCAGATAGAAATGAAATTCACGACCTGGAAATTTGGCTTCAAAATAAAGGAAATACCAATCATATTCACCGAAAGGCAGGAAGGAGCATCGAAGATGAGCGGGGGAATCTTTAACGAGGCGTTATGGGGTGTAATGAGAATGAAATGGAGAAGTTTTTTCCGGAATTATAAGAGGGAAAACAAATCATGAGAAAGCTAATACACAGGGCAAAAATAGTAAACGAAGGAAGGGAATATAAGGGGAGTGTCCTGATAGAAAATGATCTGATCAAGGCAATTTATACTGCGAATGATAATTTCAGCATTCCTGGAGGAACTGATATTATTGAAGCCGGTGGCAGGCTTCTGGTACCCGGGATAATTGACGACCAGGTCCATTTCAGGGAGCCGGGGCTCACACATAAAGCTGACATAAACTCTGAAACAAGAGCAGCAGTGGCAGGAGGAGTCACAAGCTTTATGGAGATGCCCAACACCATACCCCAGACAGTCAGCCTGGAGGCGCTGAAAGAAAAACATGAAAGGGCTGCAGAATCTTCTCTCTGCAATTACTCTTTTTATTTGGGTGCTACCAATGATAATATTGACGAAATAAGGAAGGCAGATCCTGAAAAAACCTGCGGGGTAAAAGTATTCATGGGCTCCTCCACGGGTAATATGCTTGTCGACAATCCTGACAGCCTGCGCAGAATATTTGCCGAATCACCTGTGCTTGTGGCCTGTCATTGTGAGGATGAAACCATCATAAGACAGAACCTGAAAAAATATAAAGAAAAGTTCGGTGATGAAATTCCCGTGGAATACCATCCGGCAATAAGGAGCCGTGAAGCATGTCTCAGGTCATCATCCCTGGCTGTCAGGCTTGCGGAAGAATTCAATACCAGGCTCCATATACTTCATCTTTCAACCGCTGCGGAAATGGATCTGTTTGACAACACTATCCCCCTTGAACAAAAGAGGATAAGCGCGGAAGTATGTGTCCACCATCTCTGGTTTGACGACACCTTTTACCAGGAGAAGGGAAACTTAATTAAATGGAACCCTGCCATAAAAACTGCCTTTGACAGGCAGGCGCTTATTGAAAGCATAATCAATGACAGGATTGATATAATTGCCACAGATCATGCTCCGCACACCCAGGAGGAAAAGCAAAAACCATATACAGAAGCACCTTCAGGCGGGCCACTGGTTCAACATTCCCTCCTTGCCATGATTGAACTGTCGAAACAGGGCAAAATAAAAATCGAAAAAATAGTTGAAAAAATGTGTCATAATCCTGCCATTGCCTTTGGCATAGCAGGGAGGGGATTTATCCGCGAAGGATATAAGGCTGACCTGTGTCTCATTGATCCTGATAAGAGATGGACAGTAGACAAAGATAATATCCTGTACAAATGTAACTGGTCCCCTTTTGAAGGACAGGAATTCAGTGCATCTGTTGAAAAGACATTCATAAACGGAGAACTTGCATATGACAGGGGCAGGATAAATGAATACATAAGAGGAGAACCATTAACATTCAAAAGATAGCAGCAATGAAAGCAAGAGTCATAACATTAATATTTCTTTCAGCAATATTGTTTTCCTGCAGGCAGTCTGAGGATAAAAATATACTGAGCGAAGAGAAAATACTTATTGCTGACAATATAATATATGATGTGGTAATAAAAATACCAAATCCGGACGACCCATGGGAGGTTGAAAAGCTTGACGGTTACCAGGGCAACAGGATGATAGATGAGTTTTTCAATGCTGTATATACAGAAAAAATGACAGCTTACGATTATCATACCGGTAAAAGACTGTCACCTGAAGAAGTCAGGCATGCTGAACTGAGACCCGGTTTCGACAGGAATAATATAGGCAAGATACAGTTTACCGAGAACTGGTATTATGATCCTCTTACAATGGATATTGATAAGGAGGTTGTTTCTATTGTACTGGGTTATGAGAAACGTGAGATTGACGGCAGCCTGATCGGTTATGAAGCAGCCTTCCAGCTAAACTTCAAATAAATCTTCCTGTACCGGTTTTACAACGAACCGCACTGTGCGCCGGGTTTTTTGTTCCACCAGGATCTCACGGTTTCCGCATACCCTATTGATGGCTTCAGGGGTGTACCGTCTTATGGTAAGCATTTCAACTCCTGTATTATAAATAACACTGTAGTCCTTTTCAAGCTCCGAGATAAGTTTTCTGATCCTCCTTCCGTCATCATCGGCGCAAACAGCAAGACTAACGGCACTTGCCTGTACCATATTTGCCTTAATGCCGTAATCATAGAACAATCCCAGTATCCTTGATATGTTATCACCTATTGCAAAGGAGAAATCACGTGAAAGCATGGAAATCAGGATCTGGTCCTGATTCCTGATAAACACGGGTAAGCCGGTCTCCTCATGAGCCTCACCCATTATCACAGTACCCCCCCTGTCGCTATCCAAAAAAGATCTTACTATGAGGGGTATCCCCTTATTATGTAATGGCTTTATTGTCTTCGGATGAATCACCCTGGCTCCCGAGAAAGCCATTTCCACTGCCTCCCTATAGCCCAGCTGCTCCATTACCACGGCATCATCAAGCCATTTCGGATCGGCATTCAGAACACCGGGGACATCTTTCCATACCTGTACCTCGCAGGCGTCGGTCATATTGGCCAGTACAGCCGCAGAATAATCTGAACCTTCCCGTCCAAGGGTTGTATTCATTCCATCCTCCGTAGCTCCAATAAATCCCTGCGTTAAAAAAATATCCGGATTCCTGTCACCGAAGACAGTCTTAACCTTCACTTCAGACTCAGCCCATAATATATTTGCATCCCTGAAGCGCTTATCAGTAATTAAAACTTTTCTTATATCAACCCATCTGCAATCATGCCCTTCCTGTCGCAGCCAGGAAGCAATAATCCTGCTTGACCAGAGCTCACCGGCCGCTACCACCCGGTCATATTCCATATCATATTCAGAAGGATCATTATCAAGTAAATAACTCTTTATACCTTCGTAGGAGTCCTCCAGGAAATTCTGTGTATCAGGATCCATAAGCTTAAGGTCGTGAATAACTGATTTATGGCTTTCAAAAATTTCTCTCAACAAAGACAGAGGGTCGCCGGAACCTCCGTATCTGGCATTCACTACTTCCTCGAGGGCATTAGTTGTTTTACCAAAAGCAGAAACCACAACGATCAGGGGCAGATCAGATTTAGCTATTATCTGACCCAGGTTCCTTATGGCATCTGCATCTTTTACTGATGCTCCACCAAATTTGAATACTTTCATCCAATAAATTTTTTCAAAATTAGGATTTTTAAAGGCAACCATGACAATAAGTATCTTTTATTAATTCATATATTATTAACTTTATCCTCATCAACCAAATCTTAACCCCGCTATGAAAAGTTATAATATTACAACCCTGGATGATTTCATTATAAAAAGACAAAAGGACTATCCCGAAGCCAAGGGAGAATTTTCACGCCTTTTGCACCACATCGGTACTGCCGCAAAGATGGTTGGGAGCAAGATCAGGAAAGCAGGCCTGGCAGACATACTGGGCCGGGCAGGCAACATAAACGTGCAGGGCGAAGACCAGCAGAAGCTTGATATATATGCCGACGAAGTTTTTACAAGCGCACTCCTGTCCAGTGGCGAATGCTGCGGGGTGGCGTCAGAGGAAAACCAGAACATAATTACTTTCACCCATGAATTTGCGCTGAAGGGTAAATATATTGTATGCATGGACCCTCTTGATGGTTCATCTAACATTGACGTCAATGTATCAGTAGGTACTATCTTTTCAATTTACCGGCGCATATCCGAAAAGGGTAGTGTTGTAACAGACGAGGATTTCCTGCAGAAAGGCACCGACCAGGTTGCAGCCGGTTATATTATCTACGGGTCATCAACCATGCTGGTTTATACAACTGGAAACGGGGTCAATGGTTTCACCCTGGATCCCTCGCTCGGTGAATTCTGCCTCTCCCATACCGATCTCAAAATGCCGGCCAGCGGAAGTCTATATTCTGTGAACGAGGGTAACTATATCAAGTTCCCTGACGGGGTAAAAAAATATATTAAGTATTGCCAGGAAAGGGATCCTTCCACCAGCCGGCCATACGTATCAAGGTATATAGGATCACTGGTGTCTGACTTCCATCGCAACCTGCTGAAAGGCGGGATCTACATGTACCCCAGCAGTGAAATATATCCCAGGGGCAAGCTGAGACTGGTATATGAATGTAATCCAATGGCCTTAATTGCAGAACAATCAGGGGGAAAAGCCTCGGATGGCTACAACAGGATCATGGAGATCAAGCCGGATTCATTACACCAGAAGACACCTTATTTCGTAGGCTCTGTTGAAATGGTAAATAGAGTGGAAGAATTTATCCGTCTAAATGGCTGATCACTATTCATCCTACCCGGTCCGGTCACCTGCTGAACCTTCAATACCATCGGCAGCATTGTGTATTGTATAATGCGACAGGCTTAAGAGCTTCAGATCGCTACATCCATAAGCTACAAATATGAGAAATAAAGCGATTAATGTGAGTTATAAAGATTCCACGTCTTGATTACTGTCTGAATGCTTTTTTTATATAAAAAAAACAATAAATAATATTATGCCCTAAATCATAGTTAATTGTTACCTATGGTATAGAAGAAAATGTTGACTACTTTTGTATCCATTTTACAGAAGATATGAGCCTTATAGATTTAGTCAGCCTGTATCGCCGGCATCCTAACTTCGAGCCTGTAAAAAGGCAGTTGGAGAATGGCACAAGGGGCAATATTGCCCTTGAAGGTTTGAGAGGGTCATCAAGATCTCTACTGGTAGCTTCATTATTTGATGTCATTTCCACAAGCCATTTTGTAATTCTTCCCGAGAAAGAAGATGCTGCCTATTTCTATAATGACCTTGTATCTCTGCTGGGAGAGGAACAGGTATTTTTTTTCCCTTCGGGCTACAAACGATCAATACAGTACGGACGGATTGAAGCTGCAAACATAGTACTCAGAACCGAAGTGCTTAACTACCTGGGTTCAGGCAGGCGCAAATGCATAATTGTGAGCTACCCTGAGTCAGTAATGGAGAAAGTTATAAGCAAAGAAGTCCTCAAAAAGAACACCCTTTCCGTAAGCGAGGGAGACAGCCTGTCAATGGATTTCATGGAAGAAGTTCTCACCGGGTTCAATTTTACAAGAGTTGACTTTGTCTATGAACCAGGGCAATTTGCTGTCAGGGGAAGTATAGTTGATATTTTCTCCTATGCTGCCGACAAACCTTTCAGGCTCGATTTCTTCGGCGATGATATTGAATCAATAAGATATTTCAATCCGGATGACCAGCTGAGTATTGAAAAAGTCAAGAAGGCGGATATAGTTCCCAATATCCAGGATATAACGCTTGAAAAAACAAATGACAACATTACCGGGTTCATTCCTCCCTCCTCCCTTATATGGCTTGAAGATTTCAGCATAACAAAAGACAGGATCGACAGTATAAATGAATCAACCTGGACTGTTGAAGATTATGAAATAAAGATAGAAAAACATGATCTTGCCATAAAAGGGGCAGACCTTGTACCGGCCCTCTCTGAATTCAGGATCCTGGAGTTTGGTTCAAAGCCCTATTATCCTGCCGGTTCAAGCTATCTTTTCAATACCAGCCATCAAGCTTCTTTCAATAAGGATTTTGGCTTGCTCGGGTCAAAGCTACTGGAAAACAGTCAGAAGGGATATACCAACCTGATAATATCAGGAAGCGGGAGTCAGATTGAAAGGATAAATGACATCTTCAAAGAAATCAATCCCGGGCTGGCATTTGAAACAAAACTCACTAATCTGCATGAGGGCTTTACCGACAGGGATCTTGCAATTTCTGTTTTTACCGATCACCAGATCTTTGAGCGCTACCATAAATTTCGTATCAAGGGGATATTTTCTCAGAAAGAAAGCCTCAGCATAAAGGAACTGACAAGCCTCAACCCGGGTGACTACGTGGTGCACATAGACCATGGCATAGGTAAATTCGGAGGTCTGGAAAAAGTTGAGATCAACGGGAAAATACAGGAAAACATAAAACTCGTATATAAAGATAACGACACTCTCTACGTAGGTATACATGCCCTCCACAGGATATCAAAATACAAGGGCAAAGACAATGCGGAACCACGCATTTACAAGCTTGGCACGGGTGCATGGCAGAAGCTTAAAGCACGGACCAAGAACAAGATAAAGGATATTGCACGCGACCTTATCCTCCTTTATGCAAAAAGAAGGGAAGCTGAGGGTTTCAGCTTTTCTCCCGATTCTTACCTGCAGCGTGAGTTGGAAGCTTCCTTCATTTATGAAGATACACCTGACCAGCTTGCAGCTACCGCTTCAGTTAAAAATGACATGGAGGAAGCCCACCCCATGGACAGACTTATATGTGGTGATGTGGGATTCGGCAAAACAGAGATAGCGGTCAGGGCAGCTTTCAAGGCTGCCACAGACAGCAAGCAGACAGCCATTCTTGTACCCACGACAATACTGGCCTTACAGCATTACCAGACCTTTACATCAAGGCTCGAAAATTTTCCGGTCTCTATAGATTACATTAGCAGGCACAAGAAGCCATCGCAGCAAAAAGAGATTATCGGGAAATTGAAAAACGGTGAGCTCGACATTATTATAGGTACCCACAAACTGGTTGCCGGAGAGGTTCAATTCAAGAACCTGGGGCTGCTCATCATAGATGAGGAGCAGCGCTTCGGGGTGGCCGTCAAGGAAAAACTTAAAAGCATGAGAACCAATGTGGACACCCTCACGCTCACGGCAACACCCATACCCCGAACCCTGCAATTTTCATTAATGGGTGCCCGTGACCTGTCAATTATCAATACTCCGCCACCGAACAGGATGCCCATTGTTACCGAAGTGCACGGTTTTAACGAAGAAATCATAAAAGAGGGCATCGAATATGAGCTGAACAGGAATGGCCAGGTTTTCTTTATACACAACCGCGTTGATACAATCAGGGAAGTCGAAATCATGATAAACCGTATCCTTCCCGCCGTTAAAACAGCCATTGTACACGGGCAGATGGAGGGAAGGAAGGTTGAGAATATTATGTTTGACTTTGTTAACGGTGATTATGATGTGCTGATCGCTACAACGATAATTGAATCAGGCCTGGACATACCGAATGCAAATACTATCTTCATCAATAATGCTCATCATTTCGGACTTTCAGAACTCCACCAGTTGAGGGGACGCGTAGGCAGGTCAAATAAAAAAGCTTTCTGCTACCTGCTGGCACCACCTTTGAATATTATTACGCGTGAAGCACAGCAGAGGCTAAAAGCAATTGAAGAGTTTTCAGAACTGGGCAGCGGATTTAACATTGCCATGCAGGACCTTGACATACGAGGATCGGGGAATCTACTGGGAGCTGAACAGAGTGGTTTTATAGCCGATGTCGGCCTCGAAACATACCAGAGGATACTTGATGAAGCAATGCATGAGCTGAGAGCCGGATTAAGCGATGATAAAAGTTACGAAAGCAGCGAAATATACAAGGAGCATACAAAGGCAGCCCAGTATTATCTTAATGACTGCCAGATCGATACGGATATGGAGATTATGTTCCCCGATAACTATATTTCAAATATTTCCGAAAGAATCCGCCTGTATAAAGAGCTTAATAATATTGAAAGTAACGAGGAACTGCACAGGTTCAGGGAAAAACTAACTGACAGGTTTGGAGAATTACCCCCTCCCGCAAAAGAGTTGCTTAACCTGGTAAGGCTGCGCCGGCTGGCCTGCAGGATGGCTATCGAGAAAATAGTAATAAGAAACGAGGTTATGGTTATGCATTTCATCTCAAACCCTCGTTCTGCCTTCTATAAAAGCAATACTTTCATGAACGTAATCAGGGCGGTGAGTGAAGATCACAGGCGATTCAGGGTAAAGCAGACAGATACAAAGTTTACCGTTACCGCAAAAAATATAAGCAATATTGAGCTGGCAATAAATATTTTCAGCTCTATTCTCGAATCACACTCAGATAATTAAAAGTTAAAGAAATATTAAAGACAGGCAAAACACAACATTATATAGCTCATTTTTCATATTTTTGACAATTATTTATGAATCTGGCAATTGACATAGGTAACTCATCCTGTAAGGCAGGTGTTTACGGGGCAGGGAAAAAGGAGTATGTAAAATATTCCGCTTGCCAGGATAAAAGTTTTGTGGAAGAAATCATTTCCCGCTACAATATTGAAAGGGCCATCCTCAGCAGTGTCCTTAGGGAAAGCCCGGGCTTCATTACCCTGCTTGAAGATAAAGGGATCGAAACACTTATACTGAGCCATCAAACGCCCCTGCCCTTTGAAATGAGCTATAAAAGTCCCGAAACACTTGGGACGGACCGCCTGGCCGCCATAGCCGGCGCACACAATATGTTCGGTAACAGCAACGTTCTTGTTATCGATGCAGGTACTGCAGTTACCTATGACATGCTTGAGTCGAACAATGTTTATACCGGAGGCAATATTTCACCCGGACTGGTATTGAGGTTCAGAGCTTTAAACGAGTTTACAGGCAGGCTGCCCCTTGTAAGCAAGGGTGATTCATTTGGTAATCTAGGAGTTAACACCGTAGATGCAATCAGATCGGGCGTACAGACCGGCTTGATTTTTGAAATAAATGAGTATATTCGCACATTGAAAAAAAAGTACAGGGAACTGAAGGTCATTATTACAGGAGGCGACGGCAAGTTTTTTGGTGATAAACTTGAAACAGGATTTATACTTGAACCTGACCTTGTATTAGACGGATTAAATTATATTTTGGATTACAATGCATAAACATATAAAAACAATTATACTGTTAATCCTTATATCAACACCGCTTATGGTAAGGGGTCAGAAAATGATTAACAGCCCTTATGCCAGGTTTGGTCCCGGAATAATAGAACAGCAGGGAATATTGAAAAGCAGGAGCATGGGTGGGGCAGGCGTTGCCCTCAGGGACCCTGTAGCTATTAATTACCTTAATCCTGCATCTTACAGCAGTATTGACACCAATTCATTTGTTTTTGACTTTGGTATTGAATACCAGGCAAATCTGCTTGTTGATGAAAGCAGTTCACATTATTCAGATGATGTAAATTTCCATCACCTGGCCATGGCAATACCCATTACAAAATGGATGGGATTTGCTACAGGCTTAATACCATATTCAAACGGTTACTATTTCCTCAGAAAAACAGTCACTGAAACAGATCCGGAATATGATCCCATAATCGGGGAGTATGAGAATACCCACAAAGGATCGGGCAGTTATAACAATTTCTTTGCCGGACTGGGTATCAGCCCTTTCAGAAACCTTTCCCTGGGCATAAATTTTACTTATCTTTTTGGAAATATTGAACGTGATAACCTATATTTGCTTACTGATGATAACAACCAGTTCAATAACCTGTCATCCGAAAACATCAGAATTTACGGGTATAATTTTGAATATGGCGTTCAATATTCAATAAATTTGAAGAATGATTTATTTGCATCTGCCGGGCTAATGTATTCTATGAAACAGGGATATAAGTCGGAATATGAAAATATTTTTACCAGGTATGCTCCTTTCCAGAGATCTGAATATTCGGTTGATACACTCAGCTATTCATACGATAAGGATGCACGGGTGGAGTTACCTGAAAAAATGGCTATGGGAATAAGCTTTGGCAAAAAAGATATTTTCATTGTAAGTGCAGACTACACCATGACAAAGTGGGATATGGTTAGCTTTCACGGCTATGAAGAATACCTTGTTAACAGCTCAGCTGTTAAACTTGGGCTTGAATTTATACCGGATAAAAATGCAAATTATAACTACCTGAACAGGATTGAATACAGGCTTGGCGGATATTTCGCAGACAGCCACCTGATGGTCAACGGAGAGCAATTGAAAGAGTTTGGCATTACTTTTGGAACAGGTTTACCGATGAACAGAAGCAAATCAAGGATCAACCTTCATGTTGAGTATTTGAGACGAAAGGGTTCTTTGGATAACGGATTACACACTGAAAACTGTTTAACAATAGGTGTAAGCCTGAATTTATACGATTATTGGTTCATGAAACAAAAATACAACTAAAACCATTTAAGATGAAAGCAAGATTACCAAAAGCGATTATAGTTATCTTCCTTTCTTTTTTTGTCATACCATTGTTTGGTCAGAAAGGCATAGAAGACGGCAGTAAGTACGGGCATGGAGAGGATAGTGTTAATTGTAGAAGAAATTTATCGCTCTATAAAACTTATTACGATCAACAGAACTACGAGATGGCTTTATGTTTCTGGAGAAAAGCATTTTTTGAATGCCCCCGGTCATCAAGCAATCTCCACCTCCATGGTATTAACATGTTTAAGCATCTGTACAACCAGACAAAAGAAAGAGCCTTTATTGATACCATTGAAATGATATATGACGCAAGGATAAAGTATTTCAACAGGAAAGCATACTACCTGGGACGCAAGGGTATGGATATCTTTGACGTGGCCGGAGATAACCTTGATATGGTTAAGCTGGCCTATGCCACACTCGGTGATGCAGTTGAAACAGACCCGAGAAAAGCAGACCCTACCGTTTTGACTGTATTTATGGGTACCACCCAGATGCTTTTTGAAAACAATATGATTGGCAATGAAGAGGTAATAAATAACTATGGCATGCTTATGGACATCCTTGATGAAAGGATTGCCAGCGTAAACAGGCCTCCTGATGTGAATGCAAGGAAAACAATCGATATGATCTTTAAAGCAAGCGGGGCCGGCACCTGTGAAGGCCTGATACCAATCTTTGCCCAAAGGGTTGCTGATAATCCGAAGAACCCCGCCTTGCTCGGGAAAGTGCTTGAATTACTGAAAGACGCTGGATGCACCGACTCAGACCTTTATTATACGGCAGCAGAGAATCTCTACCAGATCGAAAAGACGGCCGAATCAGCCTATCACCTGGCTGAAATGAATTATGATAAAATGAATTTTGACAGGGCTGAAAAATACTACCTTGAAGCCGTGGATCTGGAAGAGAATAAAAAAATGATCTCAACATATTATGTAAAGCTGGCAACACTCAGGCTTAACAGTGAAGATTACAGGGCAGCAAGGGACTATGCCAAAAAAGCAATTGAGGCCAATCCTGATAACGGCACAGCATATATGATAGTTGGTAATGCCTATTCAAGCGTGAAACCCTTTGACGATGAACTGAAAAACCAGATGGTATACTGGGTGGCAGCTGATTATTTCAGAAAGGCCATGGAAAAAGATCCCAGCCTGGCTGAAAGAGTGAATGAATATATCAATACAGTGTCAAAATTGTTCCCTAAAAAGGAAGACCTCTTTTTTATAAGCATTATCGAAGAAGGAGTATCCTATACCGTTGGCGGATGGATTAATGAACAAACAACAGTACGTTTCAGAGACGAAAATTGAAAACTCCCGGTAAAATACTAAGTAAGTCAAGCATTGCAGCCCTGTTATGGGCTGCATTGTTTTTCTCATGCCGTGAAAAGATAGAAATTGTTGATGCATCACTCAAACCTGAGGTGCCAACACAAATTGTATACGATTTTGTAACTTCGTATACCGATTCTGCGGTACTGGAACTAAGGATGAAATCGCCCGTAATGAAATATTACGGTAAAAAAGAAGTTCCTTATGCCGACTTTGACGAAGGAATAGAAGTATATTTCTATGAGGGAAAAGACAGGATGATTGGAGAAATAAGGGCTAACTTTGCAAGGTACACCGAAAGCAAAGGGCTCTGGGAAGTAAGGGAAAACGTAATAGCTATAAATGATGAGGGGGAAAAAATGGAAACCGAGCTGTTGTTCTGGGATGAAAAAAAAGATTTGATATATACCGATAAGTATGTCAGAATTACCCAGAAAGACCAGATAATCATGGGTAACGGACTTGAATCGGACACCAGATTCGATAACTGGAAGATAAAAAATGTAACAGCCACTTTATATATTGATGATGAATAAAAGAACTTTGATAATCCTTGAGGTCATCTGGATAGTGATAGGTGTATTCTGTATTGCCGCCGCCATACATAACAAGATCAACAGCGGCGGTGAGAGGTTCCTCATCCTCCTGGGTATGGGTATACTATCATTTGTAATGGCCTATATAAGGGACCGGCAGCGTAAAAAGAAGTGAACGGTGACATGGAAAATGCCCTGGCTATAACACTGCTTATCCTGCTGACTATTATACTGTCAGCTTTTTTCTCAGGGATGGAAATAGCTTTTATTTCTTCCAACAAGCTGAGAATTGAAATAGACAGGAAAGTGGGAGGTTTCGGTTCGGGTCTGATAGCCTCTTTCAGCCGCAAACCTGAGCATTTTATAGTTACCATGTTAATTGGGAACAACATTGCTCTTGTTGTTTACGGACTGTACATAGCACTTCCACTCGAATTGCTTTTCGGAGGACTGATAAAGACTGATTACCTCCTCCTCCTCATACAAACCATAATCTCAACCCTTATCATCCTGCTTCTTGCCGAATTCCTGCCAAAGGCCCTGTTCAGGAAATCACCAAATTTATTCCTGAAAACTTTCAGCATCCCTACGGCACTGTTCTACGGCTTTTTCTATCCTTTTACCGTAATGATTATCAAACTGTCGAATCTCCTTCTCAGATTATTTTTCGGTGTTAAACCCGATGCGGCTGAAAGTGAACAGGTGTTTTCCAGGGTGGATCTTGATGACCTGATCAGTGATGCCTATGATGAGGATTATGAAACCGATCTCGAGGAGCACGACATCAGGATTTTCCAGAAAGCCCTCGATCTGTCCAATGTAAAAGTCAGGGCCTGCATGGTTCCGAGAACTGAGATTGTAGCCCTCTCATCCGGCAGTACACTTGAAGACCTTAAACAATCATTTATTGATACCGGTCATTCCAATATCCTTATCTTTGAAGAATCGATAGATAACATTATAGGTTACTTCAGGCTGCGCGACCTCTTTTCATCACCCGGCAGCATAAAGGATTCAATACGTAAGCTTCCCATTGTGCCTGAGAGCATGGCTGCCAATAAGCTGCTGAAACTTTTTGTCGAGCAAAATAAGAATCTGGCTCTTGTTGTGGACGAATTCGGGGGTACCTCAGGTATGGTTACACTGGAAGATGTACTTGAAGAGATTGTAGGCGACATTGAAGATGAACATGACAGTTCAGAGCTCATAGAAAGAAAGATCGGTGATAGGGAATACCTCTTTTCCGGAAGGATAGAAATTGACTATATCAATGAAGAATATGGCCTTTCCCTCCCCGAGTCGGATGAATATGAAACCCTTGCAGGACTGGTCCTGATACTGAAGGGAAATATTCCCAGGCCAAATGCCACAATCGAAATAGGCAAATATATAATCAAGGTTGTAAAAGTATCCGAAACCCGGATTGAGCTGCTTAGCATAAAGCTCAAAGCTTAATCCGGGTTGTATCATAAGTTACTTACGGAACAGTCCCGATGGATTACACTGTAAAATATTTATAGAACAGGGGTATGGTTTCTATTCCCTTGAAGAAGTTAAACAGGGGATAATTTTCGTTTGGTGAATGAATGGCATCTTCATCAAGCCCGAAACCCAGCAGGATGGATTTAATTCCCAGTGTCTTCTCGAAGGTTGAGATAATGGGTATGCTGCCACCGCTGCGTACGGGTATCGGTTTCTTCCCGAAAGCCTCTTCCATAGCCTTGCTTGCCGCCTGGTACTCCTTGCTGTCAATCGGGCTGACGTAAGCCTGTCCTCCATGAAGATATTCAACCTTCACTCTCACTCCTTCCGGTGCTATTGATTTAAAATGTTCCTCAAAAAGCCTGGCTATTTTAACTGAATCCTGGTCTGGAACAAGCCGCATTGAAATTTTTGCATATGCCCTGGCAGGTAATATTGTTTTTGCTCCTTTGTCAGTATAGCCTCCCCAGATACCGTTTACGTCAAGTGAAGGCCTTATTCCCAGTCTTTCATGTGTGGAATACCCTTCCTCACCCATCAGTGCATCAACATCAATGGCTTTCTTATATTCTTTCTCATTATATGGTCGCTTTGCCATCTCTTTCCTTTCCAGGTCTGATGCAACCAGGACATCATCATAAAAACCGGGTATTGTAACCTGGTTTTTTTCATCAGTCAGCGATGCAATCATCTTGCACAACATATTAACCGGGTTGGCAACTGCTCCGCCGTAGAGTCCCGAATGCAGGTCCCTGTCAGGCCCTGTAACCTCAACCTGCATGTAGGTAAGACCCCGGAGTCCTGTCGTTATTGAAGGTATGTCAGGAGCTATCATGGTAGTATCTGACACAAGTATTACATCAGCCTTCAGAAGATCCTTCTGCCGGGAACAAAATTTTCCGAGGCTCTCCGAACCTATTTCTTCCTCTCCTTCTATCATAAATTTCACATTGCAGGACAGGCTTCCCGTTCTTACCATATATTCAAATGCCTTTACATGCATAAATAGCTGACCTTTATCATCATCGGCTCCCCGGGCCCATATCTTACCGTCTCTTATCACCGGTTCAAAGGGTTCACTTTTCCACAGGTCATAGGGCTCTGCCGGCTGAACATCATAATGTCCATATACCAGCACGGTAGGTAATGATTTGTCAATTATTTTCTCTCCGAAAAGAATGGGATGTCCTTCAGTAGGATAAATTTCCGCCTTATCGGCACCCGCTTCCAGCAGGCTGTTTTTGAGGTACTCCGCAGCCCTCATCATATCATCCTTATGTTCTTCCTTCGAACTTACCGAAGGTATTTTTATAAGACCGAATAGTTCTTCGAGAAACCTGTCTTTGTTTTCTTCAATATAAGTTTTAATATTTTTCATGGTATATAATTTGATTACATGAACTAAAGGTAATAAATGCCATACTTATTACAAGGAGCTAGCCTGATTTATTCCTGCTTATCTCAGCGGCCGCAGCTAAAAGTTCATCATACCAGGCCCGTCCGTACACCCTGATAAGTGCTTCTTCGAGGAAACGGTAAACGGGTACGTTTTCAGCTTTTCCCCTGTTAAGAGCAGGCCTGCAAATCTTCAGTTCCTCGTAATTTACTGCATCGAATTCTTCATACTTTTTTATACGGATAGGAAAAAGATGGCATGAAACAGGTTTTCTGAAGGATATTTTTTTCTCCTCCCATGCCTTTTCAATGGCACAGTAATATATACCATTGTCATACCGGGTATAGGCACATTCGGCCTTTCCAATAAGTGGAGTAACCTGATCTCCGTCGGAGTCGATCAGGCTTGTTCCCTGCTCTTCCACTGCCCTTATCCCTTCCGGCCGCATGTAATGTTTGAGAACAGGCCACAATTTGTCCAGTAAGCGGGCTTCCTCTTCCTCCAGGGGAGCACCGGAATCGCCCTGAAGGCAACAATGGCCCCTGCACTTTTTTAAATCGCAGGCAAACTTTTCCTCGAAAATGGCACTTGATATTATTGTTTTTCCCAGGGAGAGCATGAGGAAAATTAAATAAGTGACTGTCCGGTCATTTCTTCCGGCGCTTCAAGATCCATCATCTTGAGTATGCTTGGTGCCACATCGGCAAGGATCCCTTCCCTGATGCTCTTATATCTTTCTGTTACCAGTATGCACGGGACAGGGTTCAGTGAATGTGCAGTATTTGGGCTTCCGTCCTTATTAACGGCATTATCGGCATTCCCGTGATCAGCAATGATAAGCACCTCGTAACCGTGTTCCACTGCCGCCTGCACCACTTCACCCACACAGGTATCAACAGCCCTTATGGCTTTTTGTATTGACTTATAAACACCGGTATGGCCCACCATATCGCCGTTGGCAAAATTGAGGCAGATAAAATGGTGTTTCTCCCTGTTTATTTCACCTACCACAGCATCCTTAACTTCGAAGGCGCTCATTTCAGGCTTAAGGTCATAGGTGGCAACTTTAGGTGAGGGGATCAAAATCCTGCTTTCGTTCCTGAACTTTTCCTCCCTTCCCCCGGAGAAGAAAAAGGTTACATGAGCATATTTTTCAGTTTCAGCTATCCGCAGCTGTGACAATCCGGCATCTGCCACTACCTGGCCAAGGGTATTTTTCACGTTTTCCTTGGGAAACAAAACATGGAGTCCTTTAAATTCTGCATCATATGGTGTCATGGTGCAATAATGCAGAGTGATGGTCTTCATCCTGTGCTCGGGCATATCTTTCTGGGTAAGTACAATTGTCAGTTCCCTGGCCCTGTCATTCCTGAAATTTATAAAGACTACCACGTCACCCTCCCTGATTATTCCTGCAGGCATCCCGGATTCATCAACATGAACCAGTGGTTTGATAAATTCATCTGTTATGCCTTCATCATATGACTCCTGGAGAGCGGCAAGCATGTCGGGTGCTTTTTTCCCCTCTCCCTTAGTCAGCAGGTCGTAGGCAAGCTTTATCCTCTCCCATCTCTTATCCCTGTCCATGGCATAATACCTGCCAATGAATGATGCCACCTCCACACTGGTATTTTCAATATGATCCATTAATTCCCTGAGAAAGCCTTTACCGCTTTTAGGATCAGTATCCCTGCCGTCACCGAAAGCATGCACAAAAACTTTAGACAGTCCATAGTCCTGGGTCATATCGCATAAGGCATACAGGTGCCGGTGCAGTGAATGCACTCCCCCATCCGACAACAAGCCCATAAAATGAACCTGTTTGCCATTCTCACGTGCATACATAAAGGCTTCATCCAGCTTTTTGTTTTTCTTTAATTCCCCGCTTTCGATAGCCTTGTTGATTTTTACAAGGTCCTGGTAAACAACTCTTCCGGCACCTATATTAAGGTGACCTACTTCTGAATTGCCCATCTGGCCTTCAGGCAATCCGACATTTTCACCCGAGGTGAGCAGGCGTGATGACGGATAAGTCCCGGCCAGCCCTTCCATATTTGGTGTGGGCACGTTTGCAATAACATCTGACCTGGAACCATCACCTATACCCCAGCCATCAAGGATCATTAATAATACTCTGGCACTCATTATAAAATCAGGATTTTAGTATTAAATAAAAACCTCCACCAAAAACATATAAGCTTTTAAATGAAGTTTACAAAGGTAATATAAAAACTAATCCCCTTTTATCCGGCGGGCCTTTATATTTAAATTTGCGGGATCACATGTTTCCTGGTATTCAATATCACGGCCTGCATATCTCCACCATTCTTCAAGCGTGAAGTTACGTGATAAGAGCTGGCACATATTCTGAGCCATATAATCAACATGAGTTGCCCTGGCAATCAGATTGCCATCCCCTGAAATGCCCTCGCTGCCTGACACCAGGAACTGACCGTCAGGGCTGTAAGCGAGGGCATATACCCTTCCATTATTATCTTCCAGTTCTACCGGGGGCTGAGTAAGATCATTATAATTCCAGATCTTAACAGATCCATCCATACTGCTTGTTGCCATCTGTTTAAGTTGTTGATTAAAACATATACCTGTTATCTCCAATGAATGTGCCATCAGAGACACCGTTATGTTTTGCTCTTCAACATTACGGAATTCTATAAGCCCATTTTGATAGCCCACGGTATAATTTGTATTATCCCTGAATTTTACAGTCTCAATTGAACCGTTTTCCGTATTCACTGAATTTATATTCGTATTATCATCCATATTCCACAGGTGTAAGAAACCGTTTTCGCAGGCTATCACGAGATATTTACCGGAAAGGGATATATCAACCGAATTTACAGGCTCTTCAGCAGTCACCAGCAATTCAGGTGTCCTTTCCTCAATATCCCAGATTATCACCTGTCCATCAACACCAGCTGAAATGAGGCTCAGGTTATCAGGAGTAAAGACCAGGTCTTTAATTCTTCCGCTATGGCCTTTCAGTTCATACATTTCACCCTGCCCTGATGCAGGTATTATTCTTATTATTGCCCTGTCGCTTCCGCAAGCCAGCAGTTTCCCGTCAGCACTGGCTGTCAAAACTTCAATTATTTCATCTCCTTCAAAAACAGTCCCGGGCACTTCTGACCTGTCACGCATATTCCACCTGAATACCCTGCCATCGGCAGCTGATGAGCAGAACTCCTGTGTTTCCGGAATGAAAGCAAGGCTGTGAACCTCCTCTTTATGTCCTTTAAACGTTGAATAGTTCAAGCCTCCGTACACTTTCTCAACATTGTAGAGGCCCATATAAATATCGGCATCGTTATCCATGCCCATATTCCTTTTATTGAACAGGTAGGCCTGGTAAGCCAGCAGCACCTGAATGTCGCCTTCACCTTTTAATTGTACTGACCTTACCGCCATTGACTTACCAATAGATACCATTCTCTTCATCCAGGCTGTATCGGCCAGTGCCTTTGCTCTTTCTTCCTGTATTCTTGCTTCTTCTGCCAGGCTCCTGGCGATTTCCTTCTGGCTTAAAGCCTCAATGGCATCCATCCTGGCCTCCTCTGCAGTTGCTATAGCCAGGGCTTCTTTCTCCCGTGCTTCCATGGCATTTCTCATGGCTCTCTCCGCACTGCTTTCCGCCGTCTGTTTCTGCTCTGTTGCCTGTAGCTTCCGGTCCTCAGCCAACTGTCTCTCCCTTTCAGCCTCCATCCTCTGTGTAAAGGCGAAAAGCATCAGGAATACTGCAACTACGGCAGCCACACCCAGGACTATTGATGCCACCCTGCTTCTTATTAATTGACGTTTCTGAGCTCTTATTTTATTTTCTTCCTCTTTTACGTATTCTTTTTCACTGGTCCGGAGGTAGACCATTGCCCTTTCAAAAGCAGGATTAAATCTTTCGGCCCATGTAAGAGTCGGCTTGTTCTCGTTTCTCCATTGCAAGGCCAGCTGCAGGTCAGGTGGACGCCACAGGGTTGTTTTCCCTTCCTGGAACATGGCGGCCGCCTCAGATAGCCTGAGATACATCTGCTCCGATTCAGCTTCCTTGTTAACCCATTCCCTTAACCTGTCCCAGATGCGCATAAGGCTCTCATGAGAAATATCAATAACTGATTCACCACCAAGGTCAATGCCACCGGGAGGTGTGATAAATGACCTGCCGGCAGACCTGAAGGTATCAATAACCTTAATCAGTTCCATTTCTGAACAGCCTGCAATGGAAGCTATTGTACTGAGTCTGGTTGGATGTCTTACTCCTTTATTGTCAGGGCCCTTTTCAGTTATCGTCCGGAAGAGGGATTCACAGATTGCCTTTCCCTTCTCATCAAGTTCCTCAAAAGCTTTATCTGCATGCCTTGACATAGCTTCTGACATTCTCCCTATAGCGTTATAATTGGCTACTGACACGGGCTTCCCCGGCATGTTCATTGACTGCCAGTTATCCCATGTTCTCATTAAAGAGTGCTGCAGTACTGGCAACTGGTCGGTTCTTTCCCCTATTTCACTTATCAGCAGATCGACCAGTTCACTTTCTATGATAGCTCCGGCGTATTCAACGGGTCCTCTTATTGCCTTCCTGTAATCATCCTCACTCATATGAGGTATAAGGTAGTTGCTGTTGTTTATTAATTCTGTAAGTCCCTGGAATTGAGCGCAATCGCCCAGGTAATCGGATCGCATTGTCATTATAATTGAAATGCCGGAAGCCGGATCTTTTACTGCATTTACGAGCAAATCCATGAAATACCTGTTATCCCCCTTGCTCACACCTGACCGGGTAGCATTTTTAAATCTGAATACTTCTTCAAACTGATCGATAATAATCAATGTTTTACCGTCTTTTTCAATTTTCAGTTTGTTTACAGCTTCAATGAGGCCTCTTTCATCCTTCCTTATAACACCGTCAATCATTGTTCTGTCGAGTTCCTTTTGTTTCAAAGCCGGAATGTGCCCCGCAATAACAGAGACCAGGCTGCCCATAGGATCATTTCCGGGCCGCATGGCCAGGATCTGCCATTTCTTGATACTTTTATCGGCAGTATCCGCCAGTCGCGGTATCACACCACAGTAAACAAGTGATGATTTGCCACTTCCTGAAGCTCCGATAACAGTTACAAACCTGTTATTAATTAACTTCTTCATTACTTCCTCGCTCTGGCCTTCCCTTCCAAAGAAAAGGTCTCGCTCCTCCGGGGCAAAGGGTCTGAGCCCCGGGAAGGGGTTGAACCTGCCTCTCATTAAACTGTCTTTATCCGGCATTTCTTTCATAATGCAAATATCAATAACTGGTTATATCTAATAGTCAAGGCTTGTTTTCTACGATAATCCTGTCAATGTAATCCTCCATGAGTGAAGAATACTGTCTTTCATAGAACACAAACTTCTCAATGTCTCTTATATATAGCATATAACAAGCTCCCTGGTTTTCTCTTATGTCAGCTATATTAAATTTTTGGCCCGTGGTATGCCAGTTGAAATAAATCCTTTCATGAACATCATCACCCCCGCTTTCTGCGGGCCAGATAATAATATCAGCTTCCTGTTCAATCGATTCGCTTTCTTTCCCGCTTACAAGCTTAACATCTTCAGCCAGGCTTATTAACGCCTTTTCAGGAAGGCCTGGAAAAATAAACAATAAGGACTTTAGCTTTTCATAAACAAGCTCTCTATCCGGTATATGGTTTTTTAACAGCTCGTCAAGCTGATCCCTGTATAACCCGGGTAAGCGGTAGGAGCAAGAACTGTAAACATCATCATAATTCTCCTGCAGGTACCTGCAGGCTTCTTCCCTCAATATCCTGTGAACACCGAAGAGCAATGCAACAAGAAAATCAGTTTCCCCGGGTTTCCGGAGTTCATACAGTCTCCTCAGGGCACACACTTTTGTCCATAGCCCTATATGATTATAGTCCTTGTTTATAAGATCCGTGACAAGCACCTCATAATCCGGGACATCAACAGGGTGGTATCTTGACAGGTTTTTAAATTTAGTTTTCGGAGAAACCTTATCGAGCAAGGCTTTCATCTGTGGTTTTATTCCTGCATCAATACTGATATCAAGAATTTCGAAAGCATAATTAAGACTTTCCACTGTGTCCTTTTCAAGATTTTCCTTTATCTCCTCAAGGACATTCTTCTCATAAGCCAGGGAAAGCATATCAAATAAAAGGTCTGTCCACCACTGTGAGTCTTTTTCAATGGCTTCACATAGCAGTCTGTCATTATTTGCCTCCACGACGAGCCGGGCTGAAAGGTTCCATGTCAATAATCCAACGATGTTTAATACTTCCTGGTGTATCCTCACACGGTTTTGATCATCTGCCTTATAAGCGCAGCTGATTAATCCTTCAACAGCCTCTTTTCTCAGCAGGCTGTGTACAGACCATAATCTGGGTAAAAGAAATTCAATGGCCTTCTCACCCCCCGTTTCAGCAAAGAGCCTGGCAATAAGCCTCCTGACCGTAATATTGCCTGACGATCTGGAAAAATGACGGGATAAGGCCGGAAAGGCTTCCTCCCCGAAGCTCCTGAGTACCGAATAGGCATCCCGGGTGATATGCTGATTATCGAGACACTCACATATTTCAGGCAGTAAGTCCTTAATACGGAATTTGCCGGCGATATACAGTGTCTCTCTCCTGATGTCATTATCCTCGTCGCGAATGAGCCTCATAAGATCAGTTACCACCGGTGGTACCTGCTGGGCCATTATTGCCTGTAAATGCATCTTCCGGTTTGCACTCTCCTCAATTGTTGAAACAAGATCCTTCCTTTTTCCCAGTCCTTCCTTTTCAAGTCCTTTTTCAATATCTCTCACAACTGACTGTAGCCTCTCACTCAGGCCGTTATTGTCATATTTGCCGGAAGCTAAATGCCTCAGCAGCGGCAGTATATCAGGATTGAGATTCTTTTCTGCCTTATTGATAATTTGCTTTATTACCAGCCTGTTACCGCTGATGCTCTCATGAATTCCTGAGCTGGTTAAAATTTCAAAATAATTATTATCAATGAATAAGCCTGTTGAGCTGACTGAACCGAATTTCTTATTTGCATTAAATAAGCGATCATCTGCCTTTTTTAATCCTCCCTCATCCAGAATCTTCTTTATTGATCGCCTGTATTCTTTATAAAGGAGAAAGGCAGTAAGCACCCATATAGCGACTAAGACTATAAGCACCCATGAGAAATGGATCAGCCTGACAAAACTCAATGCCCCAAAGCCTGCAAGTATCAAACCGGCTGCCATAACTGTTATCTCGTTTAGAGTACCGTCGACAGCTTCTTTTACTCTGCGTCTGAGCTTTTCCTCCAGGGTCCGGCAGAGAATATTCAGGGCAGGTCTTTCAACTGAAATATTCAATGACCTGGATATTAGTCTGCTGAACGCCAGAATGAGGAAGAAGATAACAAAACCGGAGGTTCCTGCCGAAATTTCACCTGTGAAGCCCAGTACTACTGCAACTATTGTAAAAAGCCCTATAAGAACCGGTGAAAGGGTAAGAGCAAGGTCCATACCCTGTTTTTTTACGATGGCGGAAAAAAGAAATAAATTTATCAGCAAGGCCGCTACCATCACACTCCCTTCAAAATAACCCAGGAACCTGGCCATCTCATATTCGCCCGGATATCTTACCCTGGTTACGGCCATAAATGAATACTGAATAAAAAAGAGGACGAGCACCGAGAAAACAAAAAAGATGCCCAGCAAACGAAGGTATTTATTATTAATCATGACCTTAAATCCTGCCCTGCTCTCTCCGGAATATGATATTTTCCCAAAATCATTTTTATTCCTGCTTATAATATCAACCTGTATTAAAGTAACCATAAGTATGCTTATGGCACTTATAAAAAGCATATTGTTAGTCTCAATACTTAAGGATAAGAGCAGGGGAACAGAAAAGCTGCCAATTATTAAACCGGATATCAGGGCAGAATCAATAAGGCCGGTAAAGCCAGGTGACTCTTTCAGCTCATACAACCGCCCCGCCGTAGCCCTCAAACCCATCAGTGTAATGATGAAAAGAGGCCCCAGCATGATGAAGAATGAATAAACCATCCATGGTTCAGGGCCGGAACGAATAAGTACCCACAAAAATAGAGTAAGCAGCAAAATAAAAATGTGGTTCAGAACTGAGAAGAAGGAAAACCGCAGTTTTGAATGGAGAAAGGAGTAAAGCAATGTTATTGCGGTGCCGATAAGACCGCTGAGGACATAAGCCCTGGCCATATCGGCGATATCAAACCTGGATAAAAATACGGCATGGGCAGTAATATTGAAAATGCCATAATATAGCCCGATAAAAACCGATTGAATTAACAGCAGTCCATTAATTCTGTGCTCATCCCTCTCTTTTCCAAAGAGTTTAAACATAGTTAATTCCATCCCGGCATCCTTTCAACTTACTAATTTAGCTAATTAATAGTGACACATTTTTTGATAAATAATTTAGTTACCAACATATTGTATCATATAATAAACAATATTACGGCTTTGCTTCCTCCTTATTTCAAAACGCCGGGGGCATAAGGCAGATCACTGCTGATGCTCTTCATTGTAAGGAGGATGTGATAAAATTACATCCATAAGTTTTCCCGGATCGGCCTTCAATCCATCAATAATAAGACGTGCTTTATTATAATTTACTTCCCTTTCAGCCAGTTTTTTGCTTATATAATTCTCAAGGCCTTCACTGCTCATATCTTTAATGAGAGGGCGTACTTTTTTTACCCGTGACAATCGGTGTAAAAGTGTTGCAACATCATGCTTAAGATAGACCGTTACACCCGTGCTGTTCATATACTCCAAATTATCTTTAAAACACGGGGTCCCGCCTCCGCAGGCAATTACCATATTATGATCCCTGGGGATTCTCCTCAGGATGTCTGCCTCTATCTCCCTGAAGTAGTCTTCGCCTGGATCCCTGAATATGTCTTCCACTGACCGCCCTTCGGTATTTTCTATCAGTGAGTCAAGGTCAGCAAATTCCCAGCCGGCCCTTGAAGCCATTCTCCTCCCGAATGTGGATTTGCCTGAGCCCATAAAGCCGATCAGGTATATTATCATAGCAAGGATTTTATCTTTTGCCTGATTCTGACAGGCAACTAAAGTTCCAATGTCATCTGTGAATTATCGCCGGGTTTATTATTTGCGGGCGGCTTGTTGTTCTCTTCATCCTCTTCATCCTCTTCCTTCCTCTGTTCTGACTCCCTGAGCACAACCGGTTCTATCTCTTTTATATTTTCTACACTGTAATTGGTAAGGCGTTTACCCTTTGCCCTGTAGCTCTTTACCCCTATAAATTCAGCCACCTCGATAATTTCATTTTCCCTTCCCCTGTGCTTACCCCCAAATTCAATCTCAAATCGGGGGTACTCCACTTCAGTGAGGCTGATCAGCTTTGAGTCAGGATGTTCACTTATAAAACAAATTGGTTTTTCAGTTTCTTCAACCGTGAATCTCTTTACATAATAATATTCAGCCTCGGCATCCCAGTAAACAGCCGAGTATACCACGCCCGGCCTGAATTTCTCAATAATCAGAATATTATCTTCGAAGTGATTTGTAAGATCGAAATTGCTTAATCGTGCTGTTCCGTCTTTCGTTATTACCATAATTTTGTCATCTGCACTGAATTCTCCCAGGTACCTTCCACGCGAATCGGCATTGAGGCGGGCAACCGTATCGTCAAACCACAATTTTCTGCCTCCCAGGGTAGAAACTCCCCTTTCCTTCAGGTTTATTTTCTGTACCGCATTCCGGGTAAGGATATTACCAATAGATGATTTGCCCTTAATGGCCAGCTCACTGAAATCAAATTCAAAAGAAAGCTTCTTCAGCCTTGGCCTCGGGCGGTGGTGCACCTTAATCACTTCAGCTTCACCGTTGGGATTGGCGCTGAAATATAATATCCTGGAATCAGCAGTTCCCCTGGTAATATTGTATTCCCTGTCGCGGGTCACACTGGTAATGGCACATCTTTTCACCATAATATTGCCACCCCTGCCATCCTGGTAAACAATGTTATATATTGTCCGTTTATCGTTTTTCCTGAATACCCCGGCATAAATTATATTCTTACCCACAAATTGTTTTTCTGATACTTTTGTCACCATGTAAGTACCGTCTTTAAGAAAAACTATAATATCATCAATATCGGAACAATCGCATACATACTCATCTTTTTTCAGGGATGTGCCAATAAAACCTTCATCTCTGCTTATGTAAAGTTTGGCATTGTTGGCAGCCACCTTGGTTGCTTCAATCTGGTCGAAGCTTTTTATCTCGGTTTTCCGTTCTCTCCCCTTGCTGTATTTTTTCTTTATCTGCCTGAAATAATTAATTGTATAGGGTATAATGTTTGCCAGATGGGCCTTTACCTCATCTAGCTCAGTTTCAAGCCCTTTAATATGACTGTCTGCCTTTTTAACATCATATTTTGATATTCTCTTGATCTTTATTTCAGTAAGCTTTATAATGTCATCCCTGGTGACATCCCTTTTCAGCCTTGGCTTAAAAGGCTCAAGCCCCTTGTCTATAGCCTTTATTACGGCTTCCCATGTTTCGCACTCTTCGATATCGCGGTATATCCTCTCTTCGATAAAGATTTTCTCGAGTGATGACATATGCCATTCTTCCTCGAGCTCATTCAGTCGTATTTCAAGCTCCTGCCCGAGCAGGTTTACGGTATTATCCACCGTGCGCCTCAGGATATCACCTACCCCGATAAATTCGGGTTTATTATTGTAAATCACACAGGCATTGGGAGATAATGATATTTCACAATCGGTAAAGGCATAGAGGGCATCAATTGTTTTATCGGGAGACACCCCGCCGGCCAGGTATATTACTATTTCCACATCCTGGGCAGTATTGTCATCTATCTTTTTAATCTTGATCTGCCCCTTGTCATTTGCCTTTATTATTGAATCAATAAGGCTGCCCGTGGTCCTTGAAAAAGGGATTTCAGTTACCACCAGTGTTTTCTTATCGAGCTTCTCAATCCTTGCCCTTATTTTTACATTTCCTCCCCTCAGTCCATCGTTATATTTGGATATATCTATCATTCCCCCAGTGGGGAAGTCGGGAAATAATTCAAAGTCCTTTCCCTGGAGGTAAAGAACAGCTGCATCAATAAGTTCAATGAAGTTATGCGGAAGTATTTTTGAGGCGAGACCCACAGCAATACCCTCCACTCCCTGCGCCAGCAATAAGGGGAACTTTACCGGCAGTGTAAGGGGTTCCTTGTTCCTGCCATCATAAGATTGTTTCCATTCTGTTGTTTTGGGATTAAAGACCACATCGAGGGCAAATTTAGACAGACGAGCCTCTATATACCGTGGAGCTGCTGAACCGTCACCGGTAAGCATGTTTCCCCAGTTTCCCTGTGTTTCAACCAGCAGATTTTTCTGCCCGAGCTGTACCAGGGCATCCCCGATTGAAGCATCGCCATGAGGATGGAACTGCATTGTATGGCCAATGATGTTGGCAACCTTGTTAAATCTGCCATCGTCCATTCTTTTCATTGAATGCAGTATCCTTCTCTGCACAGGTTTGAGCCCGTCGGTAATATGAGGTACTGCCCTTTCAAGGATTACATAAGATGCATAATCCAGGAACCAGTCTTCATACATACCAGAGAGGGCTGTAACTTTCAACATTTCCTCTGCTGACCGGCCGCTTTCACCGCCGGCTTTGCCATGCTCAGTATCTTTTCTCCCCTTCTCCGGAGTATTCTTGCTCATACTACACAAATCTTTACCGTCAAAAATTAATTATCTTCAAGCAGTGGTGCTTCTTCCTCCAGGAGGTCTTCTTCAAACCTCAGGTTTTTGATTATAAACTCCTGCCTGTCGGGTGTGTTTTTACCCATATAGAATTCAAGGAAATCCTTAACTGACTCATTGCCTTTCAACCTGACCGGTTCGAGCTTCATATTCTTACCGATAAAATGCCTGAATTCATCAGGTGATATCTCCCCGAGACCCTTAAAACGGGTTATTTCAGGATTGGCACCCAGTTCTCTCATAGCTTTCTCCTTCTCTTTCTCGGTATAAATATATCTTGTTTCCTTCTTATTTCTTATGCGCCAGAGGGGTGTCTGAAGTATGTAGAGGTGTCCCTTGCGTATGAGATCGGGGAAAAACTGAAGGAAGAAAGTAAGCAGTAAGAGCCTTATATGCATTCCGTCAACATCAGCATCCGTTGCAATAACCACATTGTTGTACCTGAGGCTATCTATTCCCTCCTCTATATTGAGGGCAGCCTGCAAAAGGTTGAACTCTTCATTTTCGTATACTATTTTTTTGGTCAGACCGTAAGTGTTCAGCGGCTTGCCCCTGAGGCTGAAAACAGCCTGTGTCTCAACATTCCTGGATTTGGTTATAGAGCCGCTCGCCGAGTCACCCTCTGTAATGAATATTGTTGAATTAAGCCGGTGATCGTGATTGGTATCATAATGTATACGGCAATCCCTGAGCTTTTTATTGTGAAGGTTAGCCTTTTTGGACCTCTCCTTTGCAAGCTTCTTTATTGAAGAAATGGCCTTCCTCTCTTTTTCAGATTCCAGTATCTTATTAAGCAGTGCTTGTGCCACCTCCGGGTTTTTATGCAGGTAATCGTCAATCGATTTCCTGACAAACTCACCTATAAAATTCCTTACGGAAGGACCCCCGGGAGCCATATTCTTTGACCCGAGCTTGGTCTTTGTCTGTGATTCAAATACCGGCTCCTCAACCTTTATGCTTAAAGCAGCAATTATTGATGTCCTTATATCAGAGGGCTCAAAATCCTTCCTGTAAAAGTCCCTGATCACCTTAACAAGCGACTCCTTGAAGGCTGACAGGTGAGTTCCTCCCTGGGTGGTGTGCTGTCCGTTCACAAAACTGTAGTAGTCCTCTCCATACTGGTTGCCATGGGTCAGAGCTATTTCAATATCCTCCCCCTTCACGTGGATGATGGGATAGAGCCCTTCCCTGGCCATATTTTCATTCAGGAGGTCGAGCAGGCCATTCTTTGACTGGAATTTTTCACCGTTGAAGTTTATTGTAAGGCCAACGTTGAGGTAAACATAATTTCTTATCATGACCTCAACATTCTCGGAAATAAAATGATAGGAATTGAACAGTTCCTCATCCGGCACAAAGATAGTGAGCACCCCGTTGGGCTCTTCAGTTTTGAAAATATCGGTCTCCCTCACCAGGTTCCCCTTTTCAAACTCTACCTCCTTGGCTTTTCCGTCTCTTACCGATCTGACAAAAAACTTACTGCTAAGTGCATTGACAGCCTTTATACCCACACCATTAAGACCCACTGATTTCTTAAATGCCTTGGAGTCGTACTTGGCACCGGTATTCATCTTTGAAACCACATCAAGAAGCTTACCCAGAGGTATTCCTCTCCCATAGTCTCGTATCGACACCTCATGATCAACAATACCGATATCTATCTTCCTGCCATTACCCATCATGAACTCGTCTATCGAGTTATCTGTCACCTCCTTTATAAGAACATATATACCATCATCCTGTGATGAGCCATCACCGAGCTTACCAATGTACATACCGGGTCTGAGCCGTATATGTTCCCTCCATTCAAGAGTCTTTATGTTCTCTTCCGAGTAATTATCAACCATTTATTTCGGATTTTGCGCAAATATAATCAAAAGCGGGACTGCTTTGTAAGCGATTTTTCAACAAAAAAACGCAGCAAAAACAGCTCTTATTGCATAAAACGACTTGAAAATGAGCTTAATGCCTGTTTTACTGTGTGTTAAAAAATCGTATCCCTGTTTAAAAAAAGTGGAAGAAGGGATTAAATGATCCCCATTTGCTTCATAAGTATTGCGGCATTCATGTTTTTTGTAAGCCCGTCCCTCAGGATATAGTCAAACTTTACCTCATCACCTTCAATTTCAATTTCGAAACACCTGTTTTTTACATTCGGATAATTATCCTCCAGGCTACCCAGCTGGATATCATGAGTGGCAATTATGCCGGTAGCCTTATATTCTATTATCTTTTCAATGAATATTCGTGCACCTTCACTCTTATCCTTTGAATTGGTGCCTTTCAGTATTTCATCCAGGAGGAAGAACACATTTTTCTTCCTTTCCAGTCTCTCCTTCAGTTCCCTCAACCTCTTCAACTCAGCGTAGAAATATGATTCACTATCCGACAATGAGTCGGTAGTACGCATACTGGAATATAGCTTGCAGGGCGTAAATATGAGTTCAGTTGCACACACCGGCGCCCCAGCCATTGCCAGTACCATATTCACCGCAAGGGTACGCAGGAAGGTGCTCTTGCCGGCCATGTTTGCCCCGGTAATGATATTTATTTCTCCCCTGCCGCCCACTTTAAAATCGTTCGTGACCCTTGTTTTTGCGGGTATGAGCATGTGACCCATATCACCGGCAAGGAGGTACACATCCCCTTCGGATTTAAGCGGGTAAGAGAAATGTTCATTATTCCTTGCAAAATTAGCAAGGCTGCATAGAGCATCTGTGTGTCCCAGCTTATCAAACCATTCCGGGAGAAGCTCACTGGCCGTTCTTTTCCACGACTCAAGCCTGAAAATACACTGAATATCCCATAATAAAATACCGTTCAGGGGTATTGCCATCAACATGTTCAGCCTGCTGTCAAAAGCCTGTATTATCCTCGACAGGCGCCTGATGCTCAGTGAAGCTGTCTGCCCCCCGGCAGATAAGGATTTTTTCAGCTGGCATATGTATGAAGAATTGAAACCTTGATCTTCGAAATGACTTACCAGGTTCCCTAATGTTTTAAGCATGCTGTGTTTCTTAGAAACCATGGCATGCTTACGGTTTATATTTCTCAGGTTAACAGATATAATGCCCAGGTTAAGGAGGAAGACCAGTACGAATAATGAGTAATGAAGGATGCCTGCAATTGCTAAGATAAGCGTTAACAGGGCAAGAGCGGGCATCAGCACCCTTAATACCCTGTATGTCCTATTATTCAGATAAAGAGCCTGCTCCCTGAGCCATGCATTGAAATCATCTATGTCATCTTTCCCTGTGGTACCCGTCATCCCGTAGGCTTTGAATTCCTGTCTCCACGATACCATCGGGGCCAGTTCCCTGACAGCCTCCTGCCGCTTTTCCATGTCACCGCTCAGTTTATATGGCGACATAAGCCATCCGGCAAGTAAATCCTTACCCCTGCCGGTACAGGTCCTGTTCAGATACTGGTAGAGGGAGTGATTTCCGAAAAGATCAATATCATGGGAAAAATCATGATGCGGATCAATATACTCATCTCCGCCATCAAAGCAGTCATGGTCATTATTCAGGCCGCTCAGCTCCATTTCATTTATGCGCAGCAGGTTTTCACAGAAGGATTTTTTAAAGCTTTGTTCTGCATACTTCCTGAGGAGAAAAATAAAAATGATGATGGCTGCAGTAAATGTTGCTATGGCCGCAGTCTGGCTTATACGCCACAATAAAACAAGGAGCGAAACACCGGCGATAAAAACAAGGAGCCTCAACATGGAAAGATAAAAAAGCTTCTTACCTGTATGCTCTGCCATGCCTCTATACTTTTCTGCCCTGTCTTTGTATAATGTTTTTAAGCTATCCATGCCTGTCTGTTATCATTCATATTACTCTTTTTTCCGGTTATTCTCCCTCCTTAATTCTTCCAGTGCCTTTTTCATCATGTTCTGCACCTGTAATGCCAGCTTGTCAGGATCATCAGTATTAAATTCAGAGGGGTAAATAGGTTTCAATATCCTCATTTTCAAGCGGTACCCTGAACTGAAAATAAATCCTTTTCTTGGCAGCACCTCCCCGGTACCGTCAATCAGAACCGGCAGGATCGGAACACCCTTCTCCAGTGCCAGTCTGAAAGCTCCGCTTTTAAACCTGTGTATCTCACCGTCGGTTGAGCGGGTACCTTCAGGGAAAATAAAGAGCGACTCGCCCTTGCTTAAGGCATCTTCCGACTTTTCCATCATTTTTATAACACTCTCCTTATTGCCCCTTGCAAGGGATATATAAGCGGCCATCTGCATTGACTGTCCCAGTATTGGCACCCGGAAATTTTCAACCTTGGAGATCCACCTGAAATCAAGCCTCAGGGCTTTTACCACAGGAATATCAAGCAATGACTGGTGGTTTGAAATCATAACATAATTAGTTCCCGGAACATAGTTTTCCATGCCATCTGTTTCCAGCTCCCACAAGGGGCTTGCCTTAATAAGAACCCTGCCCTGAAGCGAAAGCCACCGGTGAACATACAAGCTGCTTTTTCCTGCAGGCAGGCCAATAATCCAGATAAGAATTGTAAAAGGAAACATAAGGACAATGCAGAGGACACTGAAAACCCAGGTAAATATCGATTTTATGAGATCCATAGAACCTACATTATAAAATTATAAATAAGATCGCTGTCTGATACAGGCATATTTGCATTCAGTAGAATGGCAATATCATCATAAAAATGCCTTGTCCCCGGTAATAAGGTTTCAACTTTCTCCCATGAACCTGGTCCTGAAAATTTACACGCCCTGATTATCCCCTTTGACACCTCCAGCTTCACATTAGCCTCTTCCTCCCCTATTCTGAAAGTCTTTGAAAAGGTATAATCAGGCCCCCAGGCATAATTCCATTCCCAGGTCATGAATTTATTTATTTTAAGTGCCTGTATCTGCTTAATATCCCTTTCATTTAACTTATAATATTCATTATCCGGGTACAGGCCGGAAATATATTCCAGGAAACCTGCCTTCAGTTCATCTACGGAATTGATGTTCTCCATATACCCATCCAGGTTGGCAACACTGCCCGGGTTTGATTTAACTGCCCGGCTGGAGATATCAGCCTGTGCCTGCGCCAGGCAGCGCGACATAAGCCCAAGGTCGGCTGAGAAAAGCAGCGTGCCATGGTGAAGGACCCTGTTTTTAAAAACATGCTCTGCATTTCCCGATATTTTCATGTTACCTGTTCTTATCTCGTTTTTTTCACCTTTGTAAGCATCAACTCCCTCTTTCTTTAAAAATGACACAAGAGGTTTTGTATACTCTGAAAAATTCACCTGCTTACCGTCTTCCGTATTTCTAATAAGGGTATAATTCATATTTCCCTCATCGTGGTAGACTGTTCCGCCCCCCGATATCCTCCTGATCAACGGTATATTATTTTCTCTCAGGCACCTGGCATTAACTTCCTCAAGCGGATTCTGGTGTTTCCCGATGATCACCGACCTGGCATTAATATAAACCATGAATATTTCAGCTTCGAAATTCCTGAAAAGATATTCCTCGGCAGCAATATTAAACCATGGATCAGTACTACTATTGTCAATTATCAACATCTTTTCCCTTTCCGGTCCTGAAGAAATTTGAGTTATATATCAGCCTCTCATCCATCAGGAGGAAGACTGACAGGAAGCCATAGCCAATCAGTGCGCCCAGCATTGCTCCTCCGAGTACATCACCCGGGTAGTGTACGCCAAGGTAGATCCTGCTGTAAGAAACCAGTGCAGCCCAGAAGAGAATGAGTGCCGTGAACCACTTCTTTTTCATCAGACCCAGGCTGAGAACGGCTGCAGCAAAAGAATTGGCGGCATGTGAGGAAACGAAGCCGTACAGGCCTCCGCACCTGCCGTTCACCGTGTGTACCAGTCCCTCGAGCACAGGCTCATGGCATGGACGAAACCGTTGAAAAACCTCCTTGAAGGCATGCACCGATAACTGGTCGGAGGCAGTGATAGTAAGAATGATAAGAGGAATGATTATCAAAAAAGAACGCTTGTATTTAAGGGCCAGCAATACCAGTATTATGAGATATAATGGTACCCATGTCAGTTTTGCGCTGACAAGGCTCATAAACTTATCCCACCATGGGGAATGGATGGAATTAAGAAAAAGAAAAATATCATGGTCAAGCCTCTCTAACATAAGGATGATAAGTGATTAACTGTTAAGCGATCGCCATAAAATATCTTTCAGGCTGTCAATTCCCGCACCTGTGACAGAAGAAATAAAGGCATAAGGTGTGAAATTTATCTCCTCCCTCATCTCAGCCATAAGTTCGTCGTCAAGAAGGTCTGCCTTGCTGATGGCAAGCACTCTTTTTTTATCGAGCAATTCAGGATTATATTTACCCAGTTCGTCAAGCAATATCCTGTATTCTGCCATTACATCCCGGCTGTCGGAAGGGACAAGGAACAGGAGCACCGAGTTTCTCTCTATATGCCTCAGGAACCTGGCGCCCAGGCCCTTGCCCTCATGTGCCCCTTCAATTATACCGGGTATGTCAGCCATAATAAATGATTTGTGATCACGGTAAGCCACTATACCAAGATTAGGGACGAGGGTAGTAAAGGGATAATCGGCGATCTTTGGCCGGGCCGCTGAAACCACGCTTAGCAGGGTTGATTTTCCTGCATTGGGAAAACCCACCAGTCCCACATCTGCCAGCACCTTCAGCTCGAGGATGAACCAGCCTTCACTTTCAGGCTCACCCGGCTGTGCAAACCTTGGTGTCTGCCGTACGGAGGATTTAAAATGGACGTTCCCCAGTCCTCCCCTGCCTCCCTTGAGCAAGATTTTTTCCTGGCCATCTTCTGTTATTTCCAGCAGCTGCATACCCGATTCAGCGTCCTTTGCCACGGTACCCAGCGGAACATCGACATATATATCCTCACCTTCAGCTCCTGTTTTCATTGATGATGATCCCGGTGTGCCGTTACCTGCGAATATATGTTTCCTGTATTTTAAGTGTATAAGGGTCCATAGTTGTTTATTACCCCTCAGGATGATATGTCCTCCCCTGCCACCGTCACCCCCGTCAGGGCCTCCCTTCGGGATAAATTTCTCCCTGCGCAGGTGTGCCGACCCGCTTCCGCCCTTACCTGAGCGGCAGAAAATTTTTACATAATCAACAAAGTTACTTTCCGGCATAAACTATTTTAAATACAGGCTCGGATTACCTCACACAGGCGATGGAAAATTTCGTCAATATCACCCATGCCATTTACAGTCTGGTACTTGTTGTCTTTCCTGTAATAAGAAATCACGGGTTCAGTTTTTTCCTTATACACCTTTATCCTGTTTTCAATTATATCAAGGTTTTTATCATCAGGACGTCCTGACACCTCCGCCCTGAGTATTAATCGTCTGACCAGTTCCTCATGTTCAACCTCCAGCATCAGCATTTTGCATATTGATGTATTCTTATCGGCAAGTGTCTCATCCAGGGCCCTGGCTTGATCAACCGTCCGGGGGAATCCGTCAAAGATAAATCCGCCTGCACCGGGATTTGCATCAAGTCTTTCCGCAATCATTTCGATCACCACATCATCGGGAACAAGCTCCCCTCTTTGCATAATGCCCTCCACCTTCCTGCCCAGTCCGGTTTGTCCTGCAACTTCTTCCCGCAACATGTCTCCTGTTGAGAGATGAATGAGACTGAACTCTGATGCAAGCTTTACCGATTGAGTGCCTTTCCCTGATCCCGGCGGGCCGAAAATCAAAAAATTAATCATTCCTGAAATTTTATGTTAATACTTATTCTGGTCGTCTACGATCCTGTAAACCGCCCTGAGGTTTCGTCCGAAGCCATCCCAGTCAAGGCCATAGCCTATGACAAAATCATTGGGTATTTCAAAGCCCAGGTAGTCAATCTTATGAGAACCTTTGTAAGCATCCGGTTTGAGCAGGAGGGCAGCCACCCGGATTTCGCGTGCACCCTTGTCATAGAGATCTTCAATGATACCATCCAGTGTTTTTCCTGTATCAATAATATCTTCAAGGATAATTACCGACTTGTTACTCAGATCATCATTCAGCCCGATAAGCCTTCTTACATCACCGGTTGATCTTATTCCTTCGTAGGAAGATAATTTCATAAATGACAGTCTCACATTCATGTCAATATTTCTGAGCAGGTCAGCGGTAAAAACATAGGAGCCGTTAAGTATACTTATAAAAAGGAGGTCCTTCCCCCTGCAGTCATTCTCTATCTGCTTTGCAAGCACCCTGACCCTGTCGAGTATTTCTTTTTCCTCTAAAAATACTTCGAAGATTTTGTCCCTTATTTTAATAGTATTCATAGGCAGGGCTGATGATGGATTCAAATATTGATGCGAAAATATAAAATATATGCCTTATTTTTGTTTCAAACTAAAAATAAAAACTTCACACCATGGAGCCAAGAGTAAGTATTATTATGGGAAGCACCTCGGATCTTCCCGTTATGGAAAAAGCAGCAGCCATACTGAATGATTTTAAGATCCCCTTTGAGATCAATGCCCTGTCGGCCCACCGCACACCTGATGAAGTTGAGAAATTTGCCCGCGAAGCATCGGGCAGGGGCATAGAAGTGATAATTGCAGCAGCCGGCATGGCAGCACACCTGCCGGGTGTTATTGCCGCCATGACGATACTGCCTGTAATAGGTGTACCCATCAAGGTGTCGCTTGAAGGGCTTGATTCATTGCTGGCCATTGTCCAGATGCCTCCCGGCATACCTGTGGCCACGGTAGGCATCAATGCAGCACAGAATGCAGGTATTCTTGCAGCACAGATCATAGCCGGCAGCGATAAGGATGTTAAAAGCAGGCTTGGCAAGTTCAAGGACGAGCTCAAGACCAAGATCGTCAAAGCCAACAAGGACCTGGCTGAGGTGAAATATGAGTATAAGACGAACTGAGATTGCAAGGGGAGAAAATATTTTCCAATTATCTCATTTATTGATATCTTACAGCCTGAAATACCAACCGACCCGGGACATGAAAAGGATCATAATGTTATTGCTTCCTGTCCTTGTGCTTTCGTGTAACAGGGGTGTTGAACAGGTTGAAGAACCTGGATATGATCGCGACAAATTCTTTGTTGTTGACTATGAATCGATCCTCAATAACAAATCAATAGTTTCTCTCAGCGAACTGGCGGATGATATTGAATACATTTGTCTTGAGACAAATGATCAATGTCTCCTTCGATCAACAGCAAAATACCATTTTACTGATGAATTTATTTTTGTCAATAACATAGAATATATCCTGCAGTTCGACAGGACAGGTAAATTTATCAAGCAGATAGGTACCCCGGGCAGGGGACCGGGTGAGATCGGCCTTATAAGGATCCTGTCTGTTCTCGACGAACAAAAGCAGCTTGTTGTGCAAACCAACTGGGCCCGGAAATTATATTATTTCTCTTATGACGGTGATTTTTTAAAATCTGTTCCGGTGAAGGATGTGCGACGCATAAAAGCCATATCTGGAGAACGCCTTGTATATTTTGACGGCTGTGCTTATGGTAATGAAGACTATATGTTTGCACTCGTAAATACTGAAGGTGATACACTTGATGTGGTAAACAACCATTATAAATGGGAGAATGAAACCGGTTTTGTGGGAACAGTGTTCTACCATTTGTTTGTTCCTTTCTACTTCTATAATAATACCATCTCCTTCAAATCGATGCATAATGACACTGTATATAATGTGGCGGGTGATTCAATAAGACCGGAATACCTGGTTGACCCCGGGAAGTATCAGCTTCCGCAGGAAGACAGGGTTGAGGTACCATCTTCAGGAGGATTCCAGGGATTTGCCGAAAGAAGTAAAGGTTACAGGTTCTGTTCAGTATTTGAGGCTGATGAAATGCTTTTTATCTCCAGCTCAGGTTACCAGGATCGTATCCAGTATAATATGATTTACGACAGGCCGGGAGCTACAGGCCGGCTGCTTGTTGACAACAATAATGATCCCGGCAGCATTATTAACGATATTGATGGCGGAACCGATTTCTGGCCTAAGGCAGCGGTGAATGACAGTACGGTTTACATGCCAATCCTTCCGCTTGATCTGAAGAAAAAGGAACTTAGGGATAAAATAATGAACAGCGGCGTAGAAGCGCAAGATTTTGCGCCTCTACTCGAAATGATCGACAGGCTGGATGAAAACGACAATCCAGTACTGATGGTTGTCAGTTTGAAATAAATAATGATCGGAGCTTGGAGAAGCCAACCTTTAACTCGGCGAAGCCAATCAAATATCAATCTTCTCCTTTAGCGAAAAAATAAAAACCACCGGGTTGCTGTTCTCATCAATCTGGCTGTCCAACTCTTCGAGGCGTTTTCTTTGGTTTGGATCCATGTCATCCTCTTTTAGTTTTTCGGCAATCTTTACCTTCAGGTCTGAAGCCTGTTGAGCTACAACTAATTTATTGTCTATGGTATAGTAATGAGATGAGTTGAAAGCTCTTTCATTAATTATCCCATAAAGATCATCAAATACTTTCATCCTCATTGCCTCTTCACTGTTTTTTCCAATAACTGCCAGTTCATCTCTTATATCATACATGCCACCCCATTGTCCGGGCCTGTACTCACTTACTTCGGCCTTTGTTATCTCCGAGCAGTTAACAATCCACTGATCATCAGACTCCCCAATTACCGAATAACCGTATCTCCCTATAATTGACTCAGGTTCAACTATTGTATTATATTTCTGTCCCCTTGCCCCCCTGTCAAGAATATATTCGTGAACTACATTTTCCCCGGAAAGAGAATACACTGTGTCGTTACCGGGTGAATAAAGTCTCCATTTACCATTATAAATGTACACAGAGCCCCCTCCCATTGAGGGCGTAAATCCCTTGTCTGCAGACGGCGGGTAAACAGTCCTTTCGATGAGGCCTTTTACTTCACCCTTTCTATCATGTATCACCAGGAGGACTGAATCCCTCGGGTAAAAAGGATGGCCTCTTACAACCCCGGGACTGTACCAGGTGTCGCCTGAATAACTAACACTGTTCCCCATAAGATCATAAGGCTGCTTAACATCGGAAACATATTCAGCATTACTGTTAAACAGCTGATTTTCTGTCGTGAAACTCAATACAAACATGTTGGTATCAGGTAGGGGTAACAATGATGACAGTAAATAACCGGAGTGTTCACCCGGACCATTACCGCCTGCACCCACTCCTTTTATGAACCTGCCCTTATAATCGAACATGTAGCATGTAACAGGGTCGGGAAAGTTAATCTGTGTCCCCACAATTATTTTATCTTCAAATAGGAATACCATCGCGTTCCCGACAAGACATTCTTCTTTTGTCTCCAGTGGTATCACCCGGTAATCATCAATTATCTCAGAGATACCGGTTTCTCTCAGCTCATCAGGCAGCCTGTCGAAATGGATTACGGGAATTTTCCTCCCGTCGAGATTAACAGTTGACACAACACGGTCCTCATTACCTGCATTACAGGAAAACAATAAGAGAACCAGGATTAAAAAAAGAAAATTTCTCATTTTATTTATGCTTGGTTAAGATTCATAATTAAAAAAATATCCGTAATAGTCATTAGCCTGCTATAGATTTGTCTTGAATTTAAAGATAGTTAATAATGTTGGTCTATTGAATCGAAAACAATTCAACGATAGTTAATATTCACTTTCATCAATAAACTCCCAATCTCTTCCGGATTATCAAGGTATTGTTCAAGCATTTCGGGGTTGGTGCATTTTTCCCGTCCAGGATCAATGATATTGATACGCTCTTCAAGGAACGACGGATAGACAGCCCAGATAAATGAATTTTTATAAGTGCTGGTAATATTAATCGCACCTTTGAAAATCTCTGCTTCCTCATTTTCCTTAATAAGAACAGTATAAAACTCCTCTCCATACCTGAAAACCATCACAGGATAATCATCAGTCTCAGAGTAATAAATCATATTGTAAGTATCTTCCCATTCAGGGTTCCCCGTACCCGTAGTTATGGAAAATACATTCTTATCATAATTAAGCACAAAAGCCGGCATAATACTGCTTTTTCTTATACGATAAACAGTATCACAGCTGAGAGAAAAGAAGTAATCTTTACCAACCTCCTTAGTTGTGCAACTAATCAGTTTCTGTAAAATTGATGTTATTAACAACTTTTACTGTTTGAATCAACATTTTTTGCTTTTTTGTTGTGCTGTTTTGCAAAAATGCACACATATGAACAATTATTGTTTTAGTGTTTGATAAATAAGAGGTTACGTTCTTAGATATATTGAATTCCAGGATTAGTTTTGTATGGAAGACTATGGAACCATCCGATAAAATAATCATTGAAGATCTGAAGGGCATCATAAAGATGCAGGCCCAGGAACTTGCTAAAATCCCCATACTTCTTGCTCGAATAGAATCTCTGGAACACGAGCTGCTGCGCTACAAGACTAAAAAGGACAGCAGTAACAGTTCTGTACCACCTTCCAAAGATGAGAACAGGCCCCCACGTACCAGCAGTCTTAGAGAAAAGAGTGGTCGTAAAGCAGGAGGACGACCCGGGCATGATGGCAAGACTTTGAAGATGACAGATAATCCGGATGAGATTATTGAACATCGTGCATGTTTTTGTCCTGAATGCGGGAAAGATGTAAGCGGTCAACCCTATTCAGGGAAACTCATTATATCTTCAATCCTAATTCTCCCCTCCTTCCCTCAGCACTCGCCTGCCTGCGGCACACTCGCACTTCTCGGTTCATCATTCCATCCCCTGCCCCATTTTATACTTGTATCTTTCTACTTTTATCTTGTATCTTTTACATCCCCCGGCTCGCTTTGCTCGCCGCCCCCTTCAAAGGGGGAGCCTTGCGGTATAAATACCAATAAGTTAAGGGTATAAAATACAAACTCACCACCGTACCCAGTGCCATTCCTCCTATAACCGTCAGCGCCAGTGGTTTCTGCAGCTCCGAGCCTATGTCGGTGCCAAAGAGGAAGGGCATCATGGCCAGTATGGTCGTCAGGCTGGTCATAATAATAGGCTTCAGCCTCCTGGCCCCTCCTTCGTATATCGCCTCCTTCAGTTTCAGGCCCGATCGCCGCAGGTGATTAATGGTGTCTATCTTCAATATAGAATCGTTTATTATTATACCTGACATTACAATAATACCTATCATTGACATCAGGTTAATCGTGCCGCCGAATATTCTCAGAAGCATCAAAGCCCCTGTTATGTCAATGGGCAGTTCCAGCATCACTACAAAAGGCAGTTTGAGCGATTCAAACTGGGAAGCCAGGATGAAATAAAGCAGCAGTATTGATATCAGTATTACAAAAAACATCTCCCTGAAGATCTGTTGTCCGGATATCAGCGATCCGGAAAAACGTACACTGATATCATCTTCCCGGCTTACCACTGACCTTATCTCAGCTGTAAGGTTTTCAGGCGATCGTGTTTCTATATCCATGCTTAAAGGGACATATTCACCGTACAGGCCTCCCCTGATATATTTATACCCATACATCCTCTCTACATCAACAAGGTTACGCAAGGGCACTTCCTGTCCCCGGATATTCCTGACAAAACTGCCATTAATAATATTACTTATGTATTCCTGGTCCTCTACAAGAACTATTGGCAATATTTCATGCGAAGCCCTCAGCTCACCCGCCTGGTTACTGTTAAATGCTGTCTTAAGCCTGTAATACAGCTGCTGGGGATTTACTTCGTAAACCATCAATCTTTCCTGGTTGATACTTACAATTACTTTTTCACCGGTGGGCGGCATTGTTACCATTGCCTCCGGCCAGCCTTCATCCAGTGCTGACCTAATCCTCTCAACCTTGTCCAGGGCAGGCACCCTCTCTTCCGATACCAGGCTCAGGTGTACTACCAGGCAGGCTTCCGTTGCTGAAAAGATCTTCTCAAAAACATTTTCCTGAGGTATTATGTTAAGTGAAGCATCAGGGTAAGCCGATGAGATATAATTATCAATTGCCCTCCTGAGCTCGTCATAAACAGAATAATCTTCAGCTTTCAGGTATATTTTCGACTGGGTGTAGCTCTGGTCATAATCCCTGTTAAAAATAAAATCCTGCTCGCCTATGAAATTATTTGATTGCACTATTTTATCACTGCAGTGTGCCAGCAGATCCATCACCCTGCCGGTATTCTCCCTGACGTCAATATTCTCATTCCAGTCCACCAGCACAAGCATCTCATCCTGCTTCACTGCAGGCAATCGTTCCTTCTCCATCATAAGGAAAAACAGGATGCTCACAAACATAAGCGAAATGAAGAAAGGTATCATTATTCTCCTGTATTTGAAAAAGAAGTCCAGTCCCCTTTCGTACTTTTTCTCCAGGTTCTTAAACGAAATCCTTTTCACGAAGCGGGTAAGTGCTCCCTCGCGCGGATTCTTATAGAACTGCCTGAACAGGGTGGGCAGCAACATTATCGAAACAGCAAAGGAAACGAAGAGGCCGATGGAGATGGCTACAGCCTGGTCAAAGAAAAGGGCACCGGCAATACCGCTGAGAAAGATAAGGGGAATAAAGACGGCACAGGTGGTAAGCATAGACGAAAGCAGCGGACGTATGACCTCGTTAGTGCCCTTAATACATGATTCGGACACTGAACTGCCCCTGTTCATGTACTGCATGATATTATCAGTAACGATGATGGAATTATCTATCATCATGCCCACACCAAGTATGAGACCCGAAAGGGATATTATATTAATGGACAGTCCGGCCAGGTGGAAAAACAAGATGCTTATAAGTACCGAGGAAGGAATACTTATGCCTATGAGCCAGGGTGACCGTCCGTCCCTGAGGAAGAAAAACATTACCAGGAAGCCCATGGTACAACCGAACAGGAGGCTCATCTTCAGGTTCGACATTGAAAAGTCAAGTATCCTTGTCTGGTCCTGTGATATCCCGAACCGTATATCAGGATAATCATCAGCAAAAATATCCAGCAATTCATCAAGCTTTTCCTCAAGGTCGGCCATCCTGGCCGTTGTTTTTTTTATTATAGCCAGTGATATTGACCGCTTGTCACCGTTAAAATACATGCCTGTCAGCCTGCCCTGGCGCAAACCCACATTTGCCACATCCTTCATCTGCACAAGCCTGTCACCTGACCTCAGGTATATATTTGCCACATCATCAACGGTCTTAAGGTATGAGCTGAACTCCAGTGTGTAAAGGTACTTGCCGTCTTTCACCAACAGGCTGCCCACATTGAGGTTATTCCTTTCAATGGCAGCCCGTATTTCATTTTCTGAAATATTAAGGCTTCCCGCTTTCTCCAGGTCAGGTTCAATATATATCTCTTCATCAACCTGGCCCGTGATATCCGCTATGGCCACCTCAGGCAGTTGCTCAATCCTCTTTTTTATTACTGTTTCGGAGAATTTACTGAACTGGTTGAACCTTTCCTCCGAATACTGCTCTTCGCCAAGGCTCAGGTTAAGCATAAAGACAGGTATATCGGTGGCACTGGCCTTTATTATCCTGGGCCTGTCCAGGTCGTTAGGCAGTGCGTTCATGCTTCCGTCAATCTTCTCATTTACCTCCATAAAAGCCAGGTCGATATCCGTGCCATATTCAAACTTAAGCTGGATTATAGCGCTCCCGTTACGCGATTCGGATTCAATATCATCAAGCCCTGGTACCTGCAAGAGGTTACGCCTCAGGATGCTCACTATCGAATTTTCTATCTCCCTGGCCGAGTTATCAGGACGGGAAACAGCCACTGTTATTTCCGGTATATCTATATCGGGCATCAGGGATACCGGCAGTCTGCCGGACGACACAATACCCAGCATGATAACGGCTATAAAGCTCATTATTACTGCTACGGGACGGTGTATGAGGAATTTTACCATTTATATGTTGTTGAATCGTTAATTCGTTAATTTGTTAATTCGGTAGTCTCTCAGTCTTTCAGTCTCTCAGTCCCCCTACCCACTCCCATAAACACCGGCAGGAAAAACAATAATCCTACCATGCTAAAGATCAGTCCGCCGGTTGTGCCGGCTGCCAGTGAGAACCAGAAGCGCTCATCCTTGCCGGCAAGCAGGAAGGGTGACAATCCTATTATCGTCGACAATATGGTCAGGAAAATAGGTATGATCTTGGCATTATATGCCTTGACATACAATCTCATTTTCGTAAGTACATTCTTTCTCTTTTTAAAGTTATTATAATCGTTTACTATATACAGTGCCGAGTTAACCACCAGACCGGCCAACAGCAGCATGGCTGCCAGCACTCCTTCATCAGGCCTTATCCTGAAGATATGAAAGGTAAGGAAGACCCCTATCATTGAAAAAGGAATAAGGCTTATTACCACCAGTGGCTGGGTGAATGATTCAAGCAGGATGGCACAGATAAAATATATTATCAGTATTACCAGGAATATCAGGTAGAAATTGCTTTCCTGCTCACCCCATGAATACCTGTAATATGAGCGGTCGGCCGAATAGCCCAGGGGCAGGATGGCCTTCGTCTCCTGGATGTTCCTGTCTAGTATAATCCGTCCCAGTTCATAGTTGCCTATAAAGTCGTACATCACCATCATCACGTACTGCTGGTCCTCACGCGTTATCCTGTTATCAGTTACATCACTTCGTATGTCGGAGAAGTCCTTCAGTTTAACCAGCATGCCATCCGGTGTCTCAACAGGGCTGTTTATAACTGTCCAGTAGTCATATTCCTCACTTTGACGCGACTTAATAGTCAGCGGTGCCCTGAAATCATTAACAAAGGGATAGAGTGAGGGTGCATGTGATCTTGAATACTTGTTTACTTCCGAATAGGCAAAACGCAGGTCGGAATTATTATTTGCCAGGAAGGCGGCATCGAGGCTCAGTCTGTTCCTTGTAACTTTCCTGGTCCGGTAGCGCTCCCCGCTGCCCATGATATATACTTCCTGTATACGGGGGTGCTCAAGGAGCCTCAGCTTAAGGTCTTCAGCATAGCCCATCAGCTCATCATAGTTATAACCTTTCATCACTACTATCCATTGCCCGCTTATATATTCACTCCCTACCTGGTTGGAGAAAGCCCTGCCTACTCCGGATACGGTAACATGGTATGAACCTACTCCCATCATAAAATCTTCAATTCTTATCTTCAGTATAAAGGGGAATATGCCATTCTCCACTTCGGGGTCAAAGATTATACTCATGTTGGCTGACTCTTCATTATAGATGCTGGTGGTAAACATCTCTATCTCATCATAGGCGGCCAGCATATTTTCAACCCTCTGGCAAATATCGTTCAGATGCTCTATGGTCAGGCCTTCCTGGCTCCTGCCTATGCTCACATTCAGTCTTGTACGCACCTCCTCATCACCACTACCGTAATAGTAATAACCGAATGACGATGATATCTTATCAGCGAACAGCCTCAGGCTTCCGCCCAGTATTTTTTCAATCACCGGCCTGATATCCTGGTTGAATTTACGGGCCCCAACGGTCTTATTATAGAACTCCTGGAAGCCTGTTAGTTCAGGTTCTTCAACAACAGAACCATAATATACCGTATCCTCTTTAGCCGGAAGTTTTTCAGGGACCATGAAGAGGGGCAGACCGAAACCCAGCACTGCAATGATGATCAGTATTGTCCTGTACCTTATCCCAAGACCAATATATTTTGAATACAGGGAGCTTATATTTATTATTCGTCTTTTGCGCCTAACCATCCTGGCTGTCTTTTTCACCGGGAGGGCTATCTTGTCAAGCAGGGAAGGTATAAAGAACAAAGCCACCCCCAGGGAAACTACAAGGTTCACAATAACCACTGCAGCAAAGTCTGCCAGCTTGGCTTTCGATTCCTCATCGAGGAAAAAGATCACCGACAATGCTCCCACTGTAGTGAGCGTGGCGGCCATTATAGCGAGGAAGACCAGTTTATTCTTATGGTGTCTCAGGTGATCGGTCATCACTATGGTATTGTCAATGATAATACCGAAGGAGACCGTTATCCCGGCCAGTGAATAGAGGTGTAGCTCAATCTTGAGGATATAGTAAAAGATAAAGGCTACCGCGAGGTTAGCCAGCAGGCTTATTGTGATAATTGCCAGGTAGCGTATTTCGCGGCTTATGATAAAGACAAAGAGCAGCAGGAGTATTATGGAAGCTATTGTCCTGTACAGTATCTTGGTGAGCTCTTGCTTAAGTGTAATGGTGGCATCATAGTTTATCCTTGCGCTGTATCCCGGCGGTAAATTGGCGGCAATCTCATCCATTGACCTTTTAACATCGTCGGCCACCTTTATATTATTCACATTCTTCTCCGCGCTGATGACCATGTTGATTGTATTCAGGCCGTTTATTCGGTAGTATGTCCGGGCATCCTGCTCCAGCAATCTCACCGTGGCAATATCACCCAGGTGTATTATCCGCTCATCGCACCTGGCCACAGGTATATCAGGCCACTTCACGTCTCTTTCTGCATTCCCTCTCAGGGTAAGGTAAGTCCTTATATCGTTACCGTACACATCCGTCTCCAGTGCAGAGCCCAGTTCTTCTTCCAGGAGATAATTGCTTATAGCCTGCCTGATGGAAGAGGCTGACAGCCCGAGCATCTTCAGTTTATCCTGGTCGTATATAAGCTCCCATTCCAGGTTGCTGGCACCGTAAACATTAATATCATAAACACCTTCCACCACAGCCAGCCTCGACTTAATCTGTTCCTCTGCCATCTTTTGTATATACGAGGGGCTGGCGGTACCGTTTATCTGGTAAACCAGTATATCGGTACCGGTTTCATTATCGGGCATTGACATTCTCACAATGGGATATGACACCCCGGGCGGCAGTTTATGCTTTGCTTCCCTCAGGAGCGTTGCCACCTCAAAGCGTTTGGCCTGGAGGTCGGTTTTTTTATCAAATTCAATGCTTATGGAACCCGAACCGTTCTGTGTGGCTGAGCTAATGCTTTTAACCCCGGGCACGGTGGAGACCACCCCTTCAAGCACCGATGTCACCTCCTGCTCTATCACCCTGGCCGGGGCAAGTGGCCACGACCATGAAACGGTCATTGCCGGCATATACCTTGTAGGATTAAGCTGCAGTGAGAGCAAAGGTATAACGGCAATACCTATTGTGATCAGCAATACGAAGATCACATTGATGGTAAAAGAGGAAAAAGCTTTTGTATTATGGCTGTGTTTCACTTTTCTTCTTCAATGACTACTGTTTCGTGAGCCAGGTTCACATTCCCGTGGTAAATTACCAGGTCGCCCTCCTCCAGTCCTTCAGATATTGAGAATGAGTCAGAGTTTTCAAATTCAGTAGTAACATACTTCCATATTGCCAGGCTGTCCTCACGAACAAAGACCACATCACGTCCCTGGCGTATAACAAGTGCTTCCTTGGGTACCACCAGCCTGTCCTCAACCGGTTTGCGTATCAGTATCTTCACATTCATCCCTTCAAGGAGTTTATCACCGTTCTTTAACTCCGCCCTCACTTTAACCATGCCGTTTTCATCCACCATAGGGTTGATTTTTGTAATACGGCCGGTATATCCGGTACCTTCGCTAACAAAAGGAATGATATTCACAGGCATGTCCTTTTCAATGAATCCGTATTCCGATTCCAGGACGGGGAACTCGACTTCTATAACAGAATTATTAATAATCTTGCACAGTCCGTCAGAATATATGTTCGAGGGATTCCACTCCTTGGCTTCAAGATCAGCCACGGCTCCGGCAATGGGCGCATATATTTTTGCGTGTTTAAGCTTATATTCAGCTTCCCTGAGATTAGTCTCTGCATCGATGAGTCCGCTTCTTATCTTACTCATTCGTAACATATCGGGACTCATCCCGGTGGTGTCCTCAGAGCCATGGAAGGTTATCAGGTCATCCTTAAACTCGATCATTGCTTTTTCGAGTTGCTGCCGGGCTTTCTCAAACTGTATGCGGTAATTAAAGTCCTCCAGTTCAGCCAGCAGATCTCCTCTATTTACTTTATCGCCATTTTTGACATGTATCTTTTCGATGGTTCCGTCCACTCTGAAAGGTACGGTAGCAGTATTTTTAGCAAACACTTTTCCGTTTGACACCAGTTCATGGTAGAATGTAGATCTTTTGAGTTCCACGGTAGATACAGTAACGGCATCCCTTACGGATGAGCGACGGGCCATTTCCTCTCGATTGTCCTCATCGGCTGACTTGCAGTAAGTTAGAAAGACACTCGCAAGTATTATGGCCAGGCAGTAGAGATAATATTTCATAGGGTTGGTTTTTGATTGTATGAAACAATAACTAAAAGTATCGTTATTACTTGTTAATTACAAAAATCACTCCAAAAAAGTGGGAAAATTTTTGCAGTCTTCAGTCGGCAAGCATGTTAAGTAGTTAATTCGTTGACTGGTTAATTTGGTGATTTATATTTCAAACAACTGGAAATCAGAAGCACCACCCGTCGTCTACTCAGGCACCCTGGGCTGCTACTCCTGATGCTGCAGAAGGAAAACGGCTTCCATCCCGGCTAATCAGAAATAGTTCCTTCCCATCCTGCCCCTGGCTAAGTAGTTCACCACTGCATCAATTAAAATTTTAATTTTGCATTTTTCAATCAATCCCCCTCCCCTTCCCTCTGTCCTCACAGCACTCGCGTGCCTCCGGCACACTCGCGCTGCTCGGAGTGGTTTTTTGAGGGGTGTATTTCTTCCCCCGGGTGGGACCGGGCTATTGCTATTATGGTCCTCCGGACCATTACCTCTATGCAATCCCCGGAGGGGATAAAGAACAATAGCCGCAGTCCCACCTGCGGATAAGCATCGAACCCCACAATACAACACCCCCGCG